>NZ_JANINT010000089.1 GCF_024509035.1 Nocardioides sp. | reverse complement strand
TCCGAAGCCTCCGCTGGTCTCCCTGCGCGGCGGCCTGTCGCACCTGACCGCGCGCCTCGCCGAGGAGCTCGGCCCCGAGACGGTGCTGACCGGCGCCCTCACGCGGGGGATCGACCGCCGGGCGGACGGGTCGTGGACGGTGCTCACCGACGACCGGATCCTCCCCGCCACCCAGGTCGTGCTCGCGACGCCGGCGTACGTCGCGGCCGACCTGCTCGGCGACCTCCTCCCGAACGCCGCGGAGCTGCTGCGTGGCATCGAGTACGTCGACGTCGCCAACGTGACGCTGGCCTTCCGGCGCGAGGACGTGCCGGCGCTGCGGCCGGGCACGGGCTTCCTCGTCCCGCCCGCCGAGGGGGAGCTCATCGTCGGCTGCAGCTGGCTGTCCCAGAAGTGGCCGCAGCCCGACGACGACCTGGTCCTGGTCAAGTGCATGGTCGGACGGGCCGGTGACCGGCGCTGGCTCAGGATGGACGACGACGAGCTCGAGCGCCACGTCCGTGAAGCCCTGTCCCGGATCCTTGGCATCCGCGCCGACCCGGTCGACCGGCTGGTGCAGCGCTGGCCGGGCGCCATGCCGCAGTACACCGTCGGGCATGCCGCCCGGCTGGCCGCCCTCGACGCGGAGCTGGCGACCCTGCCCGGCCTCACCGTGACCGGCGCGGCCTACCGCGGCGTGGGTCTCGCCGGCTGTGTCGCCCAGGCCGAGGCGACCGCCGCCCGCATCGTTCCCGAGCCCGGCGAGCCCGGCGAGCCCACCGAGCCCCTGCAGCAAGGAGCGTCTGCATGAACCACCCGAGCGGCCACCCCGCGGGCCTCACGCTGCCGCGGTCGATCGACTACGGGCAGCGGCCGATGCTGGTGTTCTGGGAGGTGACCCGCGCCTGCCTGCTGGCCTGTCGGCACTGCCGTGCCTCGGCGGCACCTGATCCGCTGCCCGGCGAGCTGACCGGCGCCGAGGGCCGCGCGCTGATCGACCAGGTGGCCGCGTTCGGTCGGCCGTACCCGATCCTGATCCTCACCGGCGGCGACTGCCTGCTGCGTCCGGACGTGTTCGAGATGGTGGAGTACGCGGGTGGGCTCGGCGTACCGGTCGCCATGTCGCCCTCGGTCACCCCGCAGCTGACCCCCGAGGCCATCGCCCGGATGGTCGACGCCGGGGTCAAGGCGGTCTCCTTGAGCCTCGACGGCGCGACCGCGGCGACACACGACGCCGTGCGGGGGATCCCCGGCCACTTCGACCAGACCGTGCTCGCGATCCGGTCGCTCGTCGAAGCCGGCCTCAAGGTGCAGATCAACACCACGGTGATGCGCGCCAACCTCGACGAGCTCGCGGACATCGCGGCCCTGATGGCCGAGACCGGCGTGGCCATCTGGGAGGTCTTCTTCCTGGTCCACGTCGGTCGCGGCGAGGCGACGGGCGCGATCACGCCGGCCGAGCACGAGGACGTGTGCCACTTCCTCGTGGACTCCTCGCACCACGGGTTCACCGTCCGCACGGTCGAGGCACCGTTCTTCCGGCGGATCGTCGTGCAGCGCAAGGCCGGGCTGCCGGCGCCCGCCACCCCGACGTACGTCGCACTCCGCGACCGCCTCGTCGAGCTCGCCGGCCCGGGGGAGAGCCGCTCGACCGCCCACACCGTCTCCACCCGCGATGGCAAGGGCATCGTGTTCGTGGCCTACGACGGCGAGGTCTACCCGGCGGGATTCCTCCCGCTGCCGCTCGGGTCGGTGCGCGAGACCCCGCTGGCGGAGATCTACCGCGACAACGAGGTGCTGCGCAGCATCCGCGCCTCGGAGTTCAGTGGCCGGTGCGGCCGCTGTGAGTTCGCCGACCTGTGCGGCGGCTCGCGGGCGCGGGCCTACGCCGACACCGGCGACCCGCTCGCCGAGGACTCCGCCTGCGTGTTCCAGCCGGAGCAGCGGTCCGAGGCGGCGCCGGCCCTGGCCTGACCCGGCACGCGAAGGGCTTGCACATCGCCCGATAACCTTCCGGCATGGCTGGAGGGTTGTTCGCGCTGCTCGACGACGTCGCCGCGCTCGCGCGGCTGGCCGCCGCATCGGTCGACGACGTCGGCGCCGCGGCGGGGCGGGCGACCACGAAGGCCGCTGGTGTGGTGGTCGACGACACCGCGGTGACCCCGCAGTACGTCCACGGCGTCACCGCCGACCGCGAGCTGCCGATGATCCGACGGATCGCGATCGGGTCGATCCGCAACAAGCTGCTGCTGATCCTCCCGGTCGCGCTGCTGCTCAGCCAGTTCCTGCCGTGGCTGCTCACACCGATCCTCATGCTCGGCGGCGGCTACCTCTGCTACGAGGGGGCCGAGAAGGTCTGGGAACGCATCCGCGGCCACGAGGCCCACGCGGCCCCGGTCGCGGAGGCGGGGGAGGACGCCGAGAAGACCATGGTGAGCGGCGCGATCCGCACCGACCTGATCCTGTCGGCCGAGATCATGGTGATCGCCCTCAACGAGGTGGCCGACGAGCCGTTCCTCAGCCGGCTGGTGATCCTGGTCGTCGTCGCGATCGTGATCACGATCGCGGTCTACGGCGTGGTCGGCGTGATCGTGAAGATCGACGACGTCGGCCTGGCGCTGACCGAGCGCAGGTCCGCCGGTCTGCAGCGGCTGGGCCGCGGGCTGGTGTCGTTCATGCCGCGCCTGCTCGCCACGATCTCGGTGGTCGGCACCGCTGCGATGCTCTGGGTCGGCGGCCACATCGAGCTGGTGGGTCTCGACGAGCTCGGCTGGCACGCGCCGTACGACGCCGTCCACCACCTCGAGGAGAAGGTGCACCACGCCGTCTCGAGCGTGGGTGGGGCCCTCGGCTGGCTCGTCAACACCGCCGCCTCCGCCGTCCTCGGCCTGGTCGTCGGTGCACTCGTCATGGTCGTCATGCACCTGCTGCCGTTCGGCAAGAAGCCCGCCGCCGCCCACTGACGGTCGATCCGACGGGCCGGGACGCGGGAGCCGGGGGCTGGGAGCTGGAGGCCCGAGGATTCCGCCAACCGGCGATCGCCGTCCTACGCTTGCCGGGTCCGCGTGGGAGATCCCCAGACGTGCAGATGCACGACGCAGACCCGGACTCCACCCTCCTGAGGAGACAACCGATGGACTTCAAGGTCGCCGACCTCTCCCTGGCCGACTTCGGCCGCACCGAGATCCAGCTCGCCGAGCACGAGATGCCGGGCCTGATGGCGATGCGCGAGCGCTACGGCGCCGACCAGCCGCTCAAGGGCGCCCGGATCGCCGGCTCGCTGCACATGACGATCCAGACCGCCGTGCTCATCGAGACCCTGGTCGCCCTCGGCGCCGAGGTGCGCTGGGCCTCCTGCAACATCTTCTCCACCCAGGACCACGCCGCCGCCGCGATCGCGGTCGGCCCGAACGGCACCCCCGAGGACCCGCAGGGCGTCCCGGTCTTCGCCTGGAAGGGCGAGACGCTGGAGGAGTACTGGTGGTGCACCCAGCAGATCCTCGACTGGCCCGGCGGCCAGCAGCCCAACATGATCCTCGACGACGGCGGTGACGCGACCCTGCTCGTGCACCTCGGCGTCCAGGCCGAGAAGACCGGCCAGGCTCCCGACCCGGCGAGCGCCACCAGCACCGAGCAGCGGATCATCTTCGAGGTCCTCACCCAGGTCCTCGCCGAGAACCCCAACCACTGGACCCCGATCGCCAACTCGATCAAGGGCGTGACCGAGGAGACCACGACCGGTGTGCACCGTCTCTACGAGATGATGCGCGAGGGCACGCTGCTCTTCCCGGCGATCAACGTCAACGACTCGGTCACCAAGTCGAAGTTCGACAACAAGTACGGCTGCCGCCACTCGCTGATCGACGGCATCAACCGCGCGACCGACGTCCTCATCGGCGGCAAGGTCGCCGTGGTCTGTGGCTACGGCGACGTCGGCAAGGGCTGCGCGGAGTCGCTGCGCGGCCAGGGGGCCCGCGTCATCGTCACTGAGATCGACCCGATCTGCGCGCTGCAGGCGTCGATGGACGGCTACCAGGTCACCACGCTCGAGGACGCCCTCCCGATCGCGGACATCATCATCACCGCGACCGGCAACAAGGACGTCGTCACCGTCGACCACATGCGGGCGATGAAGCACAACGCGATCGTCGGCAACATCGGCCACTTCGACAACGAGATCGACATGGCCGGCCTCGAGGCGCCGGGCGTCGCGGAGCGCAAGAACGTCAAGCCGCAGGTCGACGTCTGGACCTTCCCGACCGGCAAGGCCATCATCGTGCTCTCCGAGGGTCGCCTGATGAACCTCGGCAACGCGACCGGCCACCCCTCGTTCGTGATGTCGAACTCCTTCACCAACCAGGTGCTCGCGCAGATCGAGATCTTCACGAAGACCGAGGAGTACCCGGTCGGCGTCTACGTGCTGCCCAAGCACCTCGACGAGGAGGTCGCCCGCCTCCACCTCGACGCCCTGGGGGTCAAGCTGACCCGGCTCAGCGACGAGCAGGCCGCCTACCTCGGCGTCGACGCCGCCGGCCCCTACAAGCCGGAGCAGTACCGATACTGATCCCGACACCAGTGGGGCGGTCACGCTGTGGCCGCCCCACCGGCATGTCCGGCCGCTGAAGTCGGGGTGAACGCCACCCGGTGAGGCCCACTAAGGCAAGATGGACGCATGACCGAGCCGGCTGCCGAGACCCTCACCAAGGGTCGCATCCTGGTCGTGGACGACGACGCATCCCTGGCGGAGATGCTCACGATCGTGCTGCGCCAGGAGGGCTTCGAGAGCCACATGGTCGGACGCGGCGACCAGGCCATGGAGGCGTTCCGTGACTACCGCCCCGACCTGGTGCTGCTCGACCTGATGCTGCCCGGCAAGGACGGCATCGACGTCGTGGTCGGCCTGGAGTCGGGTGCCGACGACTACGTCGTCAAGCCCTTCAAGCCCAAGGAGCTGGTGGCCCGCATCCGCGCGCGAGTCCGTCGTTTCGACGCCCCGAGCCAGGAGACGCTCACGATCGGCGACCTCGCGATCGACGTGGCCGGCCACACCGTGACCCGGGCCGGGGAGCGCATCAGCCTCACGCCGCTCGAGTTCGACCTCCTCGTCTGCCTGGCCCGCAAGCCGTGGCAGGTCTTCACCCGGGAGGTGCTGCTCGAGCAGGTCTGGGGCTACCGGCACGCCGCCGACACCCGGCTGGTCAACGTGCACGTGCAGCGGCTGCGCTCGAAGGTCGAGCACGATCCCGAGAACCCCGAGATCGTCGTCACGGTCCGCGGGGTGGGGTACAAAGCCGGGACGGCGTAGGCCGGCCCGGTGCTCCACCTGCGCTCGTCGGTCGGCTCCCGCAGGCCCCCGGACTCCCTGCGCCGATGGTTCACGTTCTGGCGACGCTCCATCCAGGCTCGGGTGGTCGCGAGCACGCTGATCCTGTCGGCAGGTGTGGTCAGCGTGGTCGGCTGGTTCCTGCTGCAACAGACCCGCGACGGCCTGCTCGAGCACCGCGTGGACGCAGTCGTGGCCGAGGCCAACGACGAGACCGCCGAGGCCCGCGACCTGCTCGAGGCCGCGCCCGGCATCGACAGCGACCCCTTCGGCCAGCAGCGCTCCCTCGCCGGCACGCTGATCCAGCGCGGCGAGACCCGGGGCTACTCCGTCGTCCTCGTCGGCCCGACCCGGCCCGGCAGCCGGATCGCGGACGGCGGCGCCAACCGCACCCGCGGCCTCGACACCACCAGCGTTCCGCCCGCGCTGGAGGAGCACTTCGACGCCGAGTCCTCCACGGCCTGGACCTACACCACGATCCGGCGCACCGGGACCGACGGCACGGTCTCCGAGCGGCCCGGCATCGCGGTCGGCTCCCAGGTGCAGCTGCCCTCGGACGCCGCGTCGTACACGCTCTACTACCTGTTCCCGCTCGACGAGCAGGAGGAGACGCTCGCGCTCGTGACCCGCGCCCTGCTCACCGCGGGCGGCCTGCTGCTCGTGCTCGTCGCCGGCATGACGTGGCTGGTCACCCGCCAGGTCGTCACCCCGATCCGGCTCGCCCGTCAGGTCGCCGAGCGGCTGGCCGCCGGCCAGCTGCAGGAGCGCCTGAAGGTCTCCGGCGAGGACGACCTGGCCCGCCTCGCCACGTCGTTCAACCAGATGGCCAGCAACCTCCAACGCCAGATCCGCCAGCTGGAGGAGCTCAGCCGGGTGCAGCGCCGCTTCGTCTCCGACGTCTCCCACGAGCTCCGCACCCCGCTCACGACGGTGCGGATGGCCAGCGACATGCTCCACGACGCGCGCGACGGCTTCGACCCGGCCACGGCGCGCGCCGCCGAGCTGCTGCAGACCGAGCTCGACCGGTTCGAGACCCTGCTCGCCGACCTGCTGGAGATCAGCCGGTTCGACGCCGGCGCCGCGGTGCTCGAGCTCGACGACGTCAACCTCGTCGACGTCGCGCGGCGCATCGTCGACGTGACCCGTCCGCTCGCCGACCAGCGGCACGTCCAGGTGGTCGTCCGCGCGCCCGACCAGGCCTGCCTCGCCGAGGCCGACGTACGCCGGGTCGAGCGCATCGTGCGCAACCTGGTCACCAACGCCATCGACCACGCGGCCCTGGACGGACCCGACGCCGGCATCGTCATCCACGTGGCCGGTGACGAGCACGCCGCGGCGATCGCCGTGCGCGACCACGGCGTCGGGCTCGCCCCTGGGGAGGCGTCGATGGTCTTCAACCGGTTCTGGCGCGCCGACCCCGCCCGCGCCCGGACCTCGGGTGGCACCGGTCTGGGTCTGTCCATCGCGCTCGAGGACACCCACCTGCACGGGGGGTGGCTCCAGGCCTGGGGCCGTCCCGGCGAGGGCGCCCAGTTCCGACTGACCCTGCCCCGTCGGGCGGGCGGGGTGCTGCGGCACAGCCCGTTGCCGCTCGTGCCCGGCGACGTCGCGGAGCAGGTCTCGTGACCCGCCGACCGCTGGCCACGCTGGCCCCGGTGCTCGTGTCGGTCGTGCTCGCCGCGCTCGTCAGCGGCTGTGTCCGGGTGCCCGACAGCGGACCCGTCGTCGAGACCCGCTCCGAGGGCGACGTCTCCTCCGACACGGGCTTCTTCTACGACCCCAAGCCGCCCCAGAGCGGCGCCGCCCCGGCCGAGATCGTGCGCCAGTTCCTCATCGCGATGCAGGCGGTGCCGGTCAGCACCAAGATCGCCCGGGAGTTCCTGACCGAGGACGCCGCCGCCTCCTGGACCCCCCAGCGGGAGACCATCACCTACCCGACGCCGCCGACCCCCACGGACATCGGCCAGCGGGTGTCGATCCAGCTGCCCGGGGCCAACCACCTCGACAGTCGTCGGGCGTGGCGCGGTGCCCTGCCCCGGTCGCAGCGGACGATCACCTTCGACCTGACGCTCGAGGACGGCGAGTGGCGCATCGACGACCTGCCCGACGCGCTCATCGTCCCCCAGGACTGGTTCCAGCGGAACTTCCGCCAGGTCTCGCTCTACTACTTCGACCCCACCGCGGCGATCCTGACGCCGGAGCCGGTGTTCGTCCCTCGCGGGGACCAGCTGCCCTCCACGCTCACCCAGGCGCTGCTGGCAGGTCCCTCGCCCGGGCTCTCACAGGTCATCCAGAGCTTCATCCCCGCCGGGCTGGAGATCTCCGTGGGCGTGACGATCTCCGACGACGGCGTCGCCGACATCCTGCTCTCAGGCGACGGCGGGCAGCCGTCGGCCGACACGATCGAGAAGATGCTGGCCCAGCTCGCCTGGACGCTGCGCCAGGAGCCGACGGTGAAGAGCATCCAGCTGTCCTTCAACGGTGAGCCGGTCCCGCTGCCGGGCGGCGTCTCGTCGTACCGCGTCGATGGCGGCGCCCAGTACGACCCCGCCGGCGTCCAGGCGAGCCCGCTGCTCTACGGCCTGCGCCGGGGCATCGTCGTGTCGGGGACACCGACCGGTCTCGAGCCCGTGGGCGGCCCGCTGGGCGAGCAGGAGCTCGGGATGCGGTCGATCGGCGTGAGTCTCGACGGGAGCTCGGTGGCCGGCATCGGGGCCGACGGCACGTCGGTCCTGCTGGGCCAGCTCGGGTCCACCAGTGGTGCCGGCGTCGAGACGGTCGTCAGTGGCGGGCAGGACTTCTTGAAGCCGGCCTGGGACTTCGCCGGTCGCATCTGGCTGGTCGACCGCACGACTCGCGGGGCTCGGGTCTCGTACGTCGAGGACGGGGCGGTCCGCCGGTTGTGGGTGCCGGGGATCTCGGGGGAGCGGGTGCGCGCGTTCCTCGTGTCGCGCGACGGCAGTCGTCTCGTCGCGGTGATCGGTGGTCCCGACGGCGACACGCTCATGCTGACCCGGATCGAGCACCGGGGCACCGGGAAGGTGGTCGGCGCGACGCGGGCGATGCGGATCGGCGCGAGCGTCGACAGCTCCCTGCCCATCCGGGCGATCAGCTGGCGCAGCGCCAGCAGCGTCGTCGTGCTGAACCCACCGGTCGCGACGTCGTCGGCCTCGGTGGCGACGGCCTCGGTCGACGGGTCGCCGCCCAACCAGGATCCCTCGGCGATCGTGGTCGACGGGGTCGTCAGGGCACTCGTCGGCTCGCCCGCCGGTGACGAGCCGGTCTTCGGCCTGACCCGCCGGGGACTCATCGCCGTGGACAACGTCGAGCAGCGCGTCGTCGAGCTGCCCCGGGGCACCAGCCACCTCGTCTACGTCGGCTGACGCGCCGAGCCACGCCCCGGTCCACAGGGGCCCGACGGTGGCCTTGAGGGTCGACCGCACACCTGCTGCGATGCGCGCATGCTGCGCGACGTGCGCGAGGTGCTCG
>NZ_JANINT010000088.1 GCF_024509035.1 Nocardioides sp. | reverse complement strand
TTGGGTGACCCCGTCTACGACGTACCGGTGAAGTACGGCGAGAACGGCCACGTGGACAGCAGCCGTTTGGCGTACGCCGGGCTGAACGTGGTGCCGCCCTGGCCCTGGTCGGGCAGCCACGGCCGGCTGACCCACAGGTAGGCGTCGACGTACCGCGCGGCGGTCGCGGCGAGGTCGGGGCTCAGCCCCCACGCCGGGTTGTCGACGTCGGTGGTCGGCGGCACGCCCAGAGCGGTGCAGGGTGTCGTCTGGTTCCGCGTCGTGCACGGTGGGACCTCGCCGGGCTGGATGTAGGGGGAGGCGCCCGGTGGATTGATCTCGCTGCCGTGGAACGGGTGGCCGTTGTCGGAGGTCTCCAGCACCGCGTGCTTGCCCTCGATGCCCATCGACGCGAGCGTGTCGGAGACCTTCGCCGCGAACGCGATCTCGCGCTCGAGGTAGTTCTTGTGCGAGACGTTGAGCGAGAACCCGCGCGCCGCGGCGACACCGCTCAGCTTCAGGTACTTCGCCACGGACCGGTAGTCGCCGCGGGCCCAGTCCTCCGAGCCCATGTCGAGGTAGACGGTCGTGCGGGGCTGCGCGGCGAGCGTCCTGACCGTCCAGGCGAGCATCCGCGCCGGCGTCAGCGCCTTCGTGCGGCCGACCTTGTCCACCCACGCCTCGAACGCCTTCCGCACGAAGTAGCCGTCGGGCTGGACGACGATCGCGACGCGGTTGGCTCCGATGGCGCCGGCGAGGTTGGTGACGAAGCGGCGATACGACGCCTGCTCGGCCGCCGTCGGCAGCCGCTGGTCGATGCGCGCCTCGCCCTCCCACGGGAACATCCGGAACAGCGTCATCAGCACCAGCTTGTCGGGGTCGCCGGCCTGCGCCCCGGCGATGTAGGCCTGCGCCTTGCCCGCCACCTCGTCGTCGGACATCCAGCGGCCGAAGTACAAGGCCTTCTCGATCGTCGCGAACAGGGCGAGCTGGTCCTTCTTGGCGGCGCCCAGCTTGCTCCAGCCGTTGTAGGCCTGGTCGAGCCGGCCGGTGTAGACCCCCCACTCCCGCCCCGCCAGCGGGTTGTCGGGGTTGGCCCGCTGGACGGTCGTCACGGGGGCGACGTAGAGGGTCTGCCGGGTGTGGGCCTCCGCGCCGGTCGTGAGGAGGAGCGTGCCGCGCACCGCGATGTCGTAGGTGCGGCCGAGCTGCAGGGCCCCGGCGTCCGCGGTGATCGTGTACGACGTCGTCACCAGCGGCACCGTCGCGACGACCTGTCCGTCGAGGAGGACCTGGTAGCCGAGGACCAGCGGCAGCCCGGTGATCGGCGGGTCCCAGGACACGGCGATGGCGGGCGCGCCGGGTGTCACGGTCGTGTGCAGGTCGGTCGGTGCGCCGACGAGGGCCCGCGCGGCGGGTGCCTGGTCGGACCAGCGCGTGGTGCCGGCGTCGCCGGCGTACGACGCGAGCGGCGCCGTCGCCAGGAGCCCGGCGAGGACTCCGGCCGTCAGGCCGCGGCCGAGACGGGCGTGCATGGCACGACCGTAGGACCCTCGCCGAGGGCGCGCCATCGCTTCGACGAGCCCGGGGGCCATGGTCCCGGCGCACCGTCAGAACATCTAGACCACCATCCGTTCGGGCCATCGACCCCTGTTCGCGGTCGTCAGTACGGTGCGTCGACCAGCCGACCCCCGCCATGGCAGGAGGCCACCGTGGTCGATGTCCGGACCGTGCGCCCGATCGCGGCCGCCCTGGTCGCGGGCTGCCTGCTCCTCGCGGCGTGCAGTGGGAGCGGCGGGGGCAGCGGGGGAGAGACCGAGCCGTCGGCGGCGGCGAGCGCCCTGCCGCTGGAGGGCTCGGCCGACCCTGCGGTGCTCGAGGCGCTGAGCGACTCGTTCGCGGACCTCGACGAGGACGCCCGGCACCAGCGCGCCGCCGAGCTCTCCGGTGCTGTCGAGCGCGAGCTCTATGAGGTCTCGGGGCTGGCGGCCGCCCTCGGCGGCGACGGGGCCGTGGAGACCTCGATCACCGAGACCGCGGCGTGGCTGGCCGGGATCGCCGACCGTGCAGGGGCCGGCGTACGGCACCCGGCGCGGCCGGCCGTCGGGGCCGGCGTACGGTCCGCCGGGCTGCCGGAGTCGACGACCTTCGGAGAAGGGCTCTTCGGCGGCCTGCTGATCTCGATGTTCGCCGCCGACGCCGCCACCGCCCGGAGCGGAGACGTGGGCGAGGACTCCCGGAACGGGATCACGGTCAAGGCCACCAAGGAGGGGGCCGAGCTGTCTGCCGACCTTTCCCACACCGACAGCACCGGCGTGCGGACGGACATCGCGGTGCGGGTCGCGATGGCTCCGTGCCCGTTGCCGGACGGTAGCTTCACAGCCCAGGCCCAGGTGACCATCACCAACACGTCGGCGGACGGGAGCGCCGGCAAGAGCGGGTCGTTCGAGGTGGCCGTCGCCGGATACGTGGGCGACCAGGCCGAGCTGCTCGGCTACGACACCGAGTACAGCGGGAAGATGGCCGACGTCAAGGACGGTGGCAGCTATGTCACGGTGTCGGGGGCCTGGCCGCGCGAGGGCGCGGCGAAGTACGAGGTGAAGGACACCGGCGGTGGGGCGACCGACGCGCTCGTGAGTGACACCAACGTGCTGTCGGTGATGGTCAGCCGGATGGTCGCCGCCAAGCTCGTCGAGGCTGCGAAGAAGGGCTGGGAGTCGGGGAAGTGCGTCGAGCTGAAGCCGACGGTCTCCGCCGGCCCCAGCGGCCTGCGGCCCTCCCAGCAGGTGCAGATCACCGCGGCCCCGCGCAGCAAGGTCGACGGTGGCAAGGTGGGCGGCACGGTCACCGCGGTCCTGACCGGCGAGGCCTCGATCGCTCCGGACTCCGCCCCGGCCGACGCGACGTTCACCTACGTCGCGGCCTCGAAGCGCGAGAAGCGCGCGAGCGTCGTCCTCGAGGCGCGCTCGCGGCGAGGCGTGGCCAAGGCGACCGTCGAGCTGGACACCTGGCCCACGGCGTACGTCGTGAGCGGCCAGGACGAGGTCACCTTCAGCGGCACGATCTACACGATCACCGGTCCGTTCCTCGTCGACGGGACCTTCCTCGGTGGTGAGGCGACGTTCGCCTTCGACGGCGCCCGCGAGGACGGCGGCGCGGTGGAGGTCTACGGCGGGGGCAGTGGTGCGAGCCTCAGCGGCGGCGGCACCTACCGGCTCACCGAGCATGAGGACGGCGTGGTGGTCCTCGACGTCCGCGTGCGCACCTGCGTCGACGTCTCCAAGATCTGCCGGACCACCTCCCACCAGATCACCCTCACCCCGCAGCGCTGACCCGCGGCCGCCCCCTGCTGTGGCCTGGGGACGGAACCCTCCCGGCTCCGGCTCGTTGTCCACAGGTGCCGGCTCGGGCGGGTTTGACCGGGCGCTCGGGCTGGAAGGATGAGGCGCAAGGAACCATCTCGGGGGACTCGATGTCACTCACGCAACCCGCGCGGCGTACGGCGAACGCGCACGAGGAGCTGGTCGAGCAGCTCGACCAGCACGTGCGCGAGGTCGTGCGCCGCGAGGCGGTCGACCCGCAGCGCGAGGCGGACCTGGTGCGCCGCATCGCCGAGGGCGTCGTCCGCGACCACGACGACCGCAGCCTCACCGGCGTGGTCGCGCCGGTCCCCGACGTCGACTCGATGGTCGGCGAGCTGGTCGCCCGGGTCTCGGGCTTCGGCCCGCTGCAGCCCTTCCTCGACGACCCCACGGTCGAGGAGATCTGGATCAACGACCCGAGCCGGGTCTTCGTCGCCCGCCACGGCCGCCACGAGCTGACGACGCTCGTGCTGACGTCGGCCCAGGTGCAGGAGCTCGTCGAGCGGATGCTCAAGAGCAGCGGGCGGCGCATCGACATCAGCCAGCCCTTCGTCGATGCGATGCTCCCCGAGGGCCACCGCCTGCACGTCGTCCTCGAGGGCATCAGCCGTGGCTTCTCGGCCGTCAACATCCGCAAGTTCGTGCTGCGCGCGGCGCGCCTGCCCGACCTGGTCGAGCTCGGCAGCCTGACTCCCGGTGCCGCGGGCTTCCTCGAGGCGTCGGTGCGCGCGGGCCTCAACGTGCTGGTCGCCGGCGGCACCCAGGCGGGCAAGACGACGATGCTCAACTGCCTCGCCGCCGCGATCCCCGGTGGCGACCGGGTGGTGTCGGCCGAGGAGGTCTTCGAGCTGCGCTTCCCCCACCCCGACTGGGTGCCCCTGCAGACCCGTCAGTCCGGCCTCGAGGGCACCGGCGAGATCCGGCTGCGCGACCTGGTCAAGGAGAGCCTGCGTATGCGGCCCAGCCGCATCATCGTCGGCGAGGTCCGCGCCGAGGAGTGCCTCGACCTCCTGCTCGCCCTCAACGCCGGACTTCCCGGCATGTGCACCATCCACGCCAACAGCGCGCGTGAGGCCCTGGTCAAGATGTGCACGCTCCCGCTGCTGGCGGGCGAGAACATCTCGGCCCGCTTCGTGGTGCCGACGGTCGCCTCGAGCGTGGACCTCGTCGTCCACCTCGGCATCGACGCGCACGGCACCCGCCGGGTCAACGAGATCGTCGGCGTCCCGGGCCGGGTCGAGAACGACATCATCGAGACCGAGCCGCTCTTCGAGCGGCGCGGCGGGGACCTGCGCCGCTCCGGCGGGATGCCGCCGCACGTCGAGCGCTACGAGCGGATCGGGATCGACGTCCATCGTCTGCTGGCCGAGGAGCGCTGATGGGCGCGCTGGTCGGACTGGGCGTCGGGATCGGTCTGATGCTGGTCTGGAGCGCGTTCGCGCTGCCCCGCGCTCCGCGGACCGAGCCCACGAGCCGCGGTCGGACCCGCGAGCTGCTCGCCCGCGCCGGGCTCGGCCAGGTCTCCGTGCGCGGGTTCGTGGTGCTCTGCGCAGTGTGCGGTGTGGTGACCACCGTCGTCATCCAGGCGGTCTCGGGCACGCCTCCGGTGGCCCTGGCGTTCGGGCTCATGGGGGCCTGGATGCCGGTGGCGGTCGTGTCCGGACGTGCCCGGCGGCGCCAGCGCGAGCTCGCCGAGGTCTGGCCCGAGGCCGTCGACAACCTCACCTCCGCGGTGCGCGCGGGCATGTCGTTGCCCGACGCGCTCGCCGCCCTCGGCACCCGCGGACCCGAACCGTTGCGTGACGCCTTCGACCAGTTCGCACTGGACTACCAGGTGACCGGGCGGTTCGGTGAGTCGCTCGACCGCCTCAAGGACCGGCTCGCCGACCCGGTGGGCGACCGCGTCGTCGAGGGGCTCCGCGTCGCTCGCGAGGTCGGCGGGGGTGAGCTCGGTCGCCTGCTGCGCAACCTGTCGTCGTACCTCCGCGACGACGCGCGCACCCGCTCCGAGCTCGAGGCGCGACAGGCGTGGACCGTGAACGGCGCCCGCCTCGCTGTCGCCTCCCCGTGGCTGGTGCTGCTGTTCATGTCCTTCCAGTCCGAGGTCATCCACCGCTACGCCTCGCCCGGTGGCGTCGTCGTGCTCGGCGTCGGTGCCGGTGCCTGCCTGGTCGCCTACCGGCTGATGATGCGGATCGGCCGGCTCCCCACCGAGCGGCGGATCCTGTCGTGACACCCGCCGTCTGGGGTGGCCTGCTCGGTGCCGCGACCGGCGGCGGCGTGCTGCTCGTGGCCGCCCGCGCCCGCGCGGTGCGGCGCCCGCAGCTCGCCCTGCGGGTGCTGCCCTACGTGCGCGACCTGCCCCAGGTGGGGCGGACCCCCGAGCTGCGGGTGGCCTCGTCGTCGCCGACGTCGGCGGCCGCGGGCGTGTTCGGGCCGATGCTCCGTTCGGCGGCCGATGCCGTCGAACGGGTCCTGGGCGGGGCGACGTCGGTGCGCCGACGGCTGCAGCGCGCCGGCATCGACAAGTCCGTCCACGAGTTCCGCATCGAGCAGGTGCTGTGGGGCGTCGTCGCCTTCGCCCTCGCTGCCGCCTGGGGCGTGCTCCGGATGCTGATCGCGCCGGGCTCGGCCCTGACCTCGTTGCTGCTCTGCGCGATCGCCTTCGTCGCCGGCGTGGTCGCCCGTGACACCCATCTGACCAGCCAGGTGCGCAGCCGCGAGCGGCGCATCCTCGCGGAGTTCCCCACGGTGGCCGAGCTGCTGGCGCTCGCGGTGGCCGCGGGGGAGGGCCCGGTCGCGGCCCTCGACCGCGTCGTACGCCGCAGCGGCGGCGACCTGTCCGCCGACCTCGCCCGGGTGCTGGCCGAGATCCGCACCGGCGAGCCGGTGGCCATGGCGTTCGACCGGATGGCGTCGGCCACCGGCCTGCCGCTCGTCGCCCGATTCGCGCAGGGCGTCGCCATCGCAGTCGAGCGCGGGACGCCGCTGGCCGACGTGCTGCACGCGCAGGCAGCTGACGTCCGCGAGGCGGGTCGCCGCGAGCTGATCGAGACCGCCGCCCGCAAGGAGGTCTTCATGATGGTGCCGGTCGTGTTCCTCGTCCTGCCCATCACCGTGCTCTTCGCCTTCTGGCCCGGCGTCGTCGGGCTGCACCTGACCACCCGCTGACCCCTACGAGGACCCTTCGGAGAAACGGAACGACCATGGAACAGATCTCGCTGGCGATCACGCGGCTCTACCTCGCGCTCACCGCGCGCCGCGTCCGCGACGAACGAGGCGACGTGCCGGGCTGGGTGATGATCACCGTGATGACCGCCGGGCTGGTGGTGGTCATCGGTGGGGTGGCGCGCGGCCAGCTCAGCCAGATGCTGACCTCGGCGCTCAACCAGGTGAAGTAGGGCCGGTGGCTCCGCGGCGGCGGGGCCAGCGCGGGTCCGCCGTCGTGGACTTCGTGCTGGTGCTGATCGTGCTGGTGCCGATCTTCCTCGGCATCCTCCAGGTGGCGCTCGTGCTCCTGGTGCGCAACACGCTTGCCTCGGCGGCCTCCGAGGGAGCGCGGTACGCCGCCACGCTCGACCGGGACCCGGCCGACGGCGTGGCGCGCACCCGCAGCCAGATCGACGGCGCGATCTCGGGTCGGTTCGCGCAGGACATCGAGGCCCACCCGGCGACGGTCGCCGGGGCGCCCGGCGTCGAGGTGGTTGTCCACGCCACCGTGCCGGCGCTCGGCATCGGCGGGCCGGGCATCTCCCTGACCGTGACCGGCCACGCCGTCGAGGAGCAGCGGCCATGAGCCGGTGGCGCGATCGTCGTCGCGGCGAGGACGGGAGCGCCCTCGTCGAGCTGGTCTGGCTCGGGATCCTGCTGCTGGTACCGCTGCTGTGGATCGTGATGTCGGTCTTCGAGGTGCAGCGCGGCGCCTTCGGTGTCAGTGGCGCCGCCCGGGCCGCCGCCCGCGCCTACGCGCTCGCGCCCACCGACGCCGCGGGCACGCAGCGCGCCGAGGCCGCCGCCCTGCAGGCCCTGGACGACCAGGGCGTGCACGGCGTACCCGTCCACGTGCGCGTCAGCTGTACGCCGTACCCGCACGACTGCCACGCCGGCACCTCGGTGATCACCGTCGTGGTCTCCTCGGGGGTCGAGCTCCCGCTGCTCCCGACGTTCCTGGGCGGCGGTGCGCCCTCCTTCGCGCTCGACGCGAGCCACACCGTCCCGATCGGGCAGTTCCAGGAGGTGGACCGTGCCGCGCCGTGACGAGGTGGGCCAGATGACGCTGATGATCGTCGGCTTCGCGTTCGTGCTGGCGATGGCGGTCGCGATGGTCGTGGACGCGTCGGCGGCCTACCTGCAGCGCCAGGGGCTCGACACCGTGGCCGACGGCGCCGCACTGCGCGGCGCCGACCTCGGCGCCACCGGACGCGAGGTCTACACCGGCGGCGTCCCCGAGGACCGCCTCGAGCTGACCACGGCGGCGGTCCGGGCCTCCGTGCACGACTACCTCGTCCGCTCGGGTGCCTACGCGCGCTATCCCGGGCTGAGCTTCGGCGTCGACCTCGACCCGGCCGACTCCAGCGTCACCATCCACGTGGAGGCGCCGCTCGACCTGCCGCTCACCGTGCCCGGGTCACCCGAGCTCGCCACGGTCGGTGCCACCGGATCTGCTGTCGTGGCGGTCGAGCGGTGATCATCGCACCGGTCAGCATTGCCTGGCTCGGCGATGTGAGCAGCTGGGCCCGCTCCACCATCGTGCGGGTGTGGGACCGCTTGGAGAACACGCCTGAGTGGCAGGAGTGGCGACGTGACCACTGGCGTGTCCCCGAGCGCTACTTCGTCATGGTCAGCTTCGAGGATCGCGCCCGCCAGCGGAGCCTGGTCAAGCAGAAGAGCCTGACCTACTACGTGCCGACGACCGACGTGCGCGCGGCCGAGCAGATGCACACGCTGGTGAGCTTCGCCCAGGAGATCTACCGCGCGCTCCACGGCGCCTGGGCGGTCAAGCGTGGCGCTGCCCAGCCGCCGCACATCGAGGAGGACCGGCTCGCCGACCTCGCCCGGCGACTGCCCTGAGCGTGACGCGACGGACCAGGAGGAGCGGGGCTGCGGGCCGGGGCCGGCATCATCCGGCGGGTGCGACGAAGCCCAGCCGGTAGGGGTCGCGGCCGCCGAGGTTGGGCTCGATCCAGGACGTGAACGCCAGGCCCCCGGGCGCGTCCGACCCGGTGATCGACCACAGGCGGCCACCCCAGCCGTCGGTCGGGTCGGGGACCTCCGCGCCGGTCCGCGCATCGAGGAAGCGGCGCGAGGCGCCGTCGACCCACAGCAGGTCGCCGAGCGGGGTGACCCGCACCAGCACCCGGTTGCCGGTGAACGCCTCCGGGAGGAACGCAGAGGACCGGCGCGAGCGGCCGTTCACCATGGTCAGCCCCGGGCTGGTGAAGTCCGACCCCTGGTAGACGCGGGAGAACAGGCCC
>NZ_JANINT010000087.1:2144-8822 GCF_024509035.1 Nocardioides sp. | reverse complement strand
GGGGGCCTGGGGGCGGCGCTCGTCCACTCGGGTGGACGCATCCTCACCGTGGACGAGGTCGCCGACGCTGCCGTCGCGTTGATCGGCTCCGGCCGCGTGGTGCGCACCCTGCCCACCTGGCGTGGCGCACTCGTCCGCGCGACCACGCTCGCGCCCTCGGTGGCCGGCCGGGCCACGGGGCTGTTCGCGGCCCAGGGGAGGCGCAGCATCGCCAAGGGGCGGTGAGGCGGGGCCCGGGCGGGTCGTCGCACTACCACGTCGCTCGAACAAATGTTCGTGTCGGGTCTTGAATCGTTCGAACACGTGCTCTACCGTCGTACACATGTTCGATCGAACGTCTGATCGAGTCGCTGGTCCAGACCGTCCTCCGAGGACTGTCGGTGGCCGCCACTAGAACAGTCGTCGAGAGAGCACGACCCGAGGCAGACCGCCACTTCCCCAGGAGGTCACGATGAGCACGACGATCACGACGCAGATCACCCCCCAGCTCGCTCCGCAGGTGCGGGCGACCCGGCCTGCCCGTCCCCAGGTGGGCGCCCAGCGCTCCGGCGCGGTCCGGCTCACCCGTCGCGGCCGCCTGGTGGTGCTCACGCTCGCCGTGCTCGTGATCCTGGCGATCGGCTTCGTGCTCGCCGGCGGCTCGGTCGCCACCAGCGAGCCCGGCACCCCCGAGCCCACCCGTGTGGTGATGGTCGGTGCGGGCGACACGCTGTGGGACATCGCGGCCGGCGTCGCCGACGGCGGCGACGTCCGCGCGATGGTCGACCACATCCGCGACCTCAACGCCCTCGACTCGGGCATGGTCACCGCCGGCCAGCGGCTCCTGGTGCCCACCGAGTAGGCGCCACACCCGGACCGTCGCCGCACGGTCCGCCACGATCATCGTCAGCCGCTTCGACCCCGGCTGGCGAGCCGGGGAAGACGAGGGGCGGGGCCTGGTGGCCCCGCCCCTCGCGGCGTCTCGGGGAGTCCGTCGTCGATCAGCGCGCCGCGCGACGTCCGCCGACCGGACGCTCCGTGGGAGCCTCGGGCGCGACGTCCTGGCCGGCCGGCGCGGGGCGTGGCGGTCGTTCGGCGGTGATGCCGAGGCGGCGCAGCACCCGGGCGACGAGCATCAGCCCGACGAACAGGCAGGCCACCGCCCCGGCCGAGGCGAGGGCCAGGAACCACCAGGCGGCCGAGTCGCCGTCGCGGGCGGTCGAGCCGAAGTCGATCGCGGCGTACACCAGGTAGCCCCACGCGACGATGCAGGCGGTGATGCCGAGGGCCAGCAGGAGCAGCGCCGGCTGGAACCGGCGCGGCGGACGCTGCCCGCGCCGCGAACCCGCCCGCTTCCCACCCCCGCTTCGTGCCACCGCGCCATTGTGTCCGATCCGCGGTTACCCTGCTGCCCGTGGGGGAGTCGGGGAGCGGACCACTCGGAGCCCTCGCCCACCTGGGATCCGAGCTCGACCACGCCACCGATGTCGACGCGGTGGCCCGGGCCGTGCTGCGCGAGCTCGGGGACCTGCCCGGGGTCACGCGCGTCGGGCTGGCGCTCACCGAGGGCGGCGGGCGCCGGCTGCGCTTCCTGCCCTCCGGTGAGGCGACCTGGTGCCACATCGACGCCTACGACGACGTGCCCCTGACCCGCGTCGTCCGCACGGGCGAGCCGGTGCTCGGCGGGCTCGACGACTTCGCCGGCCGCTACGCCGGGCTGCTCGAGCGCCAGCGCGCCGCCGGCACCCGCGCTCTCGCGGCGCTGCCCCTGCCGGGGCCCGCAGCACCCCTCGGCGGGCTGATCGTCTACTTCGACCGCCCCCAGCCCTTCGACGAGCAGCAGCTGCGCCGGCTGGCGGTGACCGCGCGCGACGCCGCCGCGGCCGTACGCCGGGTGCGGCGCCACGACGCGGAGGACCACGGCGACCCCGAGCTTGGTGATGGCCCCGCGTCCGAGCACCCGCACCGCGCCTCGAAGCGGCTGGCGAGCGACCCCCGAGCCGCCCGCGAGGCCCGGCGGTTCCTGCGCGACCTGCTCGCCACCTGGCAGGTGGGCGAGGAGGTGCTCGACTCCGCCGAGCTGTGCCTCTCCGAGCTGGTCACCAACGCCGTCGTCCATGCCGAGACGGCCTCGGTGCTCACGATCGAGCTGCAGGAGGACCAGCTGAGGGTCGCCGTCCGCGACCGCGGCGCGGGGGACGTGCCGGGCCTGGTCGAGGACGAGGACCCGCTGAAGGTGTTCGGGCGCGGGTTGCAGCTCGTCGACGCCCTGGCCGATCAGTGGGGCACCGAGCGGGACGACTCGGGCACCACGTCGTGGTTCGCGCTCCGTGTCGAGCGAGCGGCGTAGGAGCCCGCTCCTCGCCCGCCCGACACGGAGCGTCGGGTCTGTGGTCCGCCGTCAGGCGGCCAGGGTGACGTCCAGCTCCTCGCGCAGCCGCGCCATCAGGCGGGTGAGGAGGCGGGACACCTGCATCTGGGTGACCCCGATCGCCTCGCCGATCTGGGCCTGGGTGCAGCCGCGGAAGAACCGCATCTCGACGATCAGCTGCTCGCGACGCGACAGCTTGGCCAGCACCGGGGCGAGCACGGCGCGGGCCTCGGCGAGGTCGAAGCCCTCGTCGTGGAAGCCCAGGCGGCGGCCCATCGGGTCGTCGTCCTCCTCGTGGGCGGGGGCGTCGAGGGAGGCGGGTGCGAAGCAGCCGCTGGCGCCCAGGGCCTCGATGACGAGCTCGCGGTCCAGGCCGAGGTGGTCGGCGATCTCGGAGGGGCGGGGCGCGCGGCCGAGCTGCTGGTAGAGCTCTCCCTCGCAGGCGATGATCTTGGTCTGCGCCTCCTGGATCGAGCGCGGCGGGCGCACCGTCCACCCGAGGTCGCGGAAGTGGCGGCGCACCTCACCGCGGATCGTCGGGATCGCGAAGCTCAAGAAGTCGTGGCCGCGCTCGGGGTCGAACCCCTTGACCGCCTTGACGAGACCGACGTAGGCGACCTGCTCCAGGTCGTCGGTGGCGATGCCACGGCCACGGAAGCGACGGGTGGCGTCGACCGCCACGGCCATGTTGAGCCGGATCAGCTGGTCATCGAGCTCGGCGCGCTCGTCCGCGGTGGCGCTGCTGCGGAGGGCGAAGAGTCGGGCGGTCTCATCTGAACGGCTCGGTGCGGTACCTGCAGTCATCGGGGGTGACCTCTCGTGTCTTCGGTTGTCCAGCGGCCGTCCGACGACCGCTTCCGTAGGTCTGCCCCGGCGCGAGACGGCGCCAAACCAATCCAGCGTTAAATCACCCTCAGGGGTGGTCTATCCGTGTGGCAGAGTCCCGACGCGTGCAGGTGCTCCCCGACCTCGTGGCCTCCGACCCCGTGGTCGTCTTCTGCGGCCTGGCCGGCGCCGAGAGCACCAAGCTGCGCGACCACTACTACGAGACGCCCGGCAACTCGTTCTGGGAGTCGCTGCACCTCGCCGGGTTCTCGCCGCGGCGGCTGCCACCCGAGGAGGACCACCGGGTCGTCGAGCTCGGACTGGGGCTCACCGACCTCGTCGGCCATTGGGACCCGAGGTGGGTGGAGATCGACGCCCTCGTCGCCAAGCTCGACCGGTGGCGGCCCGAGTGGTTGGCGTTCACCAGCAAGGCCGTCGCCCACGAGGCCGCCCGCGCGCTCGGCGTACGACGGCCCGGGCTCGGGCCGGCCGAGTGGTACCTCGGACCGGCCCAGGTCTTCGTGCTGCCCGGGGTGTCGGGCGCCAACCAACGACGTGACTACGACGGCCGGCCCACCCGGATCTCGTGGTGGCACGACCTCGCGGCGCTCGCGGGGGTTCCGGGCGGTCCCGCCGACGTGTGACAGTGGCGAGATGAGGTCTCGGTTCCGTCACGCACCCACGGCCCTGCTCGCGGTCGCGCTCGCCCTGCCCGTCGCCGCCCCGGTCGCCGACGCGGCTCCGGTGGGTCCGGCGCCGCGGACGGTCACCGTGCGCGCCGACTGCGTCCCCGGTGGCGTCGTGGTGCTCTCCCAGGTCGCCGGCGCCGACTCCACCCACGTGACGATCGAGGGCCGCCACGTCTCCGACGGTCGGTGGCGTGGGGAGTACCTCCTCGAGGTGGGCGAGGACGACACCCACGACGTGCGCCTGGACGTGCGTGCCGAGGCCGGGGCGTTCCGGCACGAGTTCGACGTCCCCGGCACCGGCCAGGCCGCGATCCTCGACCTCGCGCGCGGCCGGGGTCGGGGCTGCTTCGCCTCCTACGACGAGGACACCCCGGCCACCATCGTCGGCGGACGCAACGTCGACGCGCTCGTCCGGCACCCCGGCCCGCGACGCCTGGTCGCCCGGGCCGGGCTCGACTGTGGCGAGGGCACCCGCTGGCGCGCCGAGCTGCGCGTGGAGCTCGCCGACCGCGAGCTGACCCTGCGCGGGACGCCCGTGCGCTGCCGCGACGGCCGGGCGGAGTTCGGCTGGCGGCGCGACCTCGACGCGCCCGGCGACCCCGAGGCACCCGTCGGGCTGACGCTGCTCGTGCGCGGCCCCGGGGGCCAGACGCGTTCGGTCGCCTACGACGCGACCAGTCCGGCGACGGACTGATCATCCCGCCGATCCGACGCCGCTCCGACACCGATCCGACGCCCATCCGACACCGCCCCGACACCGCTCCGACACGCCCGGTCGCGGCCTGTCTGGCCGGGCCACGGTGGCCCTGACCTGGGACTTTGTCGATCGCTCTCCACATACTCGAAGTACGTCGTCGCTCCACTTGCGCACCTCTCGTACCCGGGCGTACGGTTACCACTACATCTAGTAGTTACACCGCTGTAGTTATCCACATCTAGTTCACAGCTGGGGGCGGAAGACTCACATCCGACTGCTTGTTGTACACAGCAGGACCCCCGATATCCACAGCTTCTGCACACCCTTCACGGGTGTTGTCGGCGCGCCCTGACCACACCGACCTGACGAGACCGACCCGATGAGACGAGAGGAGTGACCTGTGCACTGTCCGTACTGCCGCAACACCGACACCCGGGTCCTCGACTCCCGGGTCGCCGACGACGGCGGCTCGATCCGGCGCCGGCGTACCTGCTCGGCGTGCGCCAAGCGGTTCACGACCGTCGAGATGATGCAGCTGACGGTCCTCAAGCGCTCGGGTGCCACCGAGCCGTTCGCCCGCGAGAAGGCCATCGCCGGGGTCCGCAAGGCGTGCAAGGGGCGCCCGGTGACCGAGGACCAGCTCGCCTGCCTGGGCCAGGAGGTCGAGGACGCGCTGCGCCTCGACGGTGCCGCCGAGATCCCCGCCCACGAGGTCGGGCTGGCGATCCTGGGCCCGCTCCGCGCGCTCGACGAGGTCGCCTACCTGCGCTTCGCCAGCGTCTACCGCGCCTTCGAGTCCGCCGACGACTTCGAGGACGAGATCGCCATGTTGCGAGCCGAACGGCCCGCTACCGCCGCCGAGCCCTCCGGCTCGGTGGTCGAGCTCGTCGAGACCCAGCCCGTCGCGACGGGCTGACCACAGACCGCCCGGCGTGTGTAGTGGGGAAGCTGCACGCGCCGGGCGCACCACCCACTTTCGGCGCCGACCGCCACTGCTCGGAGCAGTGTCGGTGCCCAGAGCAATGATCGAACCAACCACCTCGAGAGACGGGACCCAGGGGATGACGGAGACGGTGAGCGGGCGCACGAGCGCCCAGGCCAAGGCAGCGACGGGGGCAGGTCTGAGCATCGAGCGTGTCTTCAGCACCGAGGGGGTGCACCCCTACGACGAGCTGACGTGGGAGCGCCGCGACGTGGTGCAGACCAACTGGAAGACCGGCGAGACCGTCTTCGAGCAGCGCGGCGTGGAGTTCCCCGACTTCTGGTCGGTCAACGCCTCGACGATCGTCACCACCAAGTACTTCCGCGGCGCCGTCGGCTCCGACGCGCGTGAGTGGAGCCTCAAGCAGCTCATCGACCGGGTCGTGAAGACCTACACCAAGGCCGGCATCGACCACGGCTACTTCGCCACCCCGGCCGACGCCGAGGTGTTCGAGCACGAGCTCACCTGGCTGCTCGCCCACCAGTACTTCTCCTTCAACAGCCCCGTCTGGTTCAACGTCGGCACCCCGTCGCCGCAGCAGGTCTCGGCCTGCTTCATCCTCTCCGTCGACGACTCGATGGACTCGATCCTGAACTGGTACAAGGAGGAGGGCTTCATCTTCAAGGGCGGCTCCGGCGCCGGCCTGAACCTCTCCCGCATCCGCTCCTCCAAGGAGCTGCTCTCCTCCGGCGGCACCGCGTCGGGCCCGGTCTCCTTCATGCGCGGTGCGGACGCCTCGGCCGGCACCATCAAGTCCGGTGGCGCCACGCGCCGCGCGGCCAAGATGGTCGTGCTCGACGTCGACCACCCCGACATCGTCGAGTTCGTCGAGACCAAGGCGCGCGAGGAGGACAAGATCCGCGCGCTGCGCGACGCCGGGTTCGACATGGACCTCGGCGGCGCCGACATCACCTCGGTCCAGTACCAGAACGCCAACAACTCCGTGCGCGTCAGCGACGAGTTCATGCGCGCGGTCGAGGAGGGCACCGAGTTCGGCCTGCGGGCCCGCAAGACCGGCGAGGTCATCGAGACCGTCGACGCCCGCGACCTGTTCCGCAAGATCAGCCAGGCCGCGTGGGAGTGCGCCGACCCGGGCCTGCAGTACGACGACACGATCAACGACTGGCACACCAAC
>NZ_JANINT010000087.1:0-2105 GCF_024509035.1 Nocardioides sp. | reverse complement strand
GTCGCTCGACAACTCCTCGTGCAACCTGGCCTCGCTCAACCTGCTCAAGTTCCTCAAGGACGACGACACCTTCGACGCCGAGCTGTTCGCCAAGGCCGTCGAGGTGATCATCACCGCGATGGACATCTCCATCTGCTTCGCCGACTTCCCGACCGAGGCGATCGGCCAGACCACCGTCGACTACCGCCAGCTCGGCATCGGCTACGCCAACCTCGGCGCGCTGCTGATGGCGATGGGCCTGGGCTACGACTCCGACGGTGGCCGCGCGATGGCCGCGACCATCACCTCGCTGATGACCGGCACCTCCTACAAGCGCTCGGCCGAGCTGGCCGCGGTGGTGGGCCCCTACAACGGCTACGCCCGCAACGCCGAGGCCCACAAGCGCGTGATGCGCAAGCACCAGGCCGCCAACGACACCGTGCGCACGCTCGGCATCGCCGACGGCCAGGTCCACAAGCTGGCGACCCAGGCGTGGGCCGACGTCATCAAGCTCGGTGAGTCCAACGGCTTCCGCAACGCCCAGGCCTCGGTGCTCGCGCCCACCGGCACCATCGGCTTCATGATGGACTGCGACACGACCGGCATCGAGCCGGACTTCTCGCTGGTCAAGTTCAAGAAGCTCGTCGGCGGCGGCTCGATGCAGATCGTCAACCAGACGATCCCGCGGGCGCTGCGCAAGCTCGGCTACCAGCCCGAGCAGGTCGAGGCGATCGTCGCCTACATCGCCGAGCACGGCCACGTCATCGACGCCCCCGGGCTCAAGTCCGAGCACTACGAGGTCTTCGACACCGCTATGGGTGCTCGCGCGCTCAAGCCGATGGGCCACGTGCGGATGATGGCGGCGGCGCAGCCGTTCCTCTCCGGCGCGATCAGCAAGACGGTCAACCTGCCGGAGACGGCGACCGTCGAGGAGATCGAGGACATCTACCTGCAGTCGTGGAAGCTGGGTCTCAAGGCGACCGCGGTCTACAGGGACAACTGCAAGGTCGGCCAGCCGCTGGCCGACGGCGGCGGCAAGGCCAAGAAGGACGCGGCCGACGCCGCCGACGCCGCGGCCGCCGAGGCGACCAAGGTGATCGAGAAGATCGTCTACGCCCCGACCCGCAAGCGCCTGCCGAAGTCCCGCGTCTCGCGCACCACCTCCTTCACCGTGGGTGGCGCCGAGGGCTACATGACCTCGGGTGCCCACGACGACGGCGAGCTGGGCGAGATCTTCCTCAAGCTCGGCAAGCAGGGCTCGACCCTGGCCGGCGTGATGGACGCGTTCTCGATCGCGGTCAGCATCGGCCTGCAGTACGGCGTCCCGCTGGAGACCTACGTCTCGAAGTTCACCAACCTGCGCTTCGAGCCGGCCGGCCTCACCGACGACGCGGACGTCCGGATGGCGCAGTCGATCATGGACTACATCTTCCGGCGCCTCGCCCTGGACTACCTCGACTTCGAGACCCGCCAGGGCCTGGGCATCTACTCGGCCGACGAGCGCCAGCGCTACCTCGAGACCGGCTCCTACGAGCCCGTCGAGGAGACCGGCTCCGCCGCCGAGCTGATCGAGGCCCACCCGGTGGTCGACATCGCCGAGCACGACGTGGTCGACGCCGAGGTCGAGACCAAGGCCACCCACGGCTCGGAGGCCCGTGAGGTCCCCGCCGAGCCCGCCAAGGTCGCCCACACCTCCGCCGAGCTCCTCGAGCAGATCACCGGCACCGCCGTCGACAGCCCGCTCTGCTTCACCTGCGGCACCAAGATGCGCCCCGCCGGCTCCTGCTACGTCTGCGAGGGTTGCGGCTCCACCAGCGGCTGCAGCTGACGGTTCACCGCTTCACCTGATTGGACCCCCGGGGCTCTGCCCCGGGGGTCCAATCTATTTCCGCTGTCCTCTTCTGGCGCCGAGGGGGCATACCGCCGCAAGTGACGGGCGATCCATGCGTCGGCGTGGTCAGGCCGCGTCGGGGTAGTGGGGGTGGATCTCGATGTCGATGGGTGAGTGATAGAGCTCGATGACCATCGGCCGCAGCGGATCCTCGGGGTGCTGGGCGGTCCGGGGCGTGCCGGGGATCCGGCGGGTGCCGGTGTGGTCGACGAGGTAGTAGGCGCCGTGGGGGTCG
>NZ_JANINT010000086.1 GCF_024509035.1 Nocardioides sp. | reverse complement strand
GTGCGGTAGAGCGCGTTGGACGCCGCGGCGGTCGAGTGCCCGGCGTAGGTGCGCATCACCCAGGGCCGATCCTTGGGGGGCCGGTCGGCCTGGGGGCGGTCCTGCTCGCGGTCCGTCTCGGTCATGCGTCAGAGGGTAGGACGGCGACTACCGATTGGTAACCGCCCGTGTGTGTGGCTTATCCGACACGCAGGCCAGGGAGCACGGAGCGTGGTCACGCGGGCACGGCGACGCGCTCGACCTCGACGACGCGGATCAGACGGGACAGGTGCAGCATCCGGCGTACGGCGGGACCGCACCCGCGCAGGGTGAGGTGGTGGCCCTCGCGACTGGCCTGGCGGGTCGCCATGGCGAGCACCTTGAGAGCGGTCACATCGATGGTCGTCACGTCGGTGAGGTCGACGACGACGTCGTCGTCGCGGCCGCCGAGCAGGTCGTAGAGAGCGTTGCGGACCTCCCACGTGCTGCGCACGTCGAAGTCGCCGCTGAGGGTCAAGGTGTGCCCGTCGCTGATGATCTCCATGCTGTGTGCCCCGTCCTCCGGGGCCCTGAGACACCCCGGCTGGTCCATCCGTCGATGGCGTGCCTGTCACCCACTATGACGCTCTGGACCTCCTCGGGGTTGCGTCTGATCCGCAGGAACTTTCCGTCGTGTCGCGTCCGCTGGGTGTGCCGCCGCCCGTACCCCGCTGTGACGACCGTCATGCGTGCGATCCCGGCCGGTCGCCGCCACTAGGGTGGCCGTCATGGTCAACCTCACCCGGATCTACACCCGCACCGGCGACGGCGGTCAGACCCGACTCGGCGACATGAGCACCACGACCAAGACCGACCGTCGGCTCGCGGCGTACGCCGACGTCGACGAGGCCAACGCCCAGCTCGGTCTGGCGCTCGCCCAGGGCGGGCTCGACGACGACGTGGTCGCCCTGCTGACGCGGGTGCAGAACGACCTCTTCGACGTCGGGGCCGACTTCTGCACCCCGGTGGTCGAGGACCCGGAGTTCCCACCGCTGCGCATCGAGCAGGACTACGTCGACCGCCTCGAGGCGTGGTGCGACCACTACAACGAGGCGCTGCCCGCGCTGCGGTCGTTCATCCTCAACGGCGGCACGACCGGCGCCGCACTGCTGCACGTGGCCCGCACCGTCGTCCGGCGCGCCGAGCGGTCGGCCTGGGCGGCCTACGAGGAGCACGGCGCGACGATGAACGTCCTCGCGATCACCTACCTCAACCGGCTCTCGGACCTGCTGTTCATCCTGGCCCGCCACGCCAACCGGGAGCAGGGCGACGTCCTCTGGGTGCCCGGCGGCGAGCGCGGCTGAGGTTCGCGCTCAGGCGGTCACGCGGTCGGCCGCCGGGGGCCGGGTGGCCAGCACGGCGAGCGCGGCCGGGCCCATCAAAATCGCGATCGTCAGCAGCGAGTGGAGCGTCCCGACGCTGTCGCCGAGCCAGCCGAGGAACGGCGGGCCGGCGAGGAACGCCGCGTAGCCGATCGTCGAGACGACGCTGACGCGCGCGGCCGCTCGCACCGGGTCGTCGGAGGCGGCGCTCATGCCGACCGGGAACCCGAGCGAGGCGCCCAGGCCCCAGAGCACGATGCCGACGACGACCACCGGGGCCCAGTGGCCGTAGACGACCATGAGCACGCCGGCCAGCGCGGTGCCGGTGGTCGCCCACAGCACCGGGGCGCGGCCGAAGTGGTCGAGGGCCGTGGCACCCACGAGCCGGCCCGCGGTCATCGCGGTCACGAACAGGGAGAACCCGGCCACGCCGACCCAGTGCGCGGCGTCGTACCCGTCCACGAGCGCGAGCGCGAGCCAGTCGTTGGCGCTGCCCTCGGTGAGGGCGAAGGCCAGCACCATGACGCCGATCGCCAGCGTGCGGGGCTCGAGCCAGGCCGAGCGCGCCGGGGCGGCCGCCTCCTCCTCGGGCGGCGGGGGCAGGAAGTAGCGGGCGGCCACGACGACGGCCGCGAAGGAGAACACCACCACGGCGATCACGTGGATCTCGAGCGGCACGTGCAGCGCCGCCATGGGGACGCCCAGACCGGAGCCGGCGATGGTGCCGAAGCTGAAGCCGGCGTGGAAGCGCGGCATGATCGTGCGCCCCAGGTGCCGCTCCACGGCCGCACCGTCGACGTTCATCGCGACGTCCCAGACGCCGGTGCCGACGCCGTAGAAGAACAGCCCGACCGCCGCCATCGGCTGCGCCTCGAAGACGCCGATGCCGATCGTGGCGACCGTGAGGCCCACCAGGCAGGACGCGGCCCCGAGCCGGACCGCGCCCGCGGGTCCGACCCGCTCGATGAGCCGCCCTGCGGACGGGAGCGCGAGCACGGAGCCGAACGAGATCGCCAGCAGCAGCAGCCCGAGGCTGCCGTTGCTCAGGTCGAGCGTGCTGCGGATGTCGGGCACCCGGGAGACGAACGAGGCGAAGCAGAACCCGTTGAGGATGAAGACGACGGCCACGGCGTTGCGAGCGGGAAGGACGGCGTGCACGGGACCAGCCAACCCGATCCGGGCTCCGCTCCCCAAATCCGTACTTGACCGGTCCAGAACGCGGCTCAGAACCCGTACGCCGCGCGCAGCTCGCGGATCCAGGCCGCCACCAGCGGCACCTCCCAGTCGGAGGTGAGCGCGAGCGCGTCCTCGGCGTGCCGGGCGGCCAGGACGAGCTCGCCGGTCGCCGCGGCCGCCAGCGCCAGGTAGGAGTCGACAGGCCCGAGGGCCAGGGCGGACCCGGCACAGGCGTTGTGGCCCGCGAACGGCGCGAGCCGCTCGTAGGCGCACCCGGCGAGCTCGGACTCCCCCAGGTAGAGCGCGATCTCGGCGGCGTGGCACCACGCCAGCAACGAGATGTCGTTGTCGTGCTCGAGCGGCGCGCCGCGCTCGGCGTACACCGCACGGGCGCGGTCGTGCTCGCCGGCGCGCCAGAGGTAGACGGCGATGCTCGCGGCGAACGGGAAGGCCGCTGAGTCGAACGCCTCGAGCATCGGGACCATCTCCAGGGACCGGCCCTGCCACAGCCGCAGCGCGAGGTGGCCGGCGGCGATCGCCTCGTCCGCGTGGGTGTGCTCGAGGCGCTCACCCAGCCGGTGGAGGTGCTCGATGATCCGCTCGGCGTCCTCGAACCGCCCGGCCATCGCGTGCCAGGGCAGCTCGAGCCCGTCGAGCACGATCTCCCCGAACGCGATCCGCTGGTCCTCGGCGGCCGCTCGCGCGACCGCGGCCGCCGCCCACATCTCCCGCGGCCGGCCGAGCTCGCTGAGCGCGGCGGCCCGCAGGCAGGCAGACACGACGAAGCTGCGCTCGCTCCGGGTCGCTCGGGCGAGCTCCATCGCCTCCTCCACGAGCGCGACCCGATCGGCCACGGTGCGCGGGCTCCAGAGCGCGACGAACACCACTTGGCAGGCCTGCATGAGCAGGAGCGGGTCGCCGAGCCGGCGGGCCATCGCCAGGCCCTCGTCGCACAGGGCTCGCCGCTCCTCGAAGGAGACCGTCACGTAGAGCTCGTTGGCCAGGGCGAGCATCGTGCGGCACCGCAGGTCGCTGTCGTGCGCCGGCAGCCGCTCCAGGCTCCCCCGCAGCGCGGCGACGACCTCCTCGTTGACCTCGCCCGGCTCTCCGGAGCGCCACAGCACGCCCTCGGTGGTGGCGATCGCCGCGCGCGCCACCGCCTCGGGGTCGCGCAGCTGCTTGCCGACGACGATCGCCTCCTCGACCGTGCGGACCAGGTCGGGCAACCGCGCCGACCAGCGGTACGCCTCGATGAGGGCCATCAGCACGTCGAAGCGGTCACGCAGCCCGGCCTCGGCGTCGCCGTCGAGCGCGCCGAGGGCCCCGTGGAGCAGTGCGGCGGCCTGGTCGTAGGCGTGCAGCCGCCGGGCGACCTCGGCTGCGTCCACGGCCGCACGCCACGCGCGGTCGGCGTACGACGGTCCGGCCTCGCGCCAGTGCCAGGCCAGCTCGGTCTCCCGACCGGGCAGGCCCGAGAGCGCCTCCGCCACGCGGGCGTGGGCGCGGGCGCGGCGGCTCGCACTCAGGCCGGCGCGCAGGGTGTCGCGCACGAGCACGTGGGAGAAGACGTACTCGTCGATGCCGTCCTCGCGCACCAGGCCCGCGGCCTGGGCCGGCTCCACGACGTCGAGCAGGTCGTCCTCGTCGATCCCGGTCACCACCGCGAGCGTCGGGGTGTCGAAGCCGCGACCGATGACCGCGGCCGTGCGGAGGGTCGCCACCGTGCGCTCGGGCAGCTGGAGCAGCCGCCGGTTGAGCACGTCGGTGACCGCGGTCGGCAGCTCGTCGCGGACCGCGTCCGGGTCGCCACGCTCGCCGACGAGCCGGGCGAGCTCGACGAGGAAGAACGGGTTGCCCTCGGTGCGCTCACGCAGGGCGAGGGCCTGGGCGCCGGAGAGCCGGCGGCTCGCGACGGACGCGTAGACGGCGGCCACGTCGTGGGTCTGGAGCCCGCTCAGCTGGATGCGGACCGCGTGCATCCGGGCGAACGACTCGGCCAGCTCGGCCAGCAGTCCGGCCGGCTCGGGGTGCGAGCGCCACGTGACGAGCACGAGGAGCCGCCCGCGGTCGGTGCCCTCGACGAGGAGCCGCAGCACGCGGAGCGTCGAGGTGTCGGCCCAGTGCAGGTCGTCGAGGACGACGACGGTGGTCTGCTCCTGCGCCGCACCCCGGACCGCGGCAGCGATCCGCTCCCAGGCCCGGAACTGGCCGCCGTCGTCGGCCGACTCCGCGGCGGCCGACACGCTCACCCCGAGGGGGTCCAGCACGCTCTTCCACGGCCACAGCGGCGGTGCCCCGTCGTCCTGCGAGCAGCGGCCGATCAGCACGCGGGCGCCACGCGTGCGGGCCCGCGTCACCAGCTCGGTGGCCAGCCGTGACTTGCCGATGCCGGGGTCACCGGCCAGCACGGCGTACGCCGGCGAGCCGCGGTCGGCCCGGTCGAGGGCGGCCAGGAGCGCCGCGAGCTCCTGCTCCCGGCCGACCAACGGCCAGGGTGCGACCCTCTCGTCCGCGGTCGGAGCCGCCGCAGGCGCGGGCTCGGCAGCGGCCGGCGGTCGCGCCTCGACCGTGCCGGGCTCGGGAGGCGTCCAGTCCAGGGCCGGGTCCTGGCGCAGCACGGCGGTCTGCAGCTCGCGCAGCTCGGCCGAGAGCTCCAGGCCCAGCTCCTCGTCGAGCACCTGGCGCACCTCGTGCAGGACGTCGAGCGCGTCCGCCTGGCGGCCCGACCGGGCGAGGGCCAGCGCGCGCAGCGCCCACAGTCGCTCGCGCAGCGGGTGGGCCGCGGTGAGTGCCTCCAGCTCGGCCGCGACCGTGGCGTGGTGGCCGAGGGCGAGCGCCGCGACCGCGCGGTCCTCCAGGGCCACCAGCCGCAGCTCCTCCAGCCGGGCCCGCTCCGCGACCGCCGACGGCGCGTCGCCGAGCTCGACGTACGGCGTCCCGCGCCAGAGAGCCAGCGCGAGGTCGAGCTCCGCGACCCAGCTCGACAGCTCGGCGCCGCTCGCGGAGGGAGGCGCCCAGCCCGACACCGGCTGCAGCCCACGGTGCACGCGGGTGGCCGCCTGCTCGAAGCGGTGGACGTCGAGGCTGTCGTCGGGCACCCGCAGGGCGTATCCCGGGGCGACGGTGACGAGCACCGTCGCGGGCGCGCGCCGCTGCCGGTCCGGCTCGACGACCCGGCGCAGCTGCGAGACGTAGGCCTGCAGGGTCGCCGTCACACCGGGCGGCGCGCTCTCCCCCCAGAGGAGGTCGACGATGCCGTCCACCGACACCGGCCACCCCCGCGAGAGCGCCAGCGCGGCGATGAGTGCCCGCTGCTTCGGCGTGCCGAGGTCCACCGGCTCGCCGGCCAGGCTCACCTCGACCGGGCCGAGGACGCAGACCTCCACGGCCGCAGCATAGGGAGCCCTGCTCGCCGGGCCCAGCTCAAGCGACTCCAAGCCGGCTCGAAGTCGGCTCCAAGTGGTGGTCGGCATGGTCGTCCCACCGAACCGAGACCTCCGCCGAGATCTCGCCACCCACCTCACCGACCACCCTCACGGACCAGGAGTCACCACCATGACCATCGAGATCGACACCGCCCAGGACCCGATCACCGCGACCCGCCCCGCCGAGGCCCTCCGGGGACTCATCGGAGGCCAGGTGCACCTGCCCGGCGACCCCGGGTACGACGCCGCCCGGCTCCCCTGGAACGTCGCGATCGACCAGCGCCCGGCCGCCGTGGCGCTGCCCCGCTCGGCCGCCGAGGTCGTCACGGTCGTCCGCGTCGCCGCCGAGGCCGGGCTGCGCGTCGCGCCGCAGAGCACCGGTCACAACGCCGGGCCGCTGGCCGCGCAGGGCCTCGACGACGTCGTCCTGCTCCGCACCTCCGAGATGGCGACCGCGATCGCCGACCCGACGCGTGGCATCGTCCGCGTCGAGGGCGGCGCGATCTGGGAGCCCGCCGTCGAGGCCGCGGCGGCCCACGGCAAGGCCGTGCTGCACGGCTCCTCCCCCGATGTCGGCATCGCCGGCTACTCCCTGGGCGGTGGCATCGGCTGGTACGCCCGCAAGCTCGGCCTCGCCACGAACAGCCTCACCGCGGTCGAGCTCGTCATCGGCGACGGCTCGCTCGTCCGGGCCGACGCGACGACCAACGCCGAGCTGTTCTGGGCGGTCCGCGGCGGTGGCGGCAGCTTCGGTGTCGTCACGGCCCTGGAGTTCCGCATGTACGACATCGAGACGGCGTACGCCGGCATGCTCATGTGGGACCTCGCCCAGATCGAGCCGGTGCTGCGCGAGTGGGCCGCGTGGGCCCCGACCGCTCCCGACGAGGTCACCACGGCGTTCCGCGCGATGCGCCTGCCCGACATGCCCGACCTTCCGGACTTCCTCCGGGGCCGGAAGCTCGTCGTGATCGACGGCGCCGTCCTCGACTCCGACGAGCGGGGCGCCGAGCTGCTCGCCGGCCTGCGCGCGCTGCGACCCGAGCTGGACACGTTCGCCCGGGTGCCGGCCAAGTCGCTGGTACGGCTGCACATGGACCCCGAGGGCGGCGCGCCGTTCGCCTCCGACAGCGCGATGCTGTCCTCGTTCCCGGACGCGGCGATCGACGCCTTCCTCACCGAGGCCGGCCCCGACGCCACCACCACGCTGCTGATGGCCGAGCTGCGCCAGCTCGGCGGGGCGCTCGGGCGCGCCCACGAGGGTGGCGGCGTGCTGAACCGGCTCGACGCGCAGTTCGTCAGCTTCGGCGGCGGCATGGCGATCACCCCGGAGATGGGCGCCCAGGCACACGCCGACGCCGTCCGGCTCACCGAGGCGCTCGCACCGTTCGACAACGGCCGCCAGTACCTCAACTTCGCCGAGAACCCGGTCGACACCCGATCGGCGTACGCCGCCGACGTCTGGACCCAGCTCACCGGCATCCGCAGCGCGGTCGACCCGCACGGTGTCTTCGCGGCGAACCACCCGGTCCCCCGCCTCTTCGAGAACGGAGCGCCTACTGCCTGAGCTTGCTCAGGCAGTGATGGGCGCGAAGGTCGAGGAGCGTCGGCACGGACCGCGCGTCAGCGCGGGACTCGACGCGTCTCGAAACCAGCCCCACCGCCTGATCCACGTTGACCCGCCCGAAACTTTCGGGCGGGTCAACGTCATTCGTCGACATGGAGCGTCGACCCGTCGTGAAGTTTCGGGCGGGTCAACGGGGAGTGCGGGTCCAGTCGGTGCCGGGCGGCCCGGACTCCAGCCAGGACTGGAAGCCCATGAGCGAGGCCGGGGACATCGCGAGCTCGACCACGCCTCGAGGGGTGGTGCAGGAGATCACGACGTGGTCGGGGTAGAGCGACATCTGCTCGGCGCCCTCGGCGGGCCGCCGGCCGGCGTAGACGAGCTCCGAGCGCTGGAGCACCCGCTTGGGTCGCGGCGAGAGCGAGAAGTAGCGGAACCACTCCAGCGACTCACCGGAGTAGCGACCGAGCCCCAACAACCAACCGCGCCCGGCCTTGGAGGACCGGACGCGGTAGCTGAGCTCGAACGTGCCGCCGTGACGAGAGACGAAACGGCGGCGGAGGACCAGGCCGAGGCCGTAGAGCAGGACGATGCCGAGCAGCACACCGGCTGCGTCCAGCAGCCACTGCCATACCGGCATCCAGCCCCCTCCTCCGCCCGTCGGTCCCCCGGGGCCATCACCCTAGCGGGCGCACCCCGGGGACCGACGGTGGGTAGGTCAGGAGGCCCGCTCGACCGCGCGGATCCGGGCCTCGGCGCGACGCAGACGGCGCTCGGCCTCGTCGTTGGCGCCGATGAGACCGCGCGCCTCCTCCAGCTCGACCCGGGCCTCGTCGACGTCGATCTCCTCCGGCAGCAGCGCCCGCTGCGAGAGCACGGAGACCCGGTCGTTGGCGACGGAGAGGAATCCGCCGTCGACGGCCGCGACCACGACACCGGCGTCCGCCGTCGAGATCTCGACCACCGCGTCGGTGAGCACCGAGAGCAGCGGCGCGTGACCGCGCAGGACACCGACGTCGCCCTCGGTGGTCCGGGCGATCACCATCTCCGCCTCGCCGGACCACACGGTCCGGTCGGCGGCGACGAGCTCGACGTGCAGGTGCTGCCCAGATTCAGAGGGAGCCATGTCAGAGGCTCTTCTGGATCTCGGCCCACTTCTGCTCGACGTCGTCCAGACCGCCGCACATGAAGAAGGCCTGCTCGGCCACGTGGTCGTACTCGCCGTCAGCGATCTTGTTGAACGCCTCGATCGTCTCCGACACCGGGACGGTCGAGCCCTCGATGCCGGTGAACTGCTTGGCGACGTAGGTGTTCTGCGAG
>NZ_JANINT010000085.1 GCF_024509035.1 Nocardioides sp. | reverse complement strand
GGCCGGACGGCCGCGGCGGCCATCGACAGCGAGGTGATGCCCATGCCGACGAGCACGCAGGCCAGCAGGGGGTCGGCGGCCGCCTCACCACACACACCCACCGGCTTGTCGGCGTTGAAGCCGGCCTCGGCGGTGATCGCGATCAGCTGCAGGACCGCCGGCTGCCAGGGGTCGGTGAGGTGGGCCAGGTCGGTGGCCATCCGGTCGGCGGCCATCGTGTACTGCGTGAGGTCGTTGGTGCCGATCGAGAGGAAGTCGACGACCTCGAGGATGCGGTGGGCCAGCAGCGCCGCGCTCGGCACCTCGATCATCACGCCGGCCTTGAGCTCGAGCGCGTGCACCTTCTCGGCGAAGTCGGCCGCCTCGGCGACGGTGGCGACCATCGGTGCCATCACCCACGCCTCGGTGCCGGTGTCGCGCGCCGCCTGGGCGATCGCCTCGAGCTGCCGGTCCAGCAGGCCGGGGTTGTCGAAGGAGAGCCGCAGCCCGCGCACGCCGAGGGCCGGGTTCTCCTCCCCCACGTGCGTCGCGAACGCCACCGGCTTGTCCGAGCCGGCGTCGAGCGTGCGGACGACGACGTACCGGTCCTGACCGAAGGCTCCCAGCACGTCGGCGTAGATGCTCGCCTGCTCCTCGGCGGACGGCTCGTCCTGGCGGTTGAGGAAGCACAGCTCGGTGCGGAACAGCCCCACGCCCTGCACGGGCGCGGAGCTGGCCGAGCGCGCGGAGTCGCCGTCGGCGACGTTCGCGAGGATCTTGACCGGCACCCCGTCCGCGGTGGCGCCCGGGCCGCTCCACGATGCGAGGGCGGCGCGATCGGCGGCGTCGGCGGCGACGCGCTCCTCGGCACCGGCCTCGTCCGGGTCGAGCTCGACCTCGCCGGTGATGCCGTCGACGAGGAGGCGGGTGCCGGCCGGGATCGTCATCGCGTGGGCGACGCCGACCACGCAGGGAATGCCCAGCTGGCGGGCGATGATCGCGGTGTGGCTGGTCGGACCACCCCGTTCGGTCACGAGCCCGAGGACGACCGTCGGGTCGAGCCCTGCGGTGTCGGAGGGCGCGAGGTCCTCGGCGACCAGCACGGACGGCGTCTCGGGCACGACCACGCCGGGCTCGGGCTCGCCGACCAGGTGCGCGACGATCCGCCGCTCGATGTCGCGCAGGTCGGTCACCCGCTCGGCCATCAGCCCACCCATGCCGGTGAAGATCGTGACGAACTGCTCGACCCCGGCGTGCACCGACTCGAGCAGGCCCCCACCCGAGGCGAGGTGCTTGCGGACGGCTCCGCGCAGGCCCTTGTCGCGGGCCAGGCCGGCGCTCGCGGTCAGCACCTCGGCGGCAGCGCCCGACGCCTTCTCGGCCTTGCGGGAGAATCCGGTGGAGACGGCCTGGGCGGCCTCGTCGTACGCCGCGAGCGCGGCATCGGCATCGGCGAACCCGGGGTCGTAGCGGTCGATCGCCTCGGGCGAGACCTGGGAGCGCACGATCACGGCGGGACCGTGCGCGAGGGCGGGGACGACCGGTGTGCCGCGCAGGGTAGAACGAACCTCGGGGCTGGTGACCATGCTCACCAGTAAACGACCGCCGCCCTTGACAGTCAACACATTCGGGCGTAAAACCACAGATACAAAGATCGGGAGGAGTGTCATCGCAATGTACGCCGAAGAGCGGCAGCAGGCCATGGCCCAGCTCGTCACCGAGCACGGCCGCCTGTCGGTCGCGGCGATCGCCGAGCAGTTCGACGTGACCACCGAGACCGTACGACGCGACCTCTCCACCCTCGAGCGGATGGGCCTGGTCCGCCGCGTCCACGGCGGCGCGGTGCCGGCGAGCTCGCTGGCGGTCATCGAGGCCGGTCTCGGCGAGCGCGACCAGGCCAACACCACCCAGAAGGAGCTGATCGCGAAGGCCGCCCTCGAGCAGCTCCCGCCGCCGGGCGGGACCGTGCTCCTCGACGCCGGCACGACCACGAGCCGGCTCGCGATCATGCTGCCGCGCGACCACCGGCTCACCGTGATCACCCACGCCGTCCCCGTCGCCGCGCGCCTCGCCGGGCTGCCGCAGATCGACCTCCACCTGCTGCCCGGCCGGGTCCGCTCCACCACGCAGGCGGCGGTCGGCGCCGACACCGTCACCGCGATCAACCGGCTCAAGGTCGACGTCGCGTTCCTCGGCACCAACGGCATCTCGGTCGAGCACGGGCTCTCCACCCCCGACCCCGACGAGGCCGCGGTCAAGCGCGCCATCGTCGGCGCCGCCCGCCAGGTCGTGTGCCTCACCGACTCCAGCAAGGTCGGCACCGACGCCTCGGTGCGGTTCGCAGCGCTGGACGAGATCGACGTGATCGTCACCGACGACCACCTCCCGGTGGGCGACCGCGTCGCGTTCGAGGTCGCCGGGCTCGAGGTGGTGACCGCATGATCCTGACCCTGACCGCCAACCCGAGCGTGGACCGGACCGTCGTCCTGGCCGGCCGGCTCAAGCGCGGCAAGGTGATCCGCGCCGATGCCGTGATCTCCCAGGCCGGGGGCAAGGGCGTCAACATCGCCCGCGCGTGCATCGCGGCCGGAGTGCCCGCGATCGCGGTGCTGCCCGCCGCCAAGGACGACCCGTTCGTGCTCGAGCTGCTCTCGGCCGGCATCGACTGCCGCCCGGTGCACCACGACGGCGCCCTGCGCGTGAACATCACCATCACCGAGCCCGACGGCACCACCACCAAGCTCAACAGTCCCGGCCCCGAGCTCACCGACGGCGTACGCCGCGACCTCGCCGAGGCGCTGCGCCTGCGCGCCGAGGCCGCGGACTGGGTGGTGCTGGCCGGCTCGCTGCCGCCCGGCACCCCACCGGAGTGGTACGCCGACCTCGTGGTGCTGCTCCGCGAGAGCGGCGCGCGGGTGGCGGTCGACACCAGCGACAAGCCCCTGCGCGCCCTGGTCGAGCGGCTGCCCGACGCCGCGCCGCACCTGATGAAGCCCAACGGCGAGGAGCTCGCGTCCTTCACCGGGGACGACCCCGAGCTGCTCGAGGCCGACCCGGCCGCCGCCGCGAAGGCGGCGCGCACGCTGGTCGAGGCGGGCGTGGAGACCGTGCTCGCCACCCTCGGCGCCCGCGGCGCGGTCCTCGTCAACGCTGAGGGCGCCTGGCACGCCTCTCCCCCGCCGACCTCCGTGGTCAGCACGGTGGGGGCGGGTGACTCGAGCCTGTTCGGGTATCTACTGGGGGAGCTCCGGGGCAAGCCCCCGGCGGAACGTCTCGCGCTGGCGGTCGCCTACGGCAGCGCCGCCGCGGGACTGCCCGGAACGACCATGCCGCATCCCCAGCAGGTCCGCCCCGATCTCGTCTCGGTGCGAGACCTGGACCTCCGCGAAGGGTGACTCCATGCCAGACCTCATCACCGCCGAGCTGATCCGCCTCGACGCCGACCTCGGCGGCGACAAGCACGCCGTGATCCGCTCGCTCGCCACGACCGTGGGCGAGGCGGGCCGGGCCCACGACGTCGACCGGGTCGTGGCCGACGCCTGGGCCCGCGAGGAGACGTCGGCGACCGGTCTCCCCGGAGGCATCGCCATCCCCCACTGCCGCACCGTCGGCATCGACGAGCCGGCTCTCGCCTTCGCCCGGCTCTCGCCGGGGGTCGACTTCGGTGCCGCGGACGGCCCGGCCGACCTGGTGTTCCTGCTCGTCGGGACCCTCGGCGACGACCGCCACCTCAGGCTGCTTACCCAGCTCGCCCGCGCACTGGTGAAGCCGGCGTTCACGCAGGCACTGCGCGAGGCGGCCTCACCCACCGACGCCCGCGACCTGGTCGCCGACACCCTCGGCACCCTCTGAGCACCGCGCCACCCCACCTGCCCCATCACCAAGGAGAACGCCATGCCCACCAAGTCCGTCACCGTCGGCTCCTCCGTCGGCCTGCACGCCCGACCCGCCCAGCTGATCGCGCAGGCCGCCGAGGAGCTCGACGTGGAGGTGTTCATCGGCCTCCCCGGCGGCGACCCGGTGGACGCCAGCTCCTCGCTGATGATCATGACCCTCGGCGCCGGCCCCGGCGACACCGTCGAGGTCTCCAGCGACGACGAGGCGGCACTCGGGACGATCGCGGCGATGGTCGAGAAGGACCTCGACGCGTCGTAGCCGTCAGCCGCGGCCGCGCAGGGTCAGATAGACCGCCCGCATCCCGACCGCCCGCTCCAGCTCCCGGGTCACCCCGGAGAAGAACTGCTCGCGGTAGGTCTCGTCGGTCACCGTCGAGACCGTGAGGTAGAGCCCCGAGAACGCGGCGAGGAACACCGAGACCTGGATCAGCGCCCGCGACTCGTTGAACCCCCTCCCGGCCGCCCACGCCTCGAGCACCGGGTCGGTCATGATCAGGGTGCCGAAGAGCATCAGGAACGCGAACACCGCGACCGAGAGCAGCAGCACCTGCACGACCTGGACGACCATCAGCACCAGGATCAGGTTCCAGCGCTCGTAGCCGGTGACCTCGGCGTGGGCCGCCGGGTCGGCGCTGGGGTCCTCGACGAGCCCGCGGCACGACTGCTCCAGCGGCGTGCCGGCGCAGGCGCGCAGCAGCAGGGCGTCGTCGACGGCGTCGTCGGCGCGATCGACCTCCTCGGGCAGCCGCACGAGCAGGAAGGCGACGGCCAGCGACGCGAACAGCAGGACGACCAGCCACAGCGAGCCGACCGAGAGGTTGCCGCCGACCTGCCACATCTCGGTGTTGATGAACAGGAACGTGATCGCGAGCAGCAGCAGCGGCAGCGCGCGGGTCGTCATCGGCAGCAGCCGGCGCAGGCTGCCGAAGGTCCGCTTGAGACCCCAGCCCACGATCGCCGTGGCGTGCAGGGCGGTGAGGGCGTACCAGAACGCGGCGATGAGGCCGAGCGAGACCAGGGTCGCCGGAGCGGCGCTGAACTCCCCCGACACCCAGGCGAGTCCCGCGCCGGCGGCGGCCGCCAGGACCGCCACCAGCAGCACCAGCGGGACCGTACGCCGCAGCCGCAGCGCGCTGCGCACGTCCGCCCGGCGCTCGGGCACGAAGTACGTCAGCCCGTGCTCGAGGAACCAGGCATCGGCCGCGGCGATCGCCTCACCGGGCGCGGGCGAGGTCACGTGAGCAGCTCGCGAGCACGGTCGACGTCGGAGGTCATCTGCACCACGAGCTCGTCCACCGAGGAGAACGCGACCATGCCGCGCAGCCGCTCGACGAAGCTGACCTCCACCTCCACGCCGTAGAGGTCGAGGTCGGTGCGGTCGAGCACGTAGCTCTCCACCCGCCGGTCGCGCACGCCGTCGAAGGTCGGGTTGGTCCCCACGCTGATCGCCGCCGGATAGGTCTCGCCGGTGTCGAGACGCCGCAGCCGACCGGCGTAGACGCCGTCGGGCGGGACCGCGGTCATCGCACCGGTGGGCACGTTGGCCGTGGGGAACCCGAGCTCGCGGCCGCGCTGGTCGCCGCGGACGACGACGCCGCGCACGGCGTACGGGCGTCCGAGCGCCTCGGCGGCGCCGGCGACGTCGCCGGCGGCCAGGCTCATCCGCACGTACGTCGAGGACCACACCTGCGGACCGCCGTCGAGCGGGATCCCCTCGGCGGTGAACCCGTGGCGCTCACCGCTCTCGCGCAGCGTCGCCACGTCGCCGGCGGCCCGGTAGCCGAAGCGGAAGTTGGCGCCGACCACGACCGCGGCCGCGTGCAGCCCGTCGACGAGCACCCGTTGCACGAACTCCTCGGGCGTCCACGAGGCGACGCCACGGTCGAACGGCAGGGCGAGCAGCGCCTCGGCGCCGGCGTCGGCCAGCAGCTCCGCCCGCACCTCGAGCGAGGTCAGCGTCGTCGGCGCGTGCTCGGGCCGCAGCACCGCCATCGGGTGCGGCTCGAACGTCACCGCGACGACCGTCAGGGACCGCTCGGCCGCGGTCTCCTTCGCCCGGTTGACGACGTGCCGGTGCCCGAGGTGGACCCCGTCGAAGTTGCCGATGACGACGGCTGTCGGTCCGAGGTCGGAGGGGACCTCCTCCAGGGAGCGCCAGATCTGCACCGGGGAAGCCTATCGAGGTGCCTCAGACGAAGACCGCGACGGCCCGCGCCGTGTCGTCGCGCGGCTCGTACAGCGCGAGGAACTCACCGTCCGGAGAGAACACCGCGGTGAGGCCGTCGAGGTCGAGGTCGAGCGCCCGGCCGACGCGCACGTCGGCCGCCTGGGCGTCGTCGAGGTCCCGGCTCGCGAACGCGGCCCGGGCGGCGTCGGCGATCGGCATCATCGTGAACTCCTCGGCGAGCTCGTCGAGCGTGCGGGCGACGTCGAGGCCGTAGGGCCCGACCGCCGTACGCCGCAGCGCGGTCAGGTGGCCGCCCACGCCCAGCCGGGCGCCGAGGTCGCGGGCGATCGCCCGGACGTAGGTGCCGCTCGAGCAGCGCACCGACACGTCGAGGTCGAGGGTCTCGGCTCCGTCGTGGTCGAGCTCGCGGACATCGTGGACGACGAGCTCGTGGACGGTGACCGGACGCGCCTTCAGCTCGACCTCCTCGCCGTCGCGGACCCGCTGGTAGGCGCGCTTGCCGTCGACCTTGATGGCCGACACCGCGGTCGGCACCTGATCGAGGTCGCCGACGAACTCGGCGGCCGCCGCGCGGACCGTCGCCTCGTCGAGACCGGCTGTCGAGACCGACGCCGTCACCTCGCCCTCGGCGTCGTCGGTCGACGTCGAGACACCGAGGCGGATCGTGGCGTCGTAGGCCTTCTCGGTCAGCATCAGGTGGCCGAGCATCCGGGTCGCCCGGTTGACGCCGAGCACCAGCACGCCGGTCGCCATCGGGTCGAGCGTGCCGGCGTGGCCGACCTTGCGGGTGCCCGCGAGCCGGCGCACCCGGGCGACCACGTCGTGCGAGGTGATCCCGCCGGGCTTGTCGACGACGACCAGTCCGGAGACGCTCACTCGTCGTCGAGGTCGTCGGCGTCGTCGTCCGCCGCGTCGTCGGCGTCGGCGTCGTCGTCGTCCTGGACCTCACGCGGCTTCTTGTACGGGTCCTCGCCGCCGGCGTACGCCGTGCCGCGGCGCGCCGCGACCTCCTCGTCGAGCGCCTTGGCGCGGGCCAGCACCTCGTCGAGGTGGCGGGCGCTCTCGGGCAGCGCGTCGGCGATGAACGTGAGCGTCGGCGCGGTGCGCATGCCGAGCTGCTTGGCGACCTCGGAGCGCAGCAGCCCCTTCGCGGACTCGAGCGCGGCGGCGGTGCTCGCCAGCGCGGCCTCGTCGTCGCCCGCCGTGTCGAGCACGGTGTAGAAGATCGTGGCCTGCTGGGAGTCCCCGGTCACCCGGACGTCGGTCACGGTCACGAACCCCAGCCGCGGGTCCTTGATCCGGCGCTCCAACATCTCCGCCACGATCACCTGGATCCGGTCGGCGATCTTGCGGACGCGTGCGTTGCTCATGTTCCTAGCCTCTCAGACGCCGAGTCGGCGCCAGTTTCCCTCCAGAACGCACCGAGTCGGCGCCAGTTTCCGCCGGAGCGGGAAACTGGCGCCGACTCGGCAGTGATCAGCTGCGCGCGATCTCGCGCATCTCGAACGCCTCGACGATGTCGCCTTCCTTGATGTCCTGGAAGTTGCGCAGGACGAGACCGCACTCGAAGCCCTCGCGGACCTCGGACGCGTCGTCCTTCTCGCGCTTGAGCGACGCCAGGTCGAGGTTGTCGGCCACCACAGCGCCGTCGCGGATGACCCGGACCTTGGCGTTGCGGCGGATCAGGCCGCTGGTGACCATGCAGCCGGCGATGTTGCCGACCTTGGACGAGCGGAAGATCGCGCGGATCTCCGCCTGACCGAGGGTCGACTCCTCGTAGACCGGCTTGAGCATGCCCTTGAGCGCGGCCTCGATCTCCTCGATGGCCTGGTAGATGACCGTGTAGTACCGGATCTCCACGCCCTCGCGGTCGGCCAGCTCCGTCGCCTTGCCCTGCGGGCGGACGTTGAAGCCGATGATGATCGCGTCGGACGCGGCCGCCAGGTCGACGTTGGTCTCGGTGATCGCACCGACACCGCGGTCGATGACCCGCAGGAGGTTGAGCTCCTGGCTCTCGCCCTTCTCCATGGAGGCCATGAAGTCCTCGAGCGTACGGCGGACGCGGCGCTTGGCCTGCATGGCCGCCCGCTCGCGGGCCTCACGCTTCTCGGCGATCTGACGCGCCATCCGGTCGTCCTCGACCACGATGAAGTTCTGCCCGGCGCCGGGGACGGCGGACAGACCGAGCACCATCGCCGGACGCGACGGGGTCGCCTCCGAGAGCTCGTTGCCGAACTCGTCGAGCATCGCCCGCACCCGGCCGTGGGCCGGGCCGGCGACGATCGAGTCGCCGACGCGGAGCGTGCCGCGCTGGACGAGGATCGTGGCGACCGGACCGCGACCGCGGTCGAGGTGCGCCTCGATGACCAGACCCTGCGCGTCCCGGTCGGGGTTGGCGCGGAGGTCCAGCGACGCGTCGGCGGTCAGCACGACCGCCTCCAGCAGCCCGTCGAGGTTGAGCTCGGACTTGGCCGAGACGTCGACGAACATCGTGTCGCCGCCGTACTCCTCGGGCACCAGGCCATACTCGCTGAGCTGGCCGCGGACCTTGGTCGGGTCGGCCTCGGGCTTGTCGATCTTGTTGACCGCCACCACGATCGGGACACCGGCCGCCTTGGCGTGGTTGAGCGCCTCCACGGTCTGCGGCATCACGCCGTCGTCGGCGGCGACCACGAGGATCGCGAGGTCCGAGGACTGCGAACCACGAGCACGCATGGCGGTGAACGCCTCGTGACCCGGGGTGTCGATGAACGTGATGCGGCGCTCCTCGCCGTCGACCTCCGTGCTGACCTGGTAGGCACCGATGTGCTGGGTGATGCCACCGGCCTCGCCGGCCACGACGTTGGCGTGGCGCAGCGCGTCGAGGAGCTTGGTCTTTCCGTGGTCGACGTGACCCATGACGGT
>NZ_JANINT010000084.1:3587-45945 GCF_024509035.1 Nocardioides sp. | reverse complement strand
GTTTGGTCACCAACGACAGATTCCGGAGCGGAATGATTGCGGTTGGTGACCAAACGACAGAGATTCAGCGGCGGACCAGGCTGGAGACCCCGGACCCGATGGCGCCGAGGGCGGGCCCGATCAGCGTGAAGGCGGTCTTCTTGGAGACGCTGCCCTCCTGCATGGCGAGGTAGCCGGTGGCGGCGTCGGCGGCGTCGACGAGGATGCCGGCCACGACGATGTTGCGCTGGGTCTTGCCCCGGGCCAGCAGCGTGATCAGGCCGAGCGCGATCTCGCGCGAGCCGAACAGCCGGGTCAGGTAGGGGAGCTGGGGGTTGGTCGCCGGGTCGAGCTGGAAGAGCTTGGCCGCGAGGTCGGGGTTGCCGAGCGCCACCGAGCCGACCGCGACCCGGCCGAGAGACAGTCCGATCACTGGGTTCATGGCCGGCAACCTATCGCTCGCTTGGTCGGCCGACGCAGTGGCAGGCTCGAGGTATGGACCTCTACGACGTCATGCGCACCACGCCGGCGGTGCGGGAGTTCACCGACGACCCCTTGCCGGACGAGACGTTGCACCGCATCCTCGACCACGCGCGCTTCGCACCGAGCGGGGGCAACCGGCAGGGCACCCGGATCGTGGTGGTCCGCGAGCAGGAGACCCGGCGCCGGCTGGCCGAGCTCAACGAGCCCGCCGTACGCCGCTACGTCGCCCAGAGCGCCGCCGGCCAGAGCCCGTGGAACCCGATCGAGGCGCCGCGACCGACCGCTGAGGAGATCGCGGCGACCCACGTCCCTGACTCGTTCATCCGCCCGGTCCTGACCGCGGCCGCGGTGCTGGTCGTGTGGGTCGACCTCGGGCTGGTGGCCGCCACCGACCAGGACCTGGACCGGATCGGCCTGGTGGCTGGCGCGTCGGTGTACCCGCTGGTCTGGAACGTGCTGCTCGCCGCCCGCAACGAGGGGTACGGCGGCACGATCACGACGATGGCCGTCGCGCAGGAGCCCGCGGTCCGTCAGCTGCTCGGCGTCCCCGATCGGTTCGCGCTGGCCGCGGTGGTCCCGATCGGCAGGCCGGTGAAGGAGCTCACCAGGCTCCGCCGGCGCCCGGTCGCGGAGCTCGTCAGCCGGGAGCGCTTCGACGGCGAGCCGTTCGTCCCCCTGGGTCAGTCCCCGAGCGTGTAGTCAGGGGAGGTACGCCGAGGCCCAGCGATCCATCGCGTCGTACGCCGCCGCCCGCGGCTCGGGCAGCGAGAGCACGACGTCATGGCGGGCACCCTGGATCGCCACGTAGGTGACGTGGCTGCCCAGCGCGGTGGCCCAGCGCCGGATCTGGGGAACCTCGAGGACGATGTCGTAGCCGTGGACGTCGTCGCCCATCTCCTTGGGCCACCGCGTGCCCGCCGAGGAGAGCACCAGCACGGGGCAGCCGGCCTCGAGACCGGACTGCAGCTCGGCGTGCCCGCGACGGATGGCGCGCAGCCACCCGAAGGTGACCGGGAAGGAGTCCAGCGGCTTCCAGTCGGTGTTGAACATCCACTCGCCGTGGTGGTCGGCGTGCAGGCTGCGGGTGTAGTGCCCTTCGACCGTCCGCGGGATCACCCGCCGCGGCTGGCGCGCACCCACCTGGTGGATGACCTTGGTGCCGATGCCGCGGATCAGCGGGCCGCCCTGCATGTCGAGCCAGGGCGAGTTCAGCACCATGCCCGCGAGTGCGCGGTGACGGCGCTCGTTGGCCCACAGGGCCACGATGAGCCCACCGGTGGAGTGGGCGCTGATCACCAGGTGGTCGTGGCCGTCGCGCTCGACCACCCGTTGGACCGCCGCGTCGATCTCGGGGAAGTGGTGACGCAGGTCCGTGACGTACGTCGGGGTCTGGTGCGGCCGGATCGAACGGCCGTACTTGCGCAGGTCGACGGCGTAGAAGTCGTAGCCCCGGTCGTTCCACCACTCGGCGAAGTCGGTCTGGAAGAAGTAGTCGGAGAACCCGTGGACGTGCAGCACCGCGCGGCCGGTCGGCTGCGCGGTCCGGCGTACGACGAGGGTCGCGACGACCGGGCCCTCCTCGTCGGGCGGCAGGTGGATGGTCTCGGCCAGGTAGGGCTCGCCCAGAACATCGGGCACGAGCTCGTCGAAGGCGCCGCTGGTCATGGCTCCAGTCTGGCAGCGCGGAGCCCGAGGGCGAGCGCAGGCTCGTTGGTCGTGACGAGCCAGGCGCGCCCGGGCCGCATCCAGTGGGCGAGCGAGCGCGGGGTGTCGACGGTCCACACGACGAGGGGGAGGTCGTGGCGCCGGGCGAACCGGCGGACGCGGAGCCGGGCCAGCCAGTGGTGGGCGACCACGACGTTGGCGCGCGCCGAGCGGTACCGGACACCGGGGAAGAGCTCGGAGGTCCGGACCCGGATCGCGTGCCACAGGGAGAATCCCTTCACACCGCGCCCGAGCGACAGCCCGACCTGGAGGTCGTGCCCCTCGCGGTCGGCCCACGCGCGCAGCGCCCGGACCGACTCGTCGTGGCCCGTGGTCACCAGCAGGCGGTCGGTTCCGAGCCGGTCGATCGCCTCCGCGACGATCGGGATCTCACCGCCGCGCAGCTTCAGGTCCAGGTGCGCCCGGGCGCGACCGGCGAGCAGGTCGAGCGCCTGGTCGTAGCGCAGCGTCTCCGGAGGCGGATCGTCCACGAGGTCGTGCAGCAGCACGAGCGAGCCGTCGGCGATGCGCTGCACGTCGAACTCGACGTAGTCGGCTCCGAGCGCGATCGCGTGCTCGATGTCCGCGCGGCGAAGGCAGCGGTGGGCACTGACCAGGGTCATCGGTGCCGAGCGTAGCCAGTGGTCACCGTCGGCGACCACCTGCCGCGGCACGCACCAGGCCCGCGAGGAGGCCGATGTCGGCCGCGGTCTCGGGGTGCCACTGGACGCCGACGACGAACCGGTCGTCGGCGAGCTCGATGGCCTCGAGCGTCCCGTCCTCGGCCCGGGCCGCCGTCACGAAGCCCGGATGCTCGCGCACCGACTGGTGGTGGTGACAGTTCACCGTCACCCGCTCGCCGAGCAGCCCGGAGACACGGGTGCCGGGGACCGTCGAGACCTCGACGGCGCCGAACTCGTCGCCGCCGGGGCTGTGGCCCTCGTGCCCGACCAGTTCGGGGACGTGCTGCTCCAGGCTCCCGCCGGCGTGCACGGCGAGCACCTGCATCCCGCGGCAGACGCCGAGCACCGGCAGGCCGGCGGCGTCGGCGGCGTCCAGCAGGGCCGCCTCCCACGCGTCGCGGTCGGCACGCCACCCGGTCGTGCGCGGGTGCGGGTCGGCGCCGTAGCGCGCCGGCTCGACGTCCGCACCACCGCTGATGATCAACCCGTCGAGACGGGACACGACCGCGTCGGCGGCGCCGACGCCGCCCACGGGTGGCAGCAGCAGCGGTACGCCGCCGGTCTCCTCGACCGCCACGGCGTACTGCGTCGGCAGGAGGTCGGCGCGCTGGTGCCACACGCCCCAGGCCGCGTCCTCGCGGTAGGTCGTGAGCCCGATGACCGGAGCGACCATGCTCAGAGGGGCGTGACGTAGGCGCCGGAGATGCCGCCGTCGACGAGGAACGTGTTGGCGGTCATGAACGAGGAGTCGTCCGAGGCCAGGAACAGCACGGCGGCCGCCATCTCCTCGGGCTCGCCGAACCGGCCCATCGGGACGTGCACGAGCCGGCGGGCGGCCCGCTCCTCGTCCTTGGCGAACAGCTCCTGCAGCAGCGGGGTGTTGACCGGCCCCGGGCACAGCGCGTTGACCCGCACGCCCTGGCGGGCGAACTGGACGCCGAGCTCGCGCGTCATCGACAGCACGCCGCCCTTGGAGGCGGAGTAGGAGATCTGCGAGGTCGCCGCGCCCATCACCGCGACGAACGAGGCGGTGTTGATGATCGAGCCCTTGCCCTGCTCGAGCATGTGGGGGAGCGCGGCCTTGCAGCACAGGTAGACGCTGGTCAGGTTGACCTCCTGCACCTTGCGCCACGCGTCGAGGTCGGTGTCGAGGATGGAGTCGTCCTCGGGGGGGCTGATGCCGGCGTTGTTGAACGCGATGTCGACCGAGCCGTAGGTGCCCTTCGCCGTCTGGAACAGCGCGTCGACCTGCTCCTTGTCCGTGACGTCGACGTGGACGTACGTCGCCACGTCGGTGCCGCCGAGCTCCTCGACGAGCTCGGCACCGCGGGCGTCGTCGATGTCGCCGATGACGACCTTGGCGCCCTCCGCGACGAAGCGACGGACGGTCGCCAGGCCGATGCCCGAGCAGCCGCCGGTGATGACCGCGACCCGGTCCTGGATGCGTCCTGCCATGAGTTGCTGCTGCCTTTCGTCGTGCGGGGTCTCGACAAGCTCGACCACCGATGGTCAGTGGGCGATGAAGACGTTCTTCTCCTCGGTGAACGCCATCGGGGCGTCCGGGCCGAGCTCGCGGCCGAGGCCGGACTGCTTGTAGCCGCCGAACGGCGTCCAGTACCGCACGGACGAGTGCGAGTTCACGCTGAGGTTGCCGGCCTCGACGGCTCGCGCTACCCGCAGCCCACGGCCCAGGTCACTGGTGAAGATCGAGCCGGAGAGCCCGTACTTGGTGTCGTTGGCCTTCGCGACGGCGTCCGCCTCGTCGTCGAAGGGCATCACGGCCACGACCGGGCCGAACACCTCCTCGCGCCAGATGCCCGTCGCCGGGTCGTCGACGGTCACGACCGACGGCGGCACCCAGAACCCGTCGCCACCCGGCGTGGATCCCGCGAAGGCGACCTCGACCTCGTCGAGGTAGCCCGTGACGGTCCGCTTCTGCTGCGCGGAGATGAGCGGGCCCATCTCGCTCGACTCGTCGCTCGGGTCGAGCACCCGGAGACCCTCGACCGCCGTCTGCAGCTTGCCGAGGAACTCGTCGTACGCCGAGCGCTCCACGAGGATCCGAGACCGGGCGCAGCAGTCCTGCCCGGCGTTGTCGAACACGGCGTACGGCGCGCTCGCGGCGGCGGCGTCGATGTCGGCGTCCGCGAACACGATGTTGGAGCTCTTGCCGCCCAGCTCCAGGGTCACCCGCTTCACCTGCTCGGCGCAGCCGGCCATGATGCGCTTGCCGACCTCGGTGGAGCCCGTGAAGCACACCTTGCGCACCAGCGGGTGCGTGACGAACCGCTCGCCGACGACCGAGCCCTTTCCCGGGATGATCGTCAGGACGTGCTCCGGCAGACCTGCCTCCAGCGCGAGCTCGCCGAGCCGGATCGCCGTGAGCGGGGTCAGCTCGGCGGGCTTGAGCACGACGGTGTTGCCGGCAGCGAGGGCGGGTGCGAACCCCCAGCCGGCGATGGGCATCGGGAAGTTCCAGGGGACGATGATGCCGACGACACCGAGCGGCTCGTGGAAGGTCACGTCGACCCCACCGGCCACGGGGATCTGGCGCCCGAAGAGCCGCTCCGGCGCGCCGGCGTAGTAGTTGAGGCAGTCGCGGACGTTGCCGGCCTCCCAGCGGGCGTTGCCCCAGGTGTGCCCGGCGTTGCGGACCTCGAGCTCGGCCAGCTCGTCGACGTGCGCGTCGACGACCGCGGCGAACCGGCGCAGCAGCGTCGCCCGCTCACCCGGCGGCATCGCCCTCCACGCCGGGAACGCGGCCTGGGCGGCCTCGATCGCGGCGTCGGTCTCGGCCACCGAGGCGAGATGGACGTGGGTGACCGGTGCCGCGGTCGCCGGGTTGATGACGGTATAGACGTCGGCGCTCACTTACAGCCTCTCGAATCCTCGACGGAGCTCCCAGTCGGTGACGGTGGCGTGGTACGCCGTGAGCTCCACATCGGCCATGTTGACGTAGTGGTCCACGACCTCGTCGCCCAGGGCGGCCCGCGCCACGGCCGACGCGGCGAAGCGGTCACGAGCCGCCTCCATGGTCCGCGGGACCTGGGGTCGCCCGGACGTGTAGGCGTTGCCCACGAGCTCCTCCTCGAGCGGGAGCTCGTTCTCGATGCCGTGCAGCCCACCGGCCACCATCGCCGCGAGGGCGAGGTAGGGGTTGACGTCGGCGCCGGGGATCCGGTTCTCCATCCGCGCCGACGGTCCGTGGCCGACGAGCCGGACCGCGCAGGTGCGGTTGTCCAGGCCCCAGGCGATCGTCGTCGGTGCGAACGACCCGTCGGCGAAGCGCTTGTAGGAGTTGATGTTCGGCGCGTACAGGAGCGTGAAGTCGGGGATCGTCGCGAGGATGCCGGCCACGAAGTGGTCGTAGAGCGGGGTCCGGGCGCCCGTCTGCTCGTCCCAGAAGACCAGCGAACCGTCGGTGCCGCGCAGCGAGAGGTGGATGTGGCACGAGCTGCCCTCGCGCTGGTCGTACTTGGCCATGAACGTGATCGCCTTGCCCTGCTGGGCGGCGATCTCCTTGGCGGCGGTCTTGTAGACCACGTGGTTGTCGGCGGTCGTGAGCGCGTCGGCGTAGAGGAAGCCGACCTCGTGCTGGCCGAGGTTGCACTCGCCCTTGGCTCCCTCGACGTCCAGGCCGGCGGCGTACATGTGATTGCGCAGCGCTCTGAGCAGTGGCTCGATGCGGCTGGTGCCGAGGATCGAGTAGTCGACGTTGTACTGGTTGGCCGGCGTCAGGTCGCGGTAGCCGTCGAGGTGGGCCTGCTCGTAGGTCGTGTCGAACGCGATGAACTCGAGCTCGGTGCCCGCCAACGCGGTCCATCCGTTCGCCGCGCAGCGGTCGAGCTGTCGGCGCAGGATCCCCCGCGGCGACTGGACGACGGGGGAGTGGTCGGGCCACTCGAGGTCGCACTGGATCATCGCGGTCGCCGGCAGGTGGGTGAGCACCCGGATCGTGCTCTCGTCGAGGCGGAACTCCATGTCGCCGTACCCCTTCTCCCACGAGGAGATGGTGTAGCCGTCGACGGTGTTCATGTCGACGTCCACGGCCAGGAGGTAGTTGCAGCCCTCGGTGCCGTGCTGGGCCACGTGGTCGATGAAGTAGCGGCCGTGCAGGCGCTTGCCCTGCAGGCGGCCCTGCATGTCGGTGATGGCGACCACGACCGTGTCGATCGCACCGCTCTCGATGCGGTCGACGAGCTGGTGCATCGTCAGGTGCCGGTTGTTGCGGAGCCCGCTGTCGGCCTGGGTCACGCTGTCCCCTATCCCACGAGTCCGCGCAGCAGCGCGGCCGTGTCGTCGCAGTGCTCTTCCATGACGCGGCGTGCGCGGTCGGCGTCCTGGGTCAGGATGGCCTTGACGACCGCTGCGTGCTGGCGGTCGGAGTGGTCGATGTTCCTGCCGAGGACCGGGATCGCCAGCAGCATCTCGTGCAGCGTGGCCTGCACCGCGGTGACGGTCTCGACCACACGCGGCGAGTCCGAGAGCGTCGCCACGGTGAGGTGGAAACGGGAGTCGGCCTGGCGGTGAGCAGCCGGCCGGCGGGCGTCGGTGACCGCGGCCAGGGCGGTCTCGAGCTGCTCGCGCGCGGCGTCGTCCAGGTCGGTCCGGGCGGCCAGGTAGGCGGCTCCGGGCTCCACGATCCGCCGGAACTCCAGCGCGTCGAACCAGTCGCGGCGCTGGGCCGCGGTGAGCCGGGCGGCCCTGCGCGCGTTGGGCAGGCGCGGCTTGAGCGTGACGACCGTGCCACCGCCCCGGCCGCGCGTGGTCTCGACCAGCCCGGCCTCGCGCAGCGCTGCCATCGCCTCGCGCAGCGTGGCCCGGGAGACGGCCAGCCGCTCAGCGAGATCCCGTTCGGCCGGCAGGACCGTGCCCAGCGGGTAGACGCCGAGCCGGATCGCGGTCGCGAGCTGCTCGACACACGCCTCGAACGCGTGATGGCCACGCACCGGACGCAGCACCGCCTCCGGGAGCCGGTGGTCGGGGGAGGCGGTCACGGGCTCAACCTTCGGGGCCCGACGCGGACAAGTCAATGACGCAATGGTCTGAGTTCATACCAATTTTACGTACGGGCATTTACACCCCGATCGGCCCGGGTCTAGCGTCCGTTCACATTCGCACGAACCTCCCCCGGAAGGTGTGTCGCAATGCCCGAAGCGCATGAGCAGATCCACGAGCACCACCCGCACCTCACCGCAGACGAGGCGCACCTGGCACGGCTCGGCTACAAGCAGGAGCTCAACCGCTCCTGGTCCGGTTTCTCGAACTTCGCGATCTCGTTCTCGATCATCTCGATCCTCGCCGGCTGCTTCACGAACTTCGGCGCCGGCTTCAACAACGGTGGACCGATCTCGATCTCGTGGTCGTGGCCGATCCTCGGCGTGTTCATCCTGATCATCGGTTTCACGATGTCGGAGCTGGTGTCGGCGTATCCCACCTCCGGTGGCATCTACTGGTGGGCGTCGAAGCTCGGGGGGCCCGCGGCCGGCTTCTTCACAGGCTGGCTCAACCTCATCGGCCTGGTCGCGGTCACCGCCGGTGTCTCGTACGGTTGCGCGACCTTCATCGACCTCACGATCAGCACCTACTCCGACTCCTTCGCGGCGGACTACTCGCTGACGCGGGTGTTCGTCATCTTCATGATCGTGCTCGTGCTGGCCTCCGTGCTGAACATCTTCAGCGGCCACCTGATGGCGATCATGAACAACATCTCGGTGTGGTGGCACGTCGCCGGCGCGCTCGGGATCGTGCTGGTCCTGGTCTTCGTGCCGGACCAGCACCAGAGCTTCAGCTACGTGTTCACCGAGCGCTTCAACAACTCCGGGTACGCCGACGGCAGCACGACCAACCTGATGTTCTGGTTCGCGATCGTGCCGTTCGGCTTCCTGCTCACCCAGTACACGATCACCGGGTTCGACGCCTGCGCGCACCTGTCCGAGGAGACGGCCTCGGCCTCCACCGAGGCCGCGAAGGGCATCTGGCGCTCGATCTTCTACTCGCTGGTCGCGGGCTACATCCTGCTGCTCGCCGTGGTGTTCGCCATCCCGAACACGCCGGACGGCGCACCCGACAACGCCGGGGTCGGCGGTGGCGGCGTCGCCTACATCTTCGTGCAGTCGCTCGGGACCAACTGGGCAACCTTCGTGCTCTTCATCTCGGCGGCGGCGCAGTTCTTCTGCGCGACGGCCTGCATGACCTCGGCCTCCCGCATGACGTTCGCCTTCAGCCGGGACGGCGCGATCCCCGGTTCGAGCATCCTGCAGAAGCTGACCAAGGCGCGGGTGCCGGCGAACGCCGTCGTGTTCGTGGGCATCGCGGCCGCGATCGTCACGGTGCCGGCGCTGATCGAGGTGAACGTCGGGACGCCGGAGGCTCCTCTGGTCATCCCGGTCGCCTTCTACGCCGTCACCTCGATCGCGGTCATCGGCCTCTATCTCGCCTTCGCGATCCCGATCTGGCTGCGCTGGCGCCACGGAAGCAGCTTCGAGGTCGGCTCGTGGAACAACGGGTCGAAGTACAGGTGGATGAACCCGCTGGCGGTCGCCGAGATCGTGATCGTCACGATCTACCTGATGATGCCGTCGCTGCCGGGCGGCAATCCCTTCAGCGAGGCCGACTTCGAGTGGAAGTTCGTGAACTACGCGCCCATCGTCACCCTCGGAACGCTGCTGCTGCTCGCGATCTGGTGGCAGGCGTCGGCGAAGCACTGGTTCACGGGCCCCAAGCACACCATCGACCAGGCCGTGGTCGAGGCCTTCGACAGCTGAGCGTGGGTGCTCCTGCGCTGGACCGCCTCGCTTGTCTGGCGGGGCGGTCCTGGCGTGTCGACGAGCTGCCCGGCGGGTTGACCAACATCAACCTCCACGTCGTGACCGAGGACCGTGGGCCCCGGCTCGACCTGGTCGTGCGGTGGTCGCAGGGAGACCCGGTGGCCCTCGGCATCGACCGGGACGCCGAGGCGGCTCACACGCGCATCGCCGCCTCCGTGGGGGTGGCGGCCGATGTCGTGGAGTACCGGCCCGACCTGGGGCTGCTGGTGATCGAGTTCCTCGCCGGCAAGCCCCTGGTCAACGCCGACTTCGCGGACGCCGACGTCCTCCGGCGCGCCGCGGCCTCCTGCGGGGTCCTGCACGCGGGGCCGGCGTTCGGCACCCGGTTCGACATGTTCGAGCGGCAGGCCGCCTACCTCCGGACGGTGCGCAGGCGGGGCTATCGGATCCCGGCCGGCTACGACGACCACGCCGACGCGTGGTCGGACGTACGCCGCGTGCTGGCGATGGCCGCCCGGCCCCTCGTGCCGTGCAACAACGACCTGCTCGCCGCCAACTTCATCGACGACGGCGCGAAGGTCTGGCTCATCGACTACGAGTACTCCGGCAACAACGACGCTGCGTTCGAGCTCGGCAACACTGCGACGGAGTGCGACTTCGGGCTCGATCAGGTCGAGGCGTACGTCGAGGCCTACTACGGAACGCTGGCGCGCGCCGATCTGGCGCGGGTCCGCCTGCAGATGCTGTGCAGCGCCTACGGCTGGTCGCTGTGGGGGTTCATCCAGGAGGCGGCGAGCCCGATCGAGTTCGACTTCCGCTCCTGGGGGATGGAGCGCTTCGACAAGGCGGCGGCGGTCTTCCGAGGACCCGACCTGCACCAGCTCCTGGAGGACGTCGCCGATGGCTGAGCTCCCGTCCCGTGCACGCGTCGTGATCGTCGGTGGTGGGGTGATCGGCACCTCCGTCGCCTACCACCTCACCCGACTGGGCTGGAGCGACGTGCTGCTCCTGGAGCAGGGCGTCCTCTCGTGCGGGACGACCTGGCACGCGGCCGGACTGGTGGGTCCGCTGCGGGCATCGGAGAGCGGCACCCGCCTCGTGCAGTACTCCGCCGAGCTCTACGCCTCGCTGGAGGCCGAGACCGGCCTGGCCACCGGCTACCGCAACGTCGGCGGTGTCATCGTCGCGCGCACGGAGGAGCGGATGGTCCAGCTGCGCCGCACAGCGGCCAATGCGGCGGCGTACGACATGGACTGCGAGCTGATCTCGCCGGAGCGCGCGGCGGAGCTCTGGCCACCGATGCAGGTCGATGACCTGCTGGGCGCGATCTGGCTCCCGGGGGACGGGAAGGTCAACCCGACCGACCTCACCCAGTCGCTCGCCAAGGGCGCGCGGCTGCGCGGCGCCCACGTCGTCGAGCGGGTCCGGGTCACCGGCTTCACCGTCGAGGCGGCCGCCACGGGTCGGCGGGTGACCGGGGTGGTCACGGACCAGGGCACCGTCGAGGCCGAGGTGGTGGTCAACTGCGCCGGCCAGTGGGCGAAGGCCCTCGGCGACCAGGTCGGCGTGACGATCCCGCTGCACTCCGCGGAGCACTTCTACGTCGTGACCGAGGCGGTCGAGGGCGCCCACCCCGACCTGCCGATCATGCGCGACCCCGACGGCTGGACCTACTTCAAGGAGGAGACGGGAGGCCTGGTCGTCGGTGGTTTCGAACCGGAGGCCAAGCCGTGGCTCTCGCCCGACGACCTGCCGTACCCCTTCGAGTTCCAGCTGCTCGAGGAGGACTGGGAGCACTTCTCGGTGCTGATGGACCAGGCCCTGCTGCGGATCCCGGCGCTGGAGGAGACCGGCATCCGCAAGTTCTACAACGGGCCCGAGTCGTTCACGCCCGACAACCAGTTCCTGCTCGGCGAGGCTCCAGGGCTGGCCGGGTACTACGTGGGGGCGGGGTTCAACTCGGTCGGCATCGCCTCGGCGGGCGGTGCCGGACGTGCCCTCGCGGAATGGATCGTCGCGGGCGAGCCGCAAGAGGACCTGGTCGGCGTCGACGTACGACGGTTCGCGCCGTTTCACGCCGACAACACCTGGCTGCGATCCCGGGTCGCCGAGGTGCTCGGCCTCCACTACGCCGTCCCGTGGCCCAACCGCGAGCTCGAGTCGGGCCGCCCCCAACGCACCTCTCCGCTGCACGAGCGCTTGGCGTCGGCCGGCGCGCTCTTCGGCACCCGGATGGGCTGGGAGCGCCCCAACGTCTTCGGGCCGCCCGGCGCGGCCCTGCAGTACGCCTGGGACGAGCCGTCGTGGCGGCCCTGGTCGGCCGCCGAGCAGCGGGCGACGCGGGGCGACGTCGCGGTGTTCGACCAGACGTCCTTCTCCAAGTACGTCGTGGCGGGGCCGGGTGCCCTGGCCGGCCTGCAGTGGGTGTGCGCCGCCGACGTCGACGTTCCCGTCGGGCGGTGCGTGTACACGCCGTTCCTCAGCGAGCGCGGCACGTACGAGGCCGACCTGACGGTCACCCGCACGGGGGCCGAGGAGTTCCTGCTCGTCTCGAGCTCGGCGACCACCGTGCGCGACCTCGACTGGCTTGCTCGACACGGCGTTCCGGCCGAGGACGTCACCGAGCAGCACGCGGTGATCGGTGTCATGGGGCCACGCTCCCGCGCGTTGCTCGCGAGCCTGTCGTCCGACGACTGGGACGACGCCATCTTCCCGTTCGCCACCGGCCGGCTGGTCACGGTCGCGGGCGTGCCGCTGCGCGCGACTCGGATGACCTACGTCGGCGAGGTCGGCTGGGAGCTGATGGTGCCGGTGGCGGGGGCGCTCGCAGTCCACGACGCGCTGACCCAGGGTGGGGCCACGAACGCGGGGTACTACGCGATCGAGTCGATGCGACTGGAGAAGGGCTACCGCGCCTTCGGCCGCGAGCTGACGCCCGACGTGGGGCCGGTCGAGGCCGGGCTGGTGTTCGCGACCGCGCTCGACGGCGCCAAGGACTTCGTCGGTCGCGCTGCGCTCGAGGCGCACCGCGCGGAGCTACGGGTCGGGGGATCTCGGCGCAGGCTGGTGTGCCTCGTCGTGGCGTCGCCCGCACCGATGCTGTGGGGCGGTGAGCTCCTGCTGCGCGAGGGTCGCCCCGCGGGGCAGGTCACCAGCGCTGCCTGGGGTGAGACCGTCGGCTCCTGGGTCGGCCTGGGCTACGTCCGCCACGACGGGCCGGTCACCGAGGACTGGCTCGCGTCCGGGCGGTTCGAGGTCGACGTGGCCGGTCAGCGGTGCGCCGCGAGGGTCTCGCTACGGGCGCCGCTCGCCTGAGTGATCAGGCGCCGATGTGGAAGCGGTCGCCGTACACGTACCACGTGAGGGGCGGCCGGAGGCCGAGGTTGTGCTCGCGCAGGAAGCGCCGCTGCTCGGTATCGATGCGCGAGGTGTCCTCGTGGGCCGCCTCGGTGCGCATCGCCCGCCTGCGTACGTCGAGGAACGCGTCGAGGAACGCCACCTCGGAGCCGCCTTCGGCCGGGGTGGACGCGTGCCGCATCGCCGCACGGCGGATGCCGCCGAAGCTGAGCCGGTCGTGTCCGGGGCCGTGCATGACCATCGCGTCGTAGTAGACGAACTGTCCGAGGGTGCGCAGGCCGTCGCGCTTCGCCCGCCCGACCGCCGGGTCGAAGTAGCCCCGGTCCCGCTCCTGGTCCTGGGCCCGCTGGAAGGCGGAGGAGCGAGCGGCGCGATGCCAGGCGCGGACGAACGGCCGTCCGAGCCCGGCATGGGAGTCGGTTCCGGTGACCCGTCGCAGCGCGGGCAGGAAGCGCTCCAGCGGGTTTCCGGGGTGGGCGCGCGTGTAGCGCTCGACCAGCTCGAGCATGTCACCGGTGCCGGAGCAGAACCCGATGATGCCGCCCGTGTAGCCGCGGCCGTCGCCGATGTCCTCGAGGTAGGTGTACTGCGCCCGCCAGTCCAGCGTGGAGCTCTCGGCACTGGACACCAGCTGCATGGCGATCTCCTTGCGGCCCGGCCGGTCCAGTCCCGTGGGCGCGGCGGCTCCGGCGGGCTCAGCACCTGGCGAGGCGAGGAGAAGGAGGAAAGAGGCGACGATCGCGGCGAGCCATCGCATCGCTCGAGGCTAGCGGTCACCGCCGTCGGCCGGTCGGTGCCCTTCTCCACAGATCATCGCCGGATCCGGAACGCCGGGCGCGAAACCGCCCGGCGGACGCCTAGGCTCGCGGCGTGGCAGCTGCGGTCGGGGTCTCGGGCGCCGTCGTTCGGGCGGCGCGCTTCGTCAACGACCGTGTCAACGAACGGGTGGCCGCGTGGCGCACCGGCAGTGCCTCGAGCCAGGTCCTGGCGCTCGGGCTGCTCCTGGCGGGCGTCGCAGCCTCGCTCGTGGTCTCGCTGACCGACTACGACCTGATGCCGCTCACGGCGTACGTCGTCTGGCTGCTGTTCGGCATGCTGCTGCTGCGGTTCATGCCGATGCTCGTGCTGACCGGCGTGACTCTCGCCGCCGGGTTCGGTGCGGTGCTCCACGAGGGTCAGATCGCGGGTGCCCGACTCACGGCGGTGGCGACGATGGTCGTCGCCGCGGCGCTGCTGCTCCTGCAGTCCAGCCGCCAGCGCAGCGGCCTGCCCGGGTCGTTGGGGGAGGCGATGCTGGTCGACCTGCGTGACCGGCTCCAAGCGCAGGGCAAGGTGCCGGCCCTCCCGGCCGGCTGGACCTGCCAGTCGGCCATGCTCGCGGCCCACGGCGCCGGCTACGCCGGCGACTTCCTCGTTGCCGACCTCGACGAGGACGAGCGCCACCTGGAGATGATCCTGGTCGACGTGTGCGGCAAGGGCGTCGCGGCAGCGACCCAGGCGCTGCAGTTCGCCGGGGCCCTCGGAGGCCTGATCGGGTGCCTGCCGCCGATCGCCCTCCTCGAGGCGGCCAACGGGTTCTTGCTCCGCCAGTTCTCCGACGAGTCCTTCGCGACCGCGGTCCACGTCCTGGTGGACCTCGAGGACGGTTCGTACTCGATCGTCAGCGCCGGTCATCCTCCGGCGCTGCGGTGGTGTGGCGTCGAGGGGGAGTGGCTCGTCGACAATGCCCGCGGCACGGCTCTCGGCATCACCCGCCGGCCCGATCTGGTGGCGAGCACCGGAGTCCTCGCCCCCGGAGAGGCGCTGCTCTTCTACACCGACGGCGTCGTGGAGTCGCGCACCTCCGATCTCGACGAGGGGATCGCGTGGCTGCGGCGGACCGCGCGCGAGGCGGTGACCGATGGCTACGACGGCGCGGCGCGGCGGATCGTGCGGCGCGTGGCGCGAGGCGACGACGACCGCGCGGTCCTGATCCTGGCCCGGGTGTGACGTAGGACCGGTCTAGACCAGTTGGATAAGAGGTTTCCAACAGGTGTCTCCCCGGCAACCTCCCTGTCAGTCGGGGGACTACTGCCGCAGCTCGCGGCCTGGACAATGGAGCACGTCTCATGGGGAACTCGGTACGCCTGCGCGCTCTTGCGCTCGTCACCGCTGGCATTCTCGGATCCTGGTCGCTGGGGGGCGTGGCTGTTGCCGACCCCAAGCCCGACCACACCGACCACGGCCAGCACCTGGGCCAGACCAAGGACCCGGCGCAGGGCGCCGGCCAGGGCCAGGGCAAGGACAAGAGCAACAAGGACAAGAGCGGCAAGGACAAGAGCCAGAACGGCCAGGGCCAGGACAAGGGCAAGCACACGGGACACGCACACGCGCCCGGCCAGGTCGCGAACCCCGGACACCAGGGCGGCCAGGGTCACGGCCAGGGTCACGGCCAGGGTCACGGACCGAGCCACACGCCCGGCAATCCTCCTGGCAACAACGGGACGGTGAAGATCGCCGGCCCGGGCGATGAGGTCGGGCACCCGAGCAACAACCCGCACCCGGGCTGCACGTTCTTCGTCGAGTGGTTCGGCTTCGACGAGGGCGCGGACGTCGTCTCGACGGTCACCTTCGCCGCTCAGGCGCCGACGTCGGACGTGGTGCTGGGTGGCACCTCGCCGTCCCAGGTCTTCGTGGGTGGGGACCCCGCTGGCGGCGGCACCGATCTCGACGGGCGCCAGGCCTACACCCTGACGTTCCAAGGCGAGCCGCACCCGAAGCAGGGCTACCACGTGAAGCTGACGGTCGCGACGCCGCACTCGCTGGGCAACGACACCAAGTCGAAGGTCTTCTGGGTCGAGCCGTGCGCGGGCGAGACGGCGCCGGAGACCACCGCGCCCGACACCGACGAGGACACCTCCACCGGGGACGCCGGCGTCGGCAGCGGCACCGTCGAGGGTGACGACGCGGCCGGCACGACCGACCAGGGCGTGCTCGGCGAGACCTTCGTCGCGGGCGACCAGGCCGACGAGGCCGCGGTGGCGTCGGACAGCGCCGCCGTACCGACCGCGGTCGACGCGGGTGAGAGCTCCGCGCTGCCCGAGTGGGCGCGCTCGCCGCTCCCGCTGACCCTGATCTCGCTCGTGCTGGTGCTGGCCGGAGCCGCCGTCGTGCTGCGCAACCGGTCGCGTGCCTGATCCGTGCCTGACCCGGTCCTGACGGAGGGATGCAGATGACGTCCACGCGTCGCCACCCGGGATGGGTGGCGGCGGTGGGCGTCGTCCTCATCGCCCTCGGCGTCGCCTTGTGGTGGACCCAGTCCAACCGCACGCAGGCGATGACCGCTGATCCCGCAGGGGCGAGCAATGCCACGCCCGAGACCGGGACGACGGCCGAGGCTGTGCGCGCACCGCGCAAGCCGGGTGCCCCCACCAGGGTGCGCATCCCCAGCCTGGGAGTCGATGCGCCGGTGCTGCCGGTGCGCGCGCCGGACCGCACGCTCATCCCGCCGAGCGACCCGCAACGTCTCGGCTGGTGGGCCGACGGCGCCAAGCCGGGGGCTGCCCGCGGCAGCGCTCTGGTCACCGGTCACACCGTGCACACCGGCGGCGGCGCCCTCGACGACCTCGAGCACGTCGAGCCGGGTGACCTCGTGGTCGTGCGCACTGACCGGGGCACGATCCGCTATGACGTGCAGCGGGTGAAGATCTTCAGCAAGGGCACTATCGCCGACCACGCGACCAAGCTGTTCAGCCAGGACGTCTCGGGCCGGCTGGTGCTGATCACGTGCGAGGACTGGGACGGCGAGCGTTATCTCAGCAACGTCGTCGTCACCGCGACGCCGCGCGCCTAGCCCGCGTCAGGATCCGTCCGACCACGAGCCCGGCGACCAGTGCCCCGAGGGTCCCGAGGGCCTCGTCGCCCAGGGTGTCCTCGTAGGCGGTGTCGAGCTCGGTGCCGTGCCGGATGAACGTGAACCACTCGCCGAGCTCCCAGCCGATGGCGAGGATCGACCCGAGACCTGTCACCAGGACCACGACGGCCCAGATCGGCTCGACCTGACGGCAGGTGAGCAGCCCGATGCCGGTGAGCAGCAGCGCCCAGTTGGCGAAGTGGTTGAGGTCGTCCCACCAGCCGATCGCGTCGTAGAGGTCGAGGCTGTTGCCGGTCACGTCCACCAGGAACGGCAGCATGATCAACGCGAAGGCGCCGTGGGGAGCCGGCTCCGCGCGCGTGCGCCGTCGCTGTGCCGCCCACCAGATCGCCGGGGCGAGGAGCATGAGCAGGGGATAGGCCACCAGGCGCGCTCCGAAGGCCTTGTCGGCGAACCGGTCGATCCCGGGCGCCCACTCGGCCACCGCGAGCTGACCTACGGTGAGCGCCAGCACCACGACAGGGACCCAGGCGGCGACGCGGGGAGCGGCGAGGCCGCGCACGGTGTTCACGGGCAGATGGTCGCAGGAATAGCGCGCGTCCCCGTATCGTTTGATCAGGTGATTGGCGATTCAACTACCTGAGGACAGTGAGCGGACATGCAGATCGGCATCTTCACCGTCGGCGACGTCACGCCGGATCCGACCACGGGTCGGACCCCGACCGAGCACGAGCGCATCAAGGCGACCGTCGAGATCGCGACGAAGGCCGAGGAGATCGGGCTCGACGTGTTCGCGACCGGCGAGCACCACAACCCGCCGTTCATCGCCTCGAACCCGACCGCCACGCTCGCCTACATCGGCGCGAAGACCGAGAACATCATCCTCTCGACCGCGACGACGCTGATCACCACGACCGACCCCGTGCTGATCGCTGAGGACTACGCCAAGATCCAGCACCTCACCGACGGCCGCGTCGACCTGATGATGGGCCGCGGCAACACCGGCCCCGTCTATCCCTGGTTCGGCAAGGACATCCGCCAGGGCATCAACCTGGCGATCGAGAACTACGCGCTGCTGCGCCGGCTCTGGACCGAGGACGTCGTCAACTGGGAGGGCCGGTTCCGCACGCCGCTGCAGGGCTACACCTCGACCCCGCGTCCGCTGGACGGCGTCGCTCCGTTCGTGTGGCACGGCTCGATCCGGAGTCCCGAGATCGCCGAGCAGGCGGCGTACTACGGTGACGGCTTCTTCCACAACCACATCTTCTGGCCGGCCGGCCACACCAAGCAGATGGTCGAGCTCTACCGGCGTCGCTTCGAGCACTACGGCCACGGTCCGGCGGACACCGCGATCGTCGGGCTCGGGGGTCAGTTCTTCATGCGCCCCAACAGCCAGGACGCGGTGAACGAGTTCCGGCCCTACTTCGACAACGCGCCGGTCTACGGCCACGGTCCGTCGCTCGAGGACTTCACCGAGGCGACGCCGCTGACGGTCGGCTCGCCGCAGCAGGTGCTCGAGCGGACGCTGTCGTTCCGCGACTACGTCGGGCACTACCAGCGCCAGCTGTTCCTGGTCGACCACGCGGGCCTGCCGCTGAAGACCGTGCTCGAGCAGCTGGACCTGCTCGGCGAGATCCTTCCCGAGCTGCGCAAGGGCTTCGCGGAGGGTCGGCCCGCCCATATCCCCGACGCCCCCACGCACGCCTCGCTCGTCGCCGCCGCCGGCGGTGCCAAGGACACGACCGTGCACGCCGTCGACGACGTCACCGGCACCACCGACCGCGAGGAGGTCCAGGTATGAGCACCCCACGCAATCGCGGGCTTCCCCCGCTTCGCTCCTCCAGCCCGCGATTCCGAGGGGACCCCGCATGACCCGCATCGCGGTCGTCAGCGCGGGCCTGAGCGTCCCGTCCTCGACCCGGCTGCTCGCCGACCGTCTCGCCGAGGCGGTCGTGCGGGCGGCCCACGAGCCGGTCGAGGTCGACGTGGTCGAGCTCCGGCCGCTCGCGCACCCGCTCGCGGACCACCTGCTCACCGGCTTCCCGACCGGCGAGCTGGCCGAGGCCATCGCGACAGTCCGCCGGGCCGACGCACTCGTCGTCGTCACGCCGGTCTTCTCCGCGAGCTACTCCGGGCTGTTCAAGACATTCTTCGACGTCCTCGAACCAGGGACGCTCGACGGCAAGCCGGTCCTGATCGGGGCGACCGCCGGGACTCCGCGGCACTCGCTGGTGCTCGAGCACGCGCTGCGCCCGCTGTTCACCTATCTGCACGCGACGGTGGCTCCCACGGGGGTCTTCGCCGCCAGCGAGGACTTCGGGGACCGCGGTCTGGACGAGCGCATCGATCGGGCCGCGGGCGAGCTGGTCTCACTGCTGCATGGCGCGCCCGCGCGACGTACCCGCTCGGTGGAGGACGAGTTCGCCGAGCCGACGCCGTTCGAGGAGCTGCTCCGCGGCGCCTGAGGCGCTACGGCAGCTCGCACGAACGGCGGAACTCCCCGCGGCACCAGTCCGTGCCCTCGCGGCCGCGGACCCGGTCGACACCGGACCCGCCGTCGAGGTGGTCGTCGTACGGGCTGCCGACCAGCCGGTCGGCGCCCCTGCCGCCGTAGAGCCGGAGGTCGGTGTTGCGTCGGCAGGCCTGACCGGCGTCGGCCCACGAGATGTCGTCGTCACCGCCCAACCCCCGCACGATGACCGAGCAGCCGTCGACGCTGAGGGTGTCGGCCCTGTGACTGCCACGGAGGCTGACGGTGCGTGCCACGGCGCGGTAGTACTCGTTGTCGATCACCCGGTAGCCCGACAGACGATCGCGGGTCAGGTCGAGGTCGACCGCCTCCGGGTCGTAGACGAGCACGGAGTCGTGGCCCGTCCCGCCGTCGATGCGGTCGCGCGGGGCGTCACCGAGCCGGAGGAGCCAGAGCCAGTCGTCGCCCGAGCCGAGGTCCGCGCTCCGCAGGCCGACCTCGTTGACCTCGACGTGGTCGTCCTGCTCGGTGCCGAGGTAGGTCACGCTGGCGTCCTGCTCGCCGTCGATCGCCGAGACGTGGAAGCCGGTCCAGAAAGCGGCGACCGCTCCGTCGACCCTGACCTGACCGGCCCGGTCGTCGACGACCCTGTCCCGCGGTGTCGAGAACACGAGCCTCACCCGGTTCAGCCCGGGGCCCCCGTGCAGGCTCCCGTCGTTGCGCTCGGACAGGAGATTGAGAACGTCGTTGCCACCCCCGAGGTCGACGTCGTCGTGGTTGACGGGGGTTGCGTCGCCGGTGGTGAGCGTGTCCTTGCCTCGACCGGTGGCGACGTGGTCGATCCCGTCATCGGCGTGCAGCGTCCCGGCCGTGACCTCATCCCGACCGTTGGCGCCCTCGAACGTGTCGGAACCGCGCCCGAGATCCACCCGTACGCCGTTGCGGAGGCTTTTGATGCTCGTCGCGTCGACGACGTCGTCGCCGTCCCCGGCGTCGACGTAGGGCTCGAAGTCGCCCACGACGCAGATGGTGTCGTCCCCGGGGCCGGCGTACGTCTCGCTCGCACCATTGGTCACGATCACGTCGTCGCCATCGGTGCCGTGGACCGCTTCGCCGGAGTGGCCGACGATCGTCGCTGCCTGGCCGCGACAGGTCTCCCCGTCCGCCCTCGCGGGGGCGGGAGCGACGAGGGCGCCGGCCACCAGGGTCAGGGCGGCGAGAAGCAGGGTCCGAGAGGCACGCATGCCCTCGACGGTCTCACGGGCTCAAGCGCACGTACAGCACTAGTGCTGGTAGGTGCCGTGGATGATCGCGCGACCGGCGGTCTTGAACGCCAGGTTGAACGACACCACCGCGGGCGAGGCGTCGGAGTCCACGCCCAGCGTCTCCTCCTGCACCGCGTGCACCACGAAGAAGTAGCGGTGCACCTGGTCGCCCTGCGGCGGTGCGGCGCCGCCGAACGCCTTGGCGCCGCCGTCGTTGCGGCACATGAACGCGTTGCCGGGGAGATCCGCTCCCTCGGCGCCGGCGCCGGCGTCGAGGGCCGTGACGTCGGCCGGGAGGTCGACCAGCACCCAGTGCCAGAACCCGCTGGGCGTCGGCGCGTCGGGGTCGAAGCAGGTGACGGTGTAGCTCTTCGTGCCCTCCGGCGCTCCCGACCACGACAGCTGGGGCGAGGTGTTCCCGAGGTGGGCGACCTGGTCGTCCTTCAGCGGCTGCCCGTCGGTGACGTCCGTGCTGGTCACCGTGAACGACGGGACGGCGGGCAGCAGGTCGTACGGGTTGGGGCTGACGGGTCGGTCGAGGCTCATGACGCTCCTGAGATGAGATGGTGCGTGGATAGCTCAGCGTGAGGCTGTCCCTCAACGTAGTCCGGTGGTTGAACGCTCGCCACGGACGCGGTCCGTGCGGCCGCGATGATGGGTCGATGGACGACTACACGACTTACCCCTCGGGGCTGCGACTGACCGGCCGCCGCGTCGTGGTGGTCGGCGGGGGACACGTCGCCCAGCGGCGGGTGCCACAGCTGATCGCGGCCAGGGCCGACGTCCACGTCGTGAGCCCCGCGGTCACGCCCGCGATCGAGGGCATGGTCGGCTCGGGCGAGGTGACCTGGCACGAGCGTGGCTTCGCCGACGGCGACCTCGACGAGGCGTGGTACGTCGTGGCCGCGACCGACGACCGGGCCGTGAACGAGCAGGTCTCCGCCGCGGCCGAGGCACGCCGGATCTTCTGCGTGCGCTCCGACGACGCGACCCGCGCCACGGCCTGGACGCCCGCCGTCGGGCGGCACGCCGGCGTGACGGTCGCGGTCCTCGGACAGCGGGAGCCGCAGCGCTCCGCGGCGGTCCGCGACGAGATCCTCGAGGGGCTGCGCGAAGGCACGATCGTGGCCCGCCACCAGCGCGACCGGTCACCGGGTGTGGTCCTCGTGGGAGGCGGTCCGGGGGACCCCGAGCTGATGTCGGTGGCCGGCCGCAAGGCGCTGATGGAGGCCGACGTCGTCGTCGCCGACCGGCTCGCTCCGCGCGAGCTGCTCGGGGAGCTGCCGGCCGACGTCGAGCTCATCGACGTGGCCAAGCTGCCCCGGGGACGTTCGGCCCTGCAGGAGGAGATCAATCGCGTCATCGTCGAGCGCGCGCTGGCCGGCAAGCGGGTGGTGCGCTTCAAGGGCGGCGACAACTTCGTCTTCGGGCGCGGTTACGAGGAGGTCATCGCCTGCCGTGAGGCGGGCGTGCCGGTGACGGTCATCCCCGGCCTGAGCAGCCCGATCGCCGTGCCGGCCGTCGCGGGCATCCCCGTCACCCACCGCGGCGTGGCCCACGAGTTCTCGGTCGTCTCGGGCCACCTTCCGCCCGGCCACCCGGAGTCGTTGGTCGACTGGGCGGCGCTGGGTCGCCTCACCGGGACGGTCGTCTTGATGATGGCGGTCGAGAACGCGCCGCTGATCGCCGAGGTGCTCGTCGAGGGCGGCCGGCCCGCCACCACCCCCGTCGCGGTCGTGTGCAACGGCACGATGCCGGGGGAGCGGACCGTCCTCGCCACGCTGGGCACGCTGGCCACCGAGCTCGCGGCGCACGACGTACGCCCACCGGCGATCATCGTGGTCGGCGACGTCGTCGCGGTGGCCCATCCGGCACACTTCGCCTGATGGCCACGCTGCTCGAGATCACCGACCCCGACGACCCGCGTCTCGCCGACTACCGCGACCTGCGCGACGTCGAGCTGCGCAAGCACCTCGAGGCCGAGCACGGGCTCTTCCTGGCAGAGGGGGCCAAGGTGGTGCGCCGCTCGGTGGAGGCGGGCTTCACCCCGCGCTCGTTCCTCATGGCGCCGCGCTGGCTCGAGGGCCTCGACGACGTCCTTTCCCGCACCGACGCACCCTGCTACGTCCTCTCCGAGGCCCTGGCCGAGGAGGTCACCGGCTTCCACGTCCACCGGGGCGCACTTGCCTCGCTCGAGCGCCGGCCACTGCCCTCGGTGTCCTCGGTGCTGGAGGGCGCTCGGTCGGTGCTGGTCCTCGAGGACATCGTCGACCACACGAACGTCGGCGCGATCTTCCGCTCGGGAGCCGCGCTCGGCTTCGACGCCGTGCTGCTCGCGCCCCGGTGCGCCGACCCGCTCTACCGGCGCTCGGTGAAGGTGGCGATGGGGACGGTCTTCTCGGTGCCGTGGACCCGGCTGCCCGACTGGTACGACGCCCTACCGTCGCTGTCGGCCGCCGGCTTCACCACCGTGGCACTCACGTTGGCACCCGACGCCGTCCCGATCGAGGAGGCCGTGGCCGGCCTCGACCGCGTCGCCCTCGTGCTCGGCTCGGAGGGCCACGGCCTCTCGTCGCGGTGGGAGCAGGCCGCCGACCGCCGCGCGATCATCCCGATGCGCGACGGCATCGACTCGCTCAACGTCGCCGCCGCCACCGCCGTGGCCTGCTACGTCACCGCGCGACGGTAGCCCGTTGCCGTTTGGTCACCAACGACATGCCGGGAGCGCTCCCAGATGTCGTTGGTGACCAAACCGCACGCCTCCGGCGGCCCGGCCGTGACGCCGAGGCCGGGCCAGCCCGGGTCGGTCAGGCGGGCCAGTCGGCGGGGTAGTCCTCGGCCAGCCGGTCGTGGGCCTTCTGGAGCTTCTTGCGCAGCTTGGTCGAGAGACGGTCGCCGAACACGGTGCCGAGGGTGTGGTCGGTCTCGTGCTGCAGGCAGCGGGCGAGCATCCCGTCGCCGGCGAACTCGACCGGCTCGCCGTCGAGCCCGGTGCCGGTGACCGAGGCGTGGTCGGGGCGCGCGCACTCCACGAACGCGCCGGGGAAGGAGAGGCAGCCCTCCTCGTCCTCCTCGAGCTGCCGGTCGCGCCCCTCGGGGAGGGCCAGCACGGGGTTGCAGACGACACCGACCGTGTGGCGACCGGAGGCATCGGGGCAGTCGAAGACGAAGACGGCCCGGTCGACGCCGATCTGGCAGGCCGCGAGACCGACGCCGTCGGCGGCGTACATCGTCGCGACCATGTCGGCGACCAGCGTGCGCAGCTCGTCGTCGTACGCCGTCACCGGCTCCTGCGGCCGGTGCATCACGGGTGTGCCCCACCGGGTGATCGGGCGGACGGTGCCACCGCTCGGCAGCGGACCGTACGGCGCGCGGGCTGACTCCTGGTCCGGCGTGGGGGGCATGGGGCCAGGCTATCGAGCGTGTGACCCGACCCACGGCGCGGCCTGTAGCCCGGAGTGTAACTGCGAGTTACATTGTGGCCATGTCCCTGATCCACAGCCTGAGGCCCGGCGGCAAGCACGGGTTGTCCTCGAAGGAGACGCGCGACCCGATCGGGTACGCCGTCGCCGCGCTCAGCCGGCTCGCGCAGAGCGACGTCCTCGACCGGGTCGGCCTGCGCAAGCAGACCGAGAAGGGCGTCTTCACCGTGACCCGGGCCGGGTTCAAGACCGCCACGACCGCGAGTCGCCAGTTCGCCCGCGCCGGGCGCGGCGGCAGCGCCGGCGCGCGCCCGACCAGTGCGCCGCGCACCGGCGTCTTCGACCTCACGCCGACCGAGGACGAGCAGATGCTCGTCGACGTCGTCACCGAGCTCGCCACCGAGGTGCTCCGCCCCGCGGCCGCCGAGGCCGATGAGGCGTGCGCGGCCCCCGCGGAGGTGCTCGCGGCGGGACTGGAGGTCGGCCTGCCGATCCTGGGTCTGCCCGAGGAGCTGGGCGGTATCTCCGAGGAGCGCTCGGCGGTCGCCGGTGCCCTGGTCGCCGAGGCACTCGCGCGCGGCGACATGGGCCTCGCGGTCGCCTCCCTCGCACCCGGATCGGTCGCCACCGCGATCGGCCTCTGGGGCACCGAGGAGCAGCAGCAGACCTACCTGCCGGCGTTCACCGAGCCCTCCGGCGACGCGTCGGTGCCGGCGGCGGCGCTTGCGCTCGGCGAGCCGAGCGTGCTCTTCGACCCGCTGGCCCCGGCGACGACGGCCGTGCGCGACGGTGACCGTCTGGTCCTCAACGGCGTGAAGTCGGCTGTCGTGCGCGGCGCCGAGGCCGAGCTGTTCGTCGTCGGCGCGCAGCTCGACGGTGCGCCGGTGCTGGTGCTCGTCGAGTCGAGCACGCCCGGGCTCGAGGTGGTCGCCGACCCCGGCATGGGCGTGCGGGCGGCTGGCCTGACCCGGCTGGTCCTCACCGACGTCTCGGTCCCGGCCGACGCGGTGCTCGGCGCGACCGACGGCACGACGTACGCCGAGTGCGTGCGCCTCTCCCGCCTGGCCTGGTGTGCGCTCGCCGTGGGCACCGGACAGGCGGTGCTCGACTACGTGACGCCGTACGTCAAGGAGCGCGAGGCGTTCGGTGAGCCGATCGCCCACCGCCAGTCCGTGGCGTTCATGGTCGCCAACATCGCGATCGAGCTGCAGGCGATGCGGCTGCTGACGTGGAAGGCCGCGGCGCGCGCCGCCGCGGGCAAGGAGTTCGCTCGTGAGGTCGGCCTCGCGCGGCGGCTGTGTGCCGAGAAGGGCATGCAGATCGGTCTCGACGGCGTCCAGCTGCTCGGCGGCCACGGGTACGTGAAGGAGCACCCGGTGGAGCGGTGGTACCGCGACCTCCGGGCCGTCGGCGTGATGGAAGGTGCGGTGCTGATCTGATGGCGATCAACCTGGACGATCCCAAGAAGTTCCGGCCTCTCGTGGGCCAGGCCCACCAGGTCGCGATGAACATGCTGCGGCCGATCTCGCGGAAGTACGACAAGGGGGAGCACGAGTACCCCAAGGAGCTCGACATGCTGGCCGCGATGATCGACGGGCTCTCCGAGTCCGGTGCGGCCGAGGGTGCCGGTGCGGCCGGCGTCCGCCGTGAGGAGTCCCCGACGGATGCCGGCACGGTGAAGAACGGCTCCAACCTGGCCTCGGTGATGTCGATCGCCGAGATGTGCTGGGGCGACGTCGGCCTGCTGCTGTCGATGCCGCGTCAGGGCCTCGGCAACTCCGCGATCGCGTCGGTGGCCAACGAGGAGCAGCTCGCCCGCTTCGACGGCGTCTGGGCGGCGATGGCGATCACCGAGCCCGGCACCGGGTCGGACTCGGCGAACATCAAGACGACCGCCGTGCTCGACGGCGACGAGTACGTCCTCAACGGCGAGAAGATCTTCGTCACCTCCGGGGAGCGTGCCGACGCCGTCGTGGTGTGGGCGACGCTCGACCGCGAGCTCGGGCGGGCGGCGATCAAGTCGTTCGTGGTGCCCAAGGGCACGCCCGGCATGCGGGTGGAGCGGCTCGAGCACAAGCTCGGCATCAAGGCCTCCGACACCGCGACCATCATCTTCGACGACTGCCGGGTGCCGAAGGAGAACCTGCTGGGCTCGCCGGAGATCGACACCAAGCAGGGCTTCGCCGGCGCGATGGCGACCTTCGACAACACTCGACCGCTCGTGGCCTCGATGGCCGTGGGGTGCGCCAAGGCCGCCCTCGACCTCACTCGCGAGCTGCTCGAGCAGGCCGGCGTCGTGGTCGACTACGACCGTCCGGCGTTGACGCAGTCGGCGGCCGCCGCGAAGTTCCTCCAGCTCGAGGCCGACTGGGAGGCCGCGCACCTGTTGATGCTGCAGGCGGCGTGGATGGCCGACAACCGTCAGCCGAACTCGCTCGAGGCCTCGATGGCCAAGGCGAAGGCGGGCCGGGCGGGCACCGACATCACGCTGTCGTGCGTCGAGCTGGCCGGCACCCTCGGGTTCAGCGAGTCCGAGCTGCTGGAGAAGTGGGCGCGCGACTCCAAGATCCTCGACATCTTCGAGGGCACCCAGCAGATCCAGCAGCTGATCGTGGCCCGCCGGGTGCTCGGCCTGACGAGCGGCGAGCTGAAGTAGGCGTGCTGGCGTAGCGCACGTCGGCAGCACAGCGTCGGCAGCACAGCGACAGGGCGCCGTCGTGGTCTTCCGACCCCGACGGCGCCCTTGGTGCTGTGAGCGCGTGGTGGGCCTGCTCAGCCCTGGTCGCCCTCGACCGCCGGCGCGGCCTTCTTGACCGGGAGCTTGGCGCCCGGCGAGCTCGCGGGCGTCTTGGCGGCGGTCTTCTTCGCCGTGGACTTCTTCGCCGTGGACTTCTTCGCAGGAGACTTCGTCGCGGCCGCCTTCACGGCAGGCTGGCGCGCCGTGGCCTTCTTGGCGACGTCGGCCGGGGTCGCGTCGACGTGGGTGGCGTCGGCGGCGGCGTCGATCGACGTCGTCGGCGCGGTGGTCGGCTCGGGCGTCGGCTGCTGGGCGGCCTGCTCCTTCACGAGCTCGGTGGCGACGTCGGTCACCGGAGGCTTGGTCGGGGTGGGCGTGCTCTTCTTCGCCGTGGCCTTCTTGGCGGGGGCCTTGGCGGGGGTCTTGGCGGGGGTCTTGGCGGGGGTCCGCTTCGCCGGTGCGGGCGCGGGAGCCGCGGGCGGCGCGGTGGACGCGGTCGGCTCGCTGGGCGCGTCGGGCACCGCGCGGAGAGGCTCGTCGCTGGGCCGCACCGGCGCGGACGGCGTACCGCCGCGGTTGCCCAGGCGGCTCGTGACGGCGCCGGCCGCGGTCTTGGTGACCTGCCCCGCGACCAGCTTGCCGAGGGAGATCGTGCCCTTGGCCTGCTCGACGGCCCTCTCGGCCGACTCGACGGGATGCGTGATCGCTCCCTTCACAGTGCCGACGACGGATTCCTGGAGCTTGCTGAGCGGGCTTTTCCTGGCCACGGTGGTCCCTTCGATCGATGGAGGTCGGTCGTGCCTTGGTCCCAAGCATGTACCCAGTCCGTCTGGGCATGCTGCGTGGCATGGCCCACTCCCGTGACGACCGCAGCGACCTGATCGTGACGACCCTCGAGGAGGCGTTCGCGCCGCTGATGGAGGCCGACCCCGTCGCGTTCCGGGGAAAGTACCGGCGGATGGCGTCGGACCCGCACGCGTTCTACCGCGGCACCGCCTGCCTGTTCTACGCCGACGTCACGGCGTCGGAGGATCCGTTCGCCGACGAGCGCAGCGGCCGGATCTGGATCCACGGCGACCTGCACGTCGAGAACTTCGGGACCTATCTCAACTCCGACGGTCGGCTGGTCTTCGACGTCAACGATTTCGACGAGGCCTACCTCGGGCGCTTCACCTGGGACCTGCAGCGCTTCGCCGCGTCCCTCGCACTGGTCGGCTGGCAGAAGGCGCTGCCCGAGGACGACGTACGCCGCCTCGTCGGCCGGTACCTGCGCTCCTACCTCGCTCAGGTCGACGCCTACCGGCGCAGCGAGGACGACGACGACTTCGCGCTGCACCTGGACAACACCGAGGGGCCGATCCGCGACGCCCTGGTCGATGCGCGGCTGCGGCGGCGGGCCGACCTGTTGGACCGGCTCACGGTGGTGACCGACGGCACCCGGGGCCTGCGGGAGGACGGCTCGGTGCGCCGGCTCGGACGCCGGGAGCGCTCGAAGGTCGTCGCGGCGTTCGAGCGCTACCTCGACTCGATCCCCGAGGACAAGCGGTTCGACCGGTCGCTGTTCTACGACCTGCGTGACGTCGTCGGGAAGTCCGGCTTCGGCATCGGCAGCGCCGGGCTGCCGGCGTACAACCTGCTCGTCGAGGGCTACAGCCAGGCGCTCGACAACGACGTCGTGCTGTCGATGAAGCAGGCGAACGTCCCGGCGGTGAGCCGGTTCGTGAACTCGGCCGACGTCGAGCGGTACTTCGAGCACGAGGGGCACCGCACGGTCGTCAGCCAGCGGGCGCTGCAGGCCCACACCGACCCGCTGCTCGGATACACCGACCTGGACGGGGTCGGGTACGTCGTGTCCGAGCTCTCGCCCTACGAGGTCGACCTCGACTGGTCCGGGCTCACCGAGCCCGACCAGGTCAAGAGCGTCGTCGACCTCCTCGGCCGGGCGACCGCCAAGATCCACTGCGCCTCCGACGAGGACAGCGACCAGGACCTCGTCGACTTCCAGGTCGAGGAGGCGATCGCCGGTGTGCTCGATGGCCGCCGCAAGGAGCTGATCGCCTGGGTCACCGACTTCGCCCTGTCCTACGCCGACCGGGTCCGCGAGGACCACGCCCTGTTCGTCGCTGCGTTCCGCCAGGGCCGGATCGGGGTGTCCGCCACCTGAGGTCCGCCGGCTCGGGTGGCTCGGGTGGCTCGCCGTTTGGTCACCAACGACATGCGCCGGGGCTCGATCTCTGCCGTTGGTGACCAAACGACATGCATCAGCCGGCCGGTCGCCGAGGCGGGCGGACAGGGCGCGACCGTTGCGGTTTGGTCACCAACGACATGTCCCGGGGCGAAATCTCTGCCGTTGGTGACCAAACGACAGAGATTCAGCCGGAGGAGAGGAGCGAGGCGGCGGCGGCGGGCTCGGCGCGCAGGTGCTGCGGTGCGCCGAAGCCGGCGGCCACGAAGGCCGCGTCGATCGCTCGGACGGCGGCGTCGAGCCGGTCCGTCGGAACGAGGGCGATCGAGGAGCCGCCGAAGCCGCCCCCGGTCATCCGGGCGCCCACCGCGCCGGCCTCGACCGCGGTGGTGACGGCGACGTCGAGCTCGGGGCAGGAGATCTCGAAGTCGTCGCGCATGGAGACGTGTGAGTCGCGGAAGGCCCGTCCGATCGCGGTCCAGTCCCTCGTCTCGAGCGCGTCGACGGTGTCGCGGACCCGGGCGATCTCGGTGACGATGTGGCGCGCCCGGCGCCGGATGCGCTCGTCCTGGAGGCCCTCGACGTCCTCGAGCGTGGCCTGGCGCAACGACGGCACGCCCAGCGTCGCGGCGGCCGCCTCGCAGTCGGCCCGGCGCGCGGCGTACCCACCGTCGACGAGCGCGTGGGAGACCCGGGTGTCCGTGACGAGCAGGGCCAGGTCCGCACGCTCGAGACCCAGCGCCACGTCGGCGGTCTCGACGAGGCCCTCGAAGTCGATCAGCAGCGCCGCGCCCGCCGAGGCCAGCATCGAGACGGTCTGGTCCATCCCGCCGGTCGGAGCGCCGGCGACCTCGGACTCGGCCCGGATGCAGGCCGTGACGAGCTCGTGACGCGTCGCGCGGTCGGGGTCGATGCCCAGGACCCCGCACGCAGCCAGCGCCACGGAGCACTCGAGGGCGGCCGAGCTCGACAGGCCCGCGCCCAGGGGGACGGTGCCGTGGACGAGGATGTCGACCCCCGGGACGTCGTACCCCGCGTCGCGCATCGCCCAGAGCACGCCGGCGACGTACGCCGCCCACCCCTCGACGTCGCCGGGGCCCAACGCGCCGAGCGTGCCGGTCCACGGCTCGGCCTCCTCCAGGCTCCCGATCCGCACCACGTCGTCGGGCCGCGGTGACATCGCCGCGTAGGTCGCGTGCGGCAGGGCGACCGGCAGGACGAGTCCCCGGTTGTAGTCGGTGTGCTCGCCGATCAGGTTCACCCGGCCAGGCGCCCGCGCCACGACGGCGGGTGGTCCGCCGTACGCCTCCGCGAAGGCCGTGCGGGCGGTGTCCGCGAGCTCGCTGGGGTCCCCGGGTTCGACGAAGGCCATGGAGCCACCCTAGGGAGGGGCCTGCGCGTAGGCTCACCCGACGTGCAGTTCCTCGACGCGGTCACCCCGCACCACGACCTGACCTACGACGACGTCTTCATGGTGCCGCGACACTCCGCGGTCGCCAGCAGGTACGACGTCGACCTGGCCACCACCGACGGCACCGGCGCCACGCTGCCGATCGTGGTCGCCAACATGACCGCCATCGCCGGCAAGCGGATGGCGGAGACCGTGGCCCGGCGAGGCGGCCTCACCGTGATCCCGCAGGACATCCCGACGCCCGTCGTCGCCGAGGTCGTGCGGTTCGTGAAGTCGCGCCACCTGGTGTTCGACACCCCCATCGAGCTCACGCCGCACCAGACGGTCGCCGAGGCGCTCGCCCTGATCCCCAAGCGCGCGCACCGCGCGGCGGTCGTGGTCGACGAGGGCCGACCCGTCGGCGTGGTCGCGGAGGCCGACTGCGTCGACGTGGACCGGTTCGCCCAGGTGCGGCACGTGATGCGGGCGCCGGCCGTCCTCCTCGACGAGGCCGCGGACCCGCGGGCTGCCTTCGACGCCCTGGACCGCGAGCACGCACCGCTGGCGGTAGCCGTGGACGCCGGAGGACGGCTGGTCGGTGTCCTGACCCGGACCGGCGCGCTGCGCGCCGCGCTCTACCCGCCGGCGGTCGACCACCAGGGCGGACTCCGGGTCGCCGCGGCGGTCGGGGTGAACGGCGACGTCGCCCAGAAGGCGCGTGACCTGCTCGAGGCCGGCGTCGACTGCCTGGTCGTCGACACCGCGCACGGGCACCAGGACCGGATGCTCGAGGCGCTGCGCGCGATCCGCGCCCTCGATCCCGCCGTGCCGGTCGCCGCGGGCAACGTGGTGTCGGCGGAGGGCACCCGCGCCCTCGTCGAGGCCGGGGCGGACATCGTCAAGGTCGGCGTCGGCCCGGGCGCCATGTGCACCACCCGGATGATGACCGGCGTCGGTCGGCCGCAGTTCTCCGCGGTGCTGGAGTGCGCGCGCACCGCGAGGGACCTCGGGAAGCACGTGTGGGCCGACGGGGGAGTGCGCTACCCGCGCGACGTGGCCCTCGCCGTGGCGGCCGGCGCCTCGGCCGTGATGATCGGCTCGTGGTTCGCCGGCACCCACGAGTCTCCCGGCGACCTGATGCTCGACTCCGACGGCCGCGCCTACAAGGTGTCGTTCGGCATGGCCTCGGCTCGCGCTGTGGCCAGCCGGACGGCCGGAGAGTCGGCGTACGAGCGGGCCCGCAAGGGTCTCTACGAGGAGGGCATCTCCTCCTCGCGGATGTACCTCGACCCCGCCCGCCCCGGCGTGGAGGACCTCGTCGACCAGATCTGCTCCGGGCTGCGCTCGGCCTGCACGTACGCCGGCGCGACGACGCTCACCGAGCTCCACGAGCGCGCCGTCGTCGGTGTGCAGTCGGCCGCCGGCTTCCACGAGGGACGCCCGCTCGCCACGAGCTGGTAGGGCTACTGGGGATCCGCCTGCGGGTCGCGGTCGACCGCGATGACGAAGTCGTCGCCGTGCTCGGTGACGCCCGCGATCACGGCCTGCTCGACCGCCTCTTCGGCGTACCGGCGCCGGACGATGAGCGGGTCGGAGCGCAGGTCTCGAACGAGGGACACCGCCAGACCCACCATGACCAGCACGAAGGGCAGAGCACCGACGATCGTCAGCGTCTGCAGCCCGGTGAGTCCTTCGTCCCCACCCACGAGGAGCATCACGGCGGCAACGGCTCCGGTCGCGACACCCCAGAACACCACGGTCGCCCGTCGCGGGGTCTGCGTCCCCCGCTCCGACAGCGTCCCCATCACGATGGAGGCGGCATCGGCGCCCGAGACGAAGAAGATGGCGACCAGCACCATCACGACCACGCTCGCCACGGTCGCGAGCGGGTAGGACTCCAGCATCGTGAAGAGCTGCTCCTCGACTGCTCCGGCGCCGGCGATGTCGGTGCCGCTGCGCTGCAGGTCGATCGCCGCGCCGCCGAAGATGCAGAACCAGACGAGCGTCACCAGGCTCGGGACGAGCAGCACCCCGCTGACGAACTGACGGATCGTCCGACCGCGCGAGATGCGGGCGATGAACATGCCCACGAACGGTGTCCACGACAGCCACCAGGCCCAGTAGAAGACCGTCCACGACTGGAGCCACTCGCTCGTGTCGGTGCCCTCGGCGCCGGTCCGCGCCGACATCATCGCGAGGTCCTGCACGTAGCTGCCGAGCGCGGTCGGCACCAGGTCGAGGATGAACACCGTCGGGCCGAGGACGAACACGAACAGTGCCAGGGCCAGGGCCAGCACCATGTTGATGTTCGAGAGCCACTGGATGCCCTTGGCCACCCCGGACACCGCAGAGAGCACGAACGCGGCGGTGAGCACCGAGATGATCAGGACCAGCACGGCGTTGCCGACGCTCCCGATCCCGGTCACGATCTGCAGGCCACTGCGGATCTGCAGCGCACCCAGGCCCAAGGAGGCCGCCGACCCGAACAGGGTCGCGAAGATCGCGAGCATGTCGATCACGCGTCCCCAGCCGCCGTGGGCGCGCCGCCCGAGCAGCGGCTCGAAGGCCGCGGAGATGAGCTGGACGCGCCCCTTTCGGTAGACACCGTACGCGATCGCGAGCCCCACCACCGCGTAGATCGCCCACGGGTGCAGCGTCCAATGGAACAGCGTCGTCGCCATCGCGTGCTGGACGGCTGCCGGGTTGCCCTCGGCGCCCGTGCCGGGCGGCGGTGTGACGACGTGGGTGAGCGGCTCGCTCACGCCGTAGAACATCAGCCCGATCCCCATCCCGGCGCTGAACATCATGGCCACCCAGGAGATGGTCCGGAACTCCGGCTCCTCGTCGTCACGGCCCAACGGGATGTTGCCGAAGCGGCTCAGCGCCAGCCAGAGCACGAAGACGACGAACCCGCTGGCGGTGAGGACGAACAGCCACCCGGTGTTGGTCATCGTCCACCCGAGCGCCTCCGAGGACGCCAAGGCCAGCGAGGAGGTGCTCACGAAACCCCAGACCAGGAAGGCGACCGCCGCGGCGGCCGTCACGCCGAACACGACGCGGTCCACACCCGTGCCGTTCGGGCGTCGCTCCTCGACGGCGGTGTCCAGGGCGGGGTGCGGTACGACGTCGGCCGCGGGGGAGCTCAGGGCGTCCGCAGCCCGGTGGGTGGCAGGGGATTGCTGGTCGGTGCTCATCAGTGACCACTACCGCGTGGCGGGTCCGGAGAAACCGTGAGGACGCTCACCCCCGCGAGCTGCGCTCCGTCCGCCCGCGCACGATGCCGATGAAACGCTGCACCCACGGGTCGTCGTTGTCGATGAGCCAGGCCAGGCCGACCTTCGTGGGCTCGAGGTCGCTCACCACGCGGTAGGTCACGTCCCGCCGGTGGTGCAGCCGGGCGATCGACATCGGGACGATCACGACGCCGGTGCCGCCGGCGACCACCTCGACCGCGTCCTTGACGGTCATCACCGGCCACGCGAGCTGCTCGACCTCGGGGGTCCAGCCGGAGGGATGGGGGAGCACCAGCTGCTCCCCGGCGAGGTCGGCGGTCGTGACCTCCTCCGCGAGGGTGAGGACGTTCTCGGTGCTCATCACCGCCACCTGGAGCTCGTCGTACAGCGGGATGCAGTGCAGCCCGTCGCGGTCGATCGGCAGCCGGACGATCGCCATGTCGAGGGTGCCTTCGCGGACGCGGTCCTCCTGCTCCTCCTGGGCCAGCGGGACCAGCTCGAGGGGGTCGCGGGCGAACCGGGTGCGCCAGACGCCGGCCCACTTGTCCGGGGTCGCGCCGGTCACGAACCCCACCCTGAAGTGTCCGAACGCCTCGCTCACGGGCCCACCCTACGGTCGGTCCCTACGATGCCAGGGTGCCGACCTTTCGCGCGCCGATGCAGTCGCGTCTCGACGACGTCGACCGCTGGGCGGCCGTCGAGCGGGCCCTCGTGCTCGGGGTCGTGGGCATGGGCGCCCGCACGGCCGACGAACCGACCGCGGCCCGCCTCGAGCGGTTCCGTGCCGTCCCCGACGGTGCCGAGGTCTGGACCCGGGACGAGGACGGGCTTTTCCACCGTGGTGTGGTGACCGGTCCGCTCCGCTTCGACGCGAGCCCGGCGGCGTACGACGCCGACCTGCAGCAGGTCCGCGACTGCGCCTGGGACCCCGAGCCCCTGCCCGAGCACCGCGTGCCGGCCCCGGTCGCCGCGACGTTCCGGCGTGGCGGGCGCAACTTCCAGCGCATCCGGACGATGGACGTCGGTTGACCTGACGGCTCCGCCCCGCCGGGAATGTGTGTCGTTTGGTCACCAACGGCAGAGATTCCGCCCCGGGGCATGTCGTTGGTGACCAAACCGCACCACCTCCGGGGAGCGGCCAGCGTCAGCCCGACTCGCCGAACTGCTCGACACGGATGGCGTCGGCGCGCATGCCCGACTCCTGGAGCAGCCGGGTGGCGTACGACGCGAACCCGACCGAGCCGCAGATATAGGCCCGCTCCGCCCCGTGGACCAAGGTCTCCATCTCGGCGGGGTACGGCGGGGCCGCGACCCGGTCGCCGAGGTTCTCCCGCGTCAGGGCGAGGAAGGCGCCGTAGCGCTGCAGCTCGGCGGCGTAGGGCAGCTCGGACCAGGTGCGCCCCACGGCCACGACCCGCAGCAGGTCGTGCAGGCCGAGCCGTCGGGCGTACCGGGTCATCGCCACCACCGGCACCACCCCGGAGCCGCCGGCCAGGCACACCGCCGGCACGTCGCCCTCCCACACGAACCAGCCGCCGATGGGTCCGCGCAGCTCGAGCACGTCGCCCACCTCGGCGATGTCGTGGAGGAAGCCCGAGACCTCCCCGCCCGGCAGGCACTCGACCATCAGCTCCAGCAGCGGGTCGTCGGGGTCGGACGCGACGGAGTAGGAGCGCTGGGCGGTGTAGCCGTCGGGCGCCCGCAGCCGCACGACGTAGTGCTGCCCGGGCATGTGGTCGACCCGGTCGTCGACGTGCAGGCGCAGCCGCACCAGCCGGTCGGTCGGGTGGTCGATCTCGATGATCGTCCCGGTCGTCCAGCCGCCGGCGGGAGCCGTCATCGGCCCCTCCTCACGGGTCGCCCTGGTAACGCTGCTCGAGCCAGGGATCGCCGCGGTCGTGGTAGCCGTTCTGCTCCCAGAACCCGGGGCGGTCGTGCTCGAGCAGCTCGAGCCGGGTGATCCACTTCGCGGACTTCCAGAAGTAGAGGTGCGGCACCAGCAGCCGAGCCGGGCCGCCGTGCCCGCGTGGGAGGGGCGAGCCGCCGACCTCCCAGACGACCCAGGCCTTGCCGCCGGTCACGTCCGCGAGCGGGAGGTTGGTCGTGTACCCGGTCGTGGAGTGCGCGAGCACGTACGCCGCCTCGGGCAGCGGCCGCGCGACCTCGAGCAGGGTGTCGACGCTCACCCCGGTGAACGTCATGTCGAACTTCGACCACGTGGTCACGCAGTGGATGTCGCCGACGTACGACGAGCGCGGCAGCGCCTGGAGCTCGCTCCAGGTCCAGCTGTGCGGCTCGGCGACCAGCCCGTCGACGCTCATCCGCCACTGCTCCTCCCACTGCTCCTGGGAGAGGCTGGGCGTGGCCTCGGCGGTCAGCGTGGGCCAGGAGCTGCCGGTGTCGTACTGGCCCGGCGGCAGCCGATCGGGGCGCTCGGGCCGGCGTCGGCCGGTGAAGCCACGGGTGATGGGCACCGATCCAGTATGACGGGTGGTTGAAGCCTCACACGGGCGTGATCGGGAGCGACCTGCGCGGTTCGAACGCGAACGACGAGCCGGTGCTGAAGCGGGTCACCGCCACCTCGTCGGCCTCGGGAGCCGGGTCGCGACGGCGCACGACCCGCGCCGTCCACTCCGCGGCCGTGCCCGAGACCTCGACGTCGAGGTGGGGGTCGACCGCGCGCACCACGGCCTGCAGGGGACGCTCGCGCCCGGGACCGCACAGCGCGATCCACGCGCCGTCCTGGGTCGCGGCCCCCGGGCGCACGCTCACCGCGCTGTCGAGCACCGTCGCGTCGACGTACGCCGCCGGGTTGAGCAGCGGGTGCAGCTCGAGGACCCGCACCGGGTCGTCGAGGTCGAGGGCCCGCGCGATCCGCTCGGCCGCGATCCCGGCGATCCCGACCAGCTGCTTGGTCATGACCTCGAGCGCCTGCGTCCCGTCGACGGCCCGAGCCCGGACGGCGAGCCCGAAGGAGAGGTTCAGCAGGTGCATCTGCAGGCACACCTCGTCGGCGATCCGCACGAGTGCGGAGTGTGAGAACGCTGCGAAGTCGACGTCGCCCACCAGCGGACCGGAGTAGTCGCCAGCGCCCTCGTCCGCGGTGTCGATCGGATCGAGGTCGAGGGTCGCGGCCCGCGTCGCCGCGATCGTGAAGTACGGCGCCAGCGGCTCCACCGGTGGGTGCGACTCGTCGATCGTCACGGTCCACGCACAGTGCGGGTGCCGGTCGGCCGGGGAGCGCGGCGGACGGTGCACGGGCCGTACCTGCGCGCGCGGGTTGGTCGCCACCGCGGTGGCGTCGAAGGTCGGGTCCTCGATGTCGTGACACATCGAGACGACGTACTCCTCGCCCATCGGCTCGACATCCATCAGCGCGCCGCAGTGGTCGAGGTGGAACGTGCCGTGCCAGGGATCGGTGACCTCGTAGCGGAAGTCCATGAACTGCGGGGGAGCGCCGATGTCGAGCTGCAGCCCCTTGAAGATCGTCACGACGTCACTGCCCTCGTAGCCCAGCGCGCGCTGCATGCGACGGGTGTAGACCGGGCTGGCGCCGGCCCACTCCTCGATCGCGATCTGCGCCATCTCCTCGCGGCCCCAGGCCGAGATGCACCACGCCATGCCGGATCGGTCGATGAGCTGTCCGACCAGCAGCAGCTCGGGGACGAGGGTGGCCAACTCCGCGCGCGACAGGGCGGCATACCGGCTCGCGGAGCGGCTGGGCACGGTGCCTCCCGACGCGTCATGGAACTAGAACGTGTTGCAGACTAGTCGATCGTCGCCTAGTTTGACGCGCGTCAGCGAGCGAGGGGCGACCGAGGGGGAACCACGTGGCGGAGACCGTGCAGCAGCTGCTGCGGGAGCGGGCCGAGGACGACCACACCGCCGTCCGGTACGCCGAGCAGAGCTGGACCTGGCGCGAGCACGTGGCCGAGTCCGAGGCCGTGGCGGCCGCGCTCATCGGCGTCGCGGATCGCGGACGGGTCCTGCACGTCGGCACCCTGCTCGGCAACACCCCGGACATGCTGCGCGCGATGGCCGGCGCGGCGCTCGGCGGCTACGTGCTGTGCGGCATCAACACCACGCGCCGGGGGGAGGGACTGCGCGCCGACATCCACCGCGCCGAGTGCCAGCTGCTGGTCACCGACGCCGAGCACCGGCCGCTGCTCGAGGGTCTCGACCTCGACGGCGTCCGGGTCCTCGACACCTCGACCCAGGAGTGGGCCGACCTGGTCGCCGCGGCCGGGCCGCTGACGCCGTACCGCGAGGTGGGCGCGATGGACACGTTCATGATGATCTTCACCTCGGGCACCAGCGGGGATCCCAAGGCCGTCCAGGTCAGCCACCTGATGGTGCTGTTCGCGGGCCTCAACCTGCAGGGCCGCTACGGCCTCGGGGGTGACGACGTCTGCTACGTCTCCATGCCGCTGTTCCACTCCAATGCGGTCGTCGCGGGCTGGAGCCCCGCCGTCTGCGGAGGATCCACGATCGTCCCGGCGCGATTCAGCGCCTCGCGGTTCCTCGACGACGTGCGCCGCTACGGCGTGACGTACATGAACTACGTCGGCAAACCGCTCGCCTACGTCCTCGCCACGCCCGAGCGGCCCGACGACGCGGACAACCCGCTGCGGGTGGCGTTCGGCAACGAGGCCAGCGATCGCGACATCGACGAGTTCAGCCGGCGCTTCGGCTGCGAGGTGTGGGACGGCTTCGGCTCCACCGAGCTCGCGGTGATCATCACCCGCGAGCCCGGCACCCCGCGCGGCTCGATCGGGCGCGGCGCCGACGGCGTCGCGATCTACGACCCCGAGACCGTCACCGAGTGCGAGGTCGCGGTCCTCGACGAGCACGGCGCGCTCACGAACGCCGACCGCGCCGTGGGAGAGCTGGTCAACACCCAGGGCGCGGGCTACTTCAACGGCTACTACAACGACAGCTCCGCGAACGAGGAGCGGCTGCGTCACGGCATGTACTGGTCCGGCGACCTGGCCTACCGCGACGCCGACGGCTGGATCTACCTGGCGGGCCGAACGGCCGACTGGATGCGGGTCGACGGGGAGAACCTCGCCGCCGCACCCATCGAGCGGATCCTCCAGCGGCTCCCCGCGATCAACCGCGTCGCCGTCTACGCCGTGCCCGACGAGAACGTCGGCGACCAGGTGATGGCCGCGGTCGTGCTCCAGGACGGGGCGAGCCTGACACCAGCGGAGCTCGAGACGTTCCTCGCCGCGCAGCCCGACCTGTCGCCCAAGGGCTGGCCGCGCTACGTGCGGATCGCCCCCGACCTGCCGAGCACGGCCACCAACAAGGTGCTCAAGCGCGAGCTCGCGGCGCAGGGCCCGACGCCCGGCGACGGCGTCCTCTGGGTGCGCGCCGAACGCGGTCGCACGTACGACGAGCAGCCTGCGCGCGCTCTGACAGTGCCCTGACATTGCTGCGGTAGCCTCTGCTCGGTTCGGCCGGGAGGGTACGCGCATGTCGACGTCGGTGGAGACGCCCGCGTCTGCGGCACGCCCTCGGCACCGCGCGGCACGGCCCGCGCGGACCTTCCGTCGGGCCCGCACGCTCGCCGGGGCCCTCTGGGTCACGATCATGGGCGCCCTGCTGCCGGGCGCCGGCTACCTGTGGACCCGACGCCGCCTCGGCTACGTCGTGCTCGTGCCGTTCCTCGCCGGCCTGCTGCTGCTCGGGCTCTACGCCCGCGACCTGAACCGGCTCGTGGACTTCGCCTTCGACCCCGCCCGGCTGCGGGTGGCGGCCGTCGTGATCGGGGTCGCGTTCGTGGGCTGGGCCTTCGTCGTGGTGACGACGTACGCGATGGCACGTCCGCGCGGGATGACGCGTCTCGAGGGCGGTCTCGGGGCGTTGGTCGTCTCGCTGCTGTGCATCCTGGTCGCCCTGCCGGCCGTCCAGAGCGTCCGGATCGCGATGACCCAGGCCCACTTCGTCGCGACCGTCTTCGACGACGAGCAGACCGCGACCACTCCCGAGGACGTCACGGAGGCGGACCCGTGGGCCGGTCGGGAGCAGGTCAACGTCCTGCTGCTGGGCGGTGACGGCGGCGTCGGGCGCACCGGTATCCGCACCGACTCGGTGATCCTGCTCAGCATGAACACCCAGAGCGGCAAGGCGGTGATGTTCAGCCTGCCGCGCAACATGATGAACGCGCAGTTCCCCGAGGACAGCCCACTGCACGAGGTGTTCCCCGACGGCTTCCGCGGCGAGGGCGACCCGGGCAACTGGATGCTCAACGCCGTCTACAGCCAGGTGCCGGCGCTCTACCCGCACATCCTCGGCGACTCCGAGAACGAGGGTGCCGACGCGGTGAAGCAGGCGGTGGCGGGCAGCCTGGGTACCCACGTCGACTACTACGTCCTGATCAACCTGCTCGGCTTCCAGCAGCTCGTCGACGCCATCGGCGGCGTGACCGTGAACATCAACGAACCGATCGCGATCAACGGCAACACCGACCTCGGCATCCCACCGACCGGCTACCTCGAGCCGGGTCCCGACCAGCACCTCGACGGCTTCCACGCGCTGTGGTACTCCCGCGGCCGCTGGGGCTCCGACGACTACGAGCGGATGCTGCGCCAGCGCTGCATGGTCAGCGCCATCATCGACGAGGCCGACCCGCTCAACGTGCTGCGCCGCTACCAGGACCTCGCGAAGGCGGGGGAGGAGATCCTGCGCACCGACGTCCCTCGGAAGCTGATGCCGGCCTTCGTCGACCTCGCGCTCAAGGTCAAGGAGAAGAAGATCAAGTCGATGGCCTTCGTGTCCTCGGACAAGTTCTTCTCCGGTGACCCCGACTTCACGTGGATGCAGTCGGTGGTCGACAAGGCCCTCGAGCCTCGCGCACCCTCCGGTCCCCAGGACGACGCCGGCACCCCGGTCAAGACCGAGGACGCCTGCGGCTACCACCCGGAGGGCTGAGCGCCGGGCGAGCCTCGAGGCTCAACGCACGCGGACCGTGCGGGTGACGACGAGCCGGTTGACCGTGTCGCTGCCGGCGTACCGCACGGTCATGGTGCGCTTGCCCGGCGCCAGGTCCTTGATCCGCAGGGTCGCGGTGCCGCCACGCAGGGTGACCTGGTGGGCGACGCCGGCGAACCGGACGACGACAGGCCCGGTCACCTGGTCGACGCCGGTGGCCGTCAGGGAGATCGTCACCTTGACGCGGTGCTTCCCGGGCGTGACGAGGAGGCGCATCCGCGGGTCGGTCTTGACGGTCTCCGAGCGAGGCGTCTCGAGCGTCGTCGTCGTGTAGCCGGGCCGCGACAGGGTGACCCGGGCGGAGATGCGGCTGCCGAGATCGCTGTTCGTGACGGCGTACGACGTCCCGGTCGCGTCCGGCACGGACTGGCCGTCGCGCAGCCACTGGATGCCGACCACGACCTGGCCGTCGCCCGGGGCGAACCGGCCGGGGTCGACCGTCAGCGTCTCGCCGAGCCGCGCAGTGCCCTGGAGGGACGGCGCGGTGTCGACGGCGAACGTGCCCGGTGCGACCGGCAGGCTCGGCGCGGCCGCGGCCGTCACGGGGTTGTAGCCCGTGCGCACCGCCGTGACCTGAGCCGTGATGGTCCGGCCGACGAGCTCGGGGCCGAGAGCCAGCGTGGTCGTGTCTGCACCCGGGATCGCAGCACCGTCGGCGAACCACGCGTAGGTGAGCGTCGACGGGGCGGGGTTCCAGGTGCCGGGGGAGAGCGTGAGGGAGGAGTCGACCTTCGCCTCACCGGTGATCGCCGGCACGGTGAGGTTCTTCAGCTGCCCGGGCTGCACGGGCTCGGTCGGGACGGAGGTCGCCGACGCGGACGGGTAGCCGAGCTGGGTCGCGGTGGCGCGCACGGTCAGCTGCTGGTCGAGCTGTGCCCGGGTCAGCTTGAGGGTCGTGCCCACGGCGCCTGCGACCGGTTCGCCGTCGGCGAGCCACTGGTAGCTCACGTTCACCGCCGTCGGGCGCCACGCGCCGGAGCTGGCGGTGAGCACGGCGCCCACCTTGGGGGTGCCCGAGACGACCGGGACCTCGACGTTGGTCAGCGGCTTGTCGTTGAAGTGCACGAACCCACTGGGCCAGTTGCCGCTGCTGCGGGTCACGACGGCCCAGGAGAAGTCGCCGTTCCAGCTGTCCTGCGAGATCACGATCTCGTCCGCGGAGACCACGCGCTCGACGTAGGCGACGTGGCCCGAGGAGCCGGCAGGCCCGGTGTTGGCCTTCCACCACGCGACCGCGCCGACGCGCGGCGTGCCGTCGGTGATCGAGGACATCGAGGTGCCCCAGTAGGTGGCGTTGCCGCCGCCCGACCACGGCCGCTCGTTCGGCAGCCCGCTCTTGACCATCCGGTACGCCGCGTAGTTGGTGCAGTTGTGACCGGCGTACATGCGCCAGTACATGGTCCGGCTGTTGGTGGCGTAGCCGGCGTTGCCCATGCCGGCGTCGCGGCACGCGTTGTAGCCCATGCAGAGGTACGCGCTGCGCTTGAAGACCGCGGAGGGCTCGCCGTTCGGGTCGGGCGCGCCGAGCATCCCGGCCTTCCCGCCCGTGTCGGTCGAGACCGGAGCAACCGGGGCGGCGGACGCGGGTGCCGGTGCGAACGCCAGCAGCCCCGCGACCACCGCGCCGACGAGTGCGGAGGTCAGGGGCGCGCGCAGGCGAGATCGCGTCGTCACGGGTGGGAGTCTAGGGACAGTTGACGCCTGTTGGGAACAAAGTGACGAAATTGTCAAGGAGACACGCCGATGGCAAAGGTTAAAACTACATCCGTGTAATTCGTGTTCCCGCGACCATCTCCGGCGCACGGACGGCGCACGGACGGCGCACGGACGGCGC
>NZ_JANINT010000084.1:0-3487 GCF_024509035.1 Nocardioides sp. | reverse complement strand
TTCCCGCGACCATCTCCGGCGCACGGACGGCGCACGGACGGCGCACGGACGGCGCCCGACCGGCGACCACTAGGCTTCGCAGCGACGTCGAGTCACCCCCAGGATCGGCACGGAACGAGGCATCATGAGACCGGACGAACGACCGTGGGCGAGCAGCTACGCGCCCGGCGTACCGCTGGACATCGAGGTGCCCGAGGAGACGCTGGTCGACCTGCTCGACCGGTCCGCCGAGCGGTTCGCGGCGCTGCCGGCGCTGGACTTCTTCGCAGCGACCACGACGTACGCCGAGCTGGCCGGCCAGATCGCGCGGGCCGCCGAGGGCCTGCGGCGACTCGGTGTCGTCCCCGGCGACCGCGTGGCGCTCGTGCTGCCCAACTGCCCCCAGCACGTGGTCGCGTTCTACGCCACCCTCCGGCTGGGCGCGATCGTGGTCGAGCACAACCCCCTCTACACCGAGGAGGAGATGGCCTTCCAGCTGGCCGACCACCGCCCGACAGTGGTCGTCGCGTGGGACAAGGTCGCCCCGATGGTGCACCGCATCGTCGCGCCGCTGGGCGTGCGCCACGTGTTGTCGGTGAACCTGCCGTCCGCGCTGCCGACGCTCAAGCGGCTCGCCCTGCGTCTGCCGGTCAAGCGCGCGACCGCACTGCGCGAGGCGATGACCGGCCCGGCTCCGGGCATCGATCGCTGGGAGGCGCTCGTGCGGGGGCCGGCGCTCGACCCGACGCACCCGCGCCCGGCCACCGGGGACGTGGCGCTGCTGCAGTACACCGGCGGGACGACCGGGCGGCCCAAGGCGGCGGTGCTGACGCACCGCAACCTGCGGTCCAACGCCGCCCAGGGCCGGGCCTGGATGCCGGGCCTCGTGGACGGTCGCGAGGTCGTCTACGCGGTCCTCCCGCTCTTCCATGCCTACGGGTTGACCCTCTGCCTCACCTTCTCGATGAGCATCGGGGCGACGCTGGTGCTGATGCCGCGCTTCGATGTCGACATGGTGCTCGAGGCGATGGGCCGGCGGCCGGCGACCTTCCTGCCCGCGGTGCCGCCGGTCTACGAGCGCCTCGCGGCCGCCGCCCGCGAGCGCGACGTCGACCTGACCTCGATCCGCTACGCCATCTCGGGGGCGATGTCGCTGCCCGCCGCGGTCGCCGAGCTCTGGGAGTCGGTCACCGGAGGTCTGCTCGTCGAGGGCTACGGCATGACCGAGACCTCGCCGGTGGCGCTCGGCAACCCGGCAGGGGACGCCCGCAGGATCGGCGCGATCGGGGTGCCGTTCCCCTCGACCGAGGTGCGGGTCGTCGACCGGCACGACCCGTCCCGTGAGCTGCCGCAGGGCGAGGCCGGCGAGCTGCTGCTGCGCGGACCCCAGGTGTTCGGCGGCTACTGGGAGCGCCCTGCCGAGACCGCGGAGGTGGTGCTCGCCGACGGCTGGATCCGTACCGGCGACGTGGTCGTCATGGACGAGAACGGCTTCTTCACGATCGTCGACCGGATCAAGGAGCTGATCATCACCGGCGGCTTCAACGTCTATCCCAGCGAGGTCGAGCACGCCCTGCGCGAGCTGCCTCAGATCACCGACGCCGCCGTGGTCGGGCTCCCGTCCGAGCACGGCGACGAGGACGTCGTCGCCGTCGTGGTGCTGGCGCCCGGGGCGACGATGGACGAGGCGGCGGTGCGGGCCGGGTGCCGCGAGCACGTCGCGGCGTACAAGGTCCCGCGGCGGGTCTTCGAGGTCGACGAGCTGCCCGTCTCGATCATCGGCAAGGTGCTGCGCCGCCAGGTCCGCGAGGAGCTGATCGCCCGCCTCGCCACCGTGCCGCCGGCACCGTGACCTTGGCCGCAAAGGGCCACCGGCAGTGTCCGGCCTCCCGTACCGTGGAGGGCCAGCCGCAGCGTCGGTCGGAACGTCAGGAGGTGACGCGGTGTTCGCCGAGGCGCGCCTCACCGACGGCACCCGAGCACTGATCTGGGAGCTGCTGCCCATCGACCGCGAGGCGGTCCGCGCGGGTTACGAGCAGCTCTCGGAGGAGACCCGCTTCCACCGGTTCCTGGCCGCGGTGCCGCACCTCACCGACACGATGCTCGACCACCTGGTCGACGAGGTCGACGGAGTCGACCACGTCGCGCTGGTCCTCCTCGTCCTCGACGAGGACGGTAACGGCATCCCCGCCGGCGTCGCGCGGATCATCCGCTACTCCGACCAGTCCGACGCAGCCGACGTCGCCGTGACCGTGATGGACGAGTGGCAGCGCCGGGGGGTCGCGAACGCGCTGCTGGCCGAGCTCATGCGCCGGCGTCCGCCCGGGGTCACCAGGCTCGTCACGACCGTGACGGCGGACAACACCGCCTCCCTGGCGATGCTGCGCCGCCTCGGCTCGACGGTGGCCGAGCCGGCCGGCCCGAACCGGCTCGACGTCGTCGTCGAGCTGCCCGACCTTGAGACGACCGTCACACCTCAGGACGAAATCCTCTAGCGCCGCCCTCGACCCCGGATGAGTGTGAGCGACGGGAAGAGGGTGGGAACGTGATCGAGACGACGGCGTCGAGACGAGCTCCGCTGAGCGACCGGGCGGCTTCGCTGGCCCAGATGTTCTACGACCGGGTCGAGGCTACGCCCGACCTCGAGGCGTTCCGCTTCCCGGTCGACGAGGGCTGGCGGTCGGTGACGTGGCGCCAGACGGGGGAGACTGTGCGCACCCTGGCCGCCGGACTCCTCGCGCTCGGCGTACTGCCCGAGCAGCGCGTGGGGATCCTGAGCAGCACGCGAGTGGAGTGGCTGCAGGCCGACCTGGCGATCATGTGCGCGGGCGCCGCCACCACGACGGTCTACCCGACGACCAGTGCCGACGACGTCGCCTTCATCCTGGCTGACAGCGGGTCGCGGATCGTGTTCGCCGAGGACGATGCCCAGGTCGCCAAGCTGCGGGCTCGCCGCCACCAGCTGCCCGACCTGCAGCGGGTGATCACCATCGAGGGTCACGCCGACGGGGACTGGGTGCTGAGCCTGGCCGACCTCGTCGCGCTGGGCGCGCGGCGTCTCGTCGACGATCCTGCGGTGGTCGACCGCACGGTCGCCGCCATCGGTCCCGAGAGCCTGGCGACGCTTATCTACACCTCCGGCACCACCGGCCAGCCCAAGGGCGTCGAGCTGCCGCACCGCTGCTGGACCTACATCGGCGCCGCGGCTCAGGACCTCGACATCCTCTCTCTCGACGACCTCCAGTTCCTGTGGCTGCCGTTGTCCCACTCGTTCGGCAAGATGCTGGAGGCGGTGCAGCTGCAGATCGGCTTCCCCACGGCGGTGGACGGCCGGCTCGAGCGGATCGTCGACAACCTCGCCGCCGTACGCCCCACCTTTATGGCCGGTCCTCCACGGGTCTTCGAGAAGGTCCATGGGAAGGTCGTCCAGACGGTGCAGGAGGAGGGCGGTGCCAAGGCCGCGCTCTTCGGGTGGGCGTTCGGCGTCGGCGACCGGGCGGCCCGCGAG
>NZ_JANINT010000083.1 GCF_024509035.1 Nocardioides sp. | reverse complement strand
CTACCTCGTCGACCACACCGGCACCCGCCGGATCCCCAGCACGCCCCGGACCGCCCAGCACCCCGAGGATCTGCTGCGGCCGATGGTCATCGAGCTCTGGCACTCGCCCCTCACCATCGAGCTCGACCCCGACTACCCCGACGCCGCTTGACCATCCTGGTCCGGGTACTCCATTGCGGCGGAAGGTCCTGCCGTTCACAGACCGAATCTCGGCAGGTCAGGACTCCGGGCGCAGCTCCGCACGGCAGGCGGGCCACGATCTCGATGACGTCAGCGCGCTCAGAGGCTGATCCAGTAGTGGCGCACGAGGCCGTGCCCGTCGTCGACAGTCCTGTCCAGGACGCCGCCGGATCGCTCGATGGTCCTGATGGAGGCCGCGTTGTCGTCCATGCACACGAGGAGTGCGCGTTCCAGTCCTGCCTTCCTGGCGCGCGGCAGTGCCTGGGCCAGCGCCCACGTGGCGAGGCCGCGGCCGCGCGCTGACGGGCGGATGCCGTAGCCGATGTGCCCGGTGCGGAGCACGTCGTCGTTGGTGAACGGTCGCAACGCGATGCCGCCGAGCACGACCTCCTGCTCGACGATCCACCACAGCCGAGCCGGGCGGGAACGCAGCCTGTCCACCCAGGCGGCGAAGCCGGGGGCACTGTCGACCTCGTCGTCGGGGCCGATGCCGAAGCCGTCCTCGTGGAGTCCGGGCCCCCACTCGCGGTGGGACTCCAACCAGGCGGCGTGTCGACCGGCGTCCGGCTCGATGAGCTCGGGCATCAGCGGTAGAAACCGAGGAAGCTCCGCGAGGCGGCGTCGACGATCTCGTCCGGGGTGGCGTCGAGGGTGCCGCTGAGCCAGCGGGTGATCAGCTCGGCCATGCCGCCGATGAAGAGGATCCCGCCGATCTCGTCCTCGTGGTCGCTGCCCCGTCGCTCGCCCCAGAGGATCCGCGTCTCCTCGGTGGCGCGCTGGGCGAAGTGGTGGAGGAGCTCGGTGCGCCGGTGGCGCAGGGCGGGCATCGCGCCGGCCTCGATGATCGCCACCTGGCCCTTGCGCGGGTCCTCGACCAGCAGCTCCACGAACGCGCGCACCGAGGCCAGGACGCGTCCGGCGGGGTCGTCGCCGGCGGCGTCGGCGGCAGCGGTGGCTCGCTCGTCGATCTCGGCGGCGATGGCGTCGAGCACGGCGGTCAGCGCCTCGTCGAGGTTGCGGAAGCTCTCGTAGAAGTAGCGCTCGCTGAGCCCGGCCTCCGCGCAGATCCGGGTCATGGTGGTGGACACGGTCGGGTCGGCCCAGACCGCGAGCGTCGCCTCCAGCAGGCGGGCGCGCCGCTCGGCGACCCGCTCCGCCGCGGGGACGCCCCGATAGACCCCTGCCTGCACCGCCATGCCCGCCAGCCTCTCACGGTCGGAGAGCGGTCCGAAGTGCCCCGCCCAGAACATTGACAGGACGCCCTTCCTGAATCAGGGTGAGGCCAGGACACGAGGAGGTCACCATGGCGGATCGGGCCGCGACCGGGGCACGCGCGGACGTCAGCGAGGTGCCGGCCCTGCGGGCCGGCGACAACGGGTGGCCGGTCGTCGGGCGGTTCTTCGACTACACCCGCGATCCGCTCGCCGTCTTCCGGCACCAGTGGGAGACCTACGGCGCCGTCTCGCCGTTCCCCGCGATCCTCGACGAGATGGTGATGCTCCTGGGGCCCGACGCCTGCGAGGAGGCGCTGCGCAACAAGGACAAGGCGTTCGCCAACGAGCCGGCGTGGGGCCGGATCGTCGGGCCGTTCTTCAACGGGGGCCTGATGCTGCTCGACTTCGAGGAGCATCACGCGCACCGGCGGATCATGCAGGAGGCGTTCACGCGCGACCGGCTGACGGCGTACGCCGAGCGCATCCATCCCGCCATCGCCGCGGGCACCGCGAGCTGGGGGAGCGAGCGGGAGTTCCGGGCCTACCCGGCGCTCAAGCAGCTCACGCTCGACATCGCCGCGGACATCTTCATGGGCGGCGCCCCGCAGACCGGACGCGACGAGATGGAGCGGGTCAACCGGGCGTTCATCGACTGCGTCCAGGCCGCCGCCGGCGTCGTGCGCGCCAACGTGCCGTTCACCCGGTGGGGCCGCGCCTACCGCGGACGCGCGGTGCTCGAGAGGTTCCTGCTCGACTACCTGCCCGCCAAGCGGGCCACCCGCACCGACGACATCTTCTCGGTGCTCTGCCACATCGAGACCGAGGACGGCGAGCGGTTCAGCGACGAGGACGTCGTCAACCACATGATCTTCTTGATGATGGCCGCCCACGACACCTCCACCATCACCACCTCGACGATCCTGCAGCTGCTCGGCCAGCACCCGCAGTGGCAGGAGTGGTGCCGGGCCGAGACCCTCGAGCTCGGGCCCGAGCCCACGCTCGCCGAGCTCGAGGGCCTCGAGTCGCTCGACTGGGTGATGAAGGAGGCGCTGCGCCTGCACGCGCCGGTGCCGGTCCTCGTGCGGCGCGCCGTCAAGGACACCATCGTGCAGGGGGTGCGGATCCCGGCGGAGACCTACGTGGCCATCGGCGTGCAGTTCTCCCACCTCATGGAGGAGTACTGGACCGATCCCCTGAGGTTCGACCCCGAGCGGTTCTCACCCGCCCGTCGCGAGGACCGCTCGCACCGCTACGCCTGGGAGCCGTTCGGGGGCGGGGTGCACAAGTGCATCGGGCTCTACTTCGCCGGCATGGAGGTCAAGGCGATCCTCCATCGCCTGCTGCGCCACTACCGCTGGAGCGTCGACCCCGGCTACGAGGCGCCGTACGACCACCACTCGCTGCCCTTCCCCACGGACGGGCAGCCGATCGACCTCGTCCGCATCGACCCCCGACCCGTCCGTTGAACCGACCCAGAGGTGACCCACAGATGACCACGACCCGCCAGATCGCCGGAATGTCCATCATCGTCACCGGCGGTGCCCGGGGCATCGGCCGCGCCACCGTGGAGCGGTTCGCCCGCCTGGGCGCCTCGGTCGCCGTCGGCGACCTCGACGCCGACCTGCTGGCCGAGGTGGCCGCGCCGTTCGGCGACCGCGTCGCCACCGCCCGCCTCGACGTCACCGACCCGGCGTCGTGGCGGGAGTTCCTCGCCGCGGTCGGGCACCTCGGCCCGTGGGACGTGCTGGTCAACAACGCCGGCATCATGCCGCTCGGGTCGGTGCTCAAGGAGCCCGACGAGGTGACCCGGGCGATCTTCGACGTCAACGTGCACGGGCCGATCAACGGCACCAAGGCCGTCGCGCCCGGGATGGTCGAGCGCGGGCGCGGCCACATCGTCAACGTCGCCTCGGCCGTCGGCCGGGTGGCCGTGGCCGACGGGGCGTCCTACTCCGCCTCCAAGTTCGCGGTCGTCGGCTTCAGCGAGGCCACGCGCGCCGAGCTCGCGCCGTTCGGCGTCGACGTCTCGGTGGTGCTGCCGACCGTCGTGCAGACCGAGCTGTCGGCCGGCGTGCCCGCGGCCAAGGGCGTGCCGCCGGTGACGGCCGAGGACGTCGCCGAGGTCATCGAGAGCGTCGTACGCCGGCCCCGCGCGGAGATGTGGGTGCCGCGCTGGGTGCAGGGCCCGACCAAGGCCATCCAGGCGCTGCCGCGGCGGGTCCAGGAGGTGATGGCCAAGGCGATGGGCGCCGACGACGTGCTGGCCCAGGCCGACCCGGCCGCGCGAGCGGCCTACGAGGCACGCGCCCGACGCGGCGCGGAATAGGCGTCACGGGTCGTCCGGTTGCAGACTCAGCAGAGTCACGACGACCGGAAGGCCCGCCCCCTGATGACGACGACCGCGCCACCGGCGGGGCTGCAGCCCAGCGATCGGGCCTCGCACTTCGCGCTGGCGGTCCTGGCGCTCGCCCTGGGCGGGTTCACCATCGGCACGACCGAGTTCGTGACGATGGGGCTGCTGCCGCAGATCGCCGACGGCGTGGACGTCTCGATCCCGAGCGCCGGCCACTTCATCTCGGCGTACGCGCTCGGCGTGGTCGTGGGGGCGCCGCTCATCGCGGTCTTCGGGGCCCGGCTGCCACGGCGAGGGCTGCTGGTCGGGCTGATGGCGGCCTACGCCGCGTTCAACCTGCTCAGCGCCGTCGCGGGGAGCTACGGCGTGCTGTTCGTCGCCCGGTTCCTCGACGGGATGCCGCACGGCGCCTACTTCGGCGTCGCGTCGCTCGTGGCCGCGAGCCTCGCGCCACCGGCCCGACGCGGACGTGCGGTCGCGTCGGTGATGCTCGGCCTCTCGGTCGCCAACGTCGTCGGCGTGCCGGCGGCCACGTGGCTCGGCCAGCAGGCCGGCTGGCGCGCGGCGTACGTCGCCACCGCGGTGATCGCCGCGCTCGCGATCGTGATGATCCTGGTCTTCGTGCCGTCCTGCCCGGGCAACCCCCACGCCACCGGCCGCCGGGAGATGCTGTTCTTCCGCAACGGCCAGGCGCTGCTCACCCTGCTCGCCGGGGCGGTCGGGTTCGGCGGGCTGTTCGCCGTCTACTCCTACATCGCCCCGACGGTCACCGAGGTGGGCGGCCTCGCGGAGTCCGCGGTGCCGGTGTTCACCGCCGCCTTCGGTGTCGGCATGGTCGCCGGCACCTGGCTGGCCGGCCGGCTCGCGGAGTGGTCGGTGTTCCGCACCCTGATCTGGTCGGGCGTCGGGTCCGGCCTGGTGATGCTCGTCGTGTGGGCCGCGGCGCCGCACGGCTGGCTGCTGCTGCCCGCGGTGTTCCTGGTGACCGCGATCGGCTCGGTGCTGGTGATCAACCTGCAGCTGCGCCTGATGACGGTCTCGGGGGAGGCCCAGACCCTCGGCGCGGCCATGAACCACGCCTCGCTCAACATGGCCAACGCCCTGGGCGCCTGGCTCGGCGGCGTGGTGATCGCCGCCGGCTACGGCTACCGCGCGCCGGCGCTGGTCGGCGGCGCGCTCTCGGTCGTCGGCGTGGCCGTGCTGCTCTGGTCGGCCTCGGTCGACCGCTCGGCCCGCTTCGCCGACCACTCCTCGGCCAGCAGGTCGTAGCCGACCAGGTCGACCGGCGTGCCGTCGCCGGTGCGGGCCGCGCGTCGGCGTACGCCGGTGCGCTGCATGCCGTGCGCTTCGAGCACCCGCAGCGAGGCGACGTTGGGCGCCGCGGCGTAGCCGGCGAGGCGCCCGAGCCCGAGCGTCTCGAACGCGTGGCCGATGACGAGGCCGGCGGCGCGGGTGGTGATGCCGCGGCCGCGGGCGTCAGGGTGGGTCCAGTAGCCGACCTCGGGCTCCTCGCCGAGGCGGTAGAGGCCGACGACGCCGAGCAGGGTGTCGTCCTCGGGCGTGCAGACGGCCCAGGTGATCGTGTGGTTGGTCGCAAGGCGCTCGGTGACCCGCTCGAGGAAGGTGCGGGCCTCGGCCTCGTCGGGGTCGCGTGGCAGGAAGGCGAGCCAGTACTGCGTGTCCGGGTCGCCGATGCCCGTGACGATCCGGGGCACGTCGGCCTCGGTGAACGGCCGCACCCGTACGCCGTCCCCGTCGAGGACCGGGTTGTCGCGCCAGGTGGTGCGCGGCTCGCGCGGGTCGTCGCGCAGGAGCGTGCCGACCCAGCCGTCGAGGAGCTCGCCGCGCTGGGGCAGCCAGCGCCGGACGACGCCGTCGTAGGAGAAGCCCAGGCGCCAGGCCACCTTGCGCGAGGCCCAGTTGCCGACGTTGGCCCACCAGATGACCGACTGCAGGCCGCGCTCCTCGAAGCCCCAGTCGAGCAGCAGCCGCAGCGCCCGCTCGACCACGCCGGTGCCGCGCACCGCCGGGTGCGAGCCGTAGGCGATCTCCGCGCGGCCGTCGCCCTCGTTGCGCAGCGAGACCGTGCCGGCGTACCGGCCCTCGTGCTCGACCGCGAAGATCCACTCCACATCGTCCACCCACCGTGAGGGGCAGAACTCCTCGACGAAGGACCGGGCGTCGTCCATCGAGTACGGCACCGGCACCGTCGTCCACCGCTGAGAGGACGGGTCCTGGCACTGCTCGAAGGATCCCTGCGCGTCGTCGGGGCGGTGCGCCCGGAGCGTGACGGTGCCGTCGGTCAGCGTGGGCGCAGGCATGGCAGGACCCTCTCAGGGGCCGCGGAGGGGCGGCAAACGGATAACCCGGATGCCGGGGCGTCGACCCCCATGGGAGAGAATGAACCACATGTCCACCACGACCGCACCCGAGGTCTCGGCGTCCCCTCAGGAGTCGGGGCAGGGGTCGAGCACCTCCCGGCCGCGCGTGCTCTCCGGCATCCAGCCGACGGCCGACTCGTTCCACTTCGGCAACTACCTCGGCGCCCTGCAGCAGTGGGTGGACCTGCAGCAGGACTACCAGCCCTTCTTCTTCATCGCCGACCTCCACGCGATCACCGTCGAGCAGAACCCCAAGGTCCTGCGCGAGCGCACGCTGCGCGCCGCCGCTCAGCTGATCGCGATGGGCATCGACCCCGATCGCTCCGCGATCTTCGTGCAGTCGCAGGTGCCCGAGCACGCCCAGCTCGGCTGGGTGCTCCAGTGCCTCACGGGCTTCGGCGAGGCCCGCCGGATGACGCAGTTCAAGGACAAGTCCGCCAAGGGCGGCGAGGGTGCGGCCAGTGTCGGGCTGTTCACCTACCCGATCCTGCAGGCGGCCGACATCCTGCTCTACCGGCCGCACTACGTCCCGGTGGGCGAGGACCAGCGCCAGCACCTCGAGCTCACCCGCGACCTGGCCCAGCGGTTCAACAGCCGTTACAAGAAGACGTTCCGGCTGCCCGAGCCGTACATCCTCAAGGCGACCGCCAAGATCACCGACCTGCAGGACCCGACGGCGAAGATGTCGAAGTCCGCGTCCTCGCCGTCGGGCATCGTCGAGATGCTCGACGACCCGAAGTCGTCGGCCAAGAAGATCCGGTCCGCGGTGACCGACTCCGGCTCCGAGGTGCGGTTCGACGCCGAGGAGAAGCCCGGCGTGAGCAACCTGCTGACGATCTACTCGGCGCTCACCGGGCGGGCCATCCCCGAGATCGAGCAGGACTACGTCGGCCGCGGCTACGGCGACCTCAAGAAGGACCTGGCCGAGGTCGTGGTCGAGTTCGTCACGCCGTTCCGGGAGCGGACGCTCGAGCTGATCGAGGACCAGTCCTACCTGACCGACGTGCTCCGACGCGGCGCGGAGCAGGCCGGCGCGGTCGCACGCGGGACCCTGAGCGACGTCTACGAGCGGGTCGGGTTCGTCCCGGCGGGCCAGTAGGGTCTCCCACGTGCCGACGATTGGCGTAGCGGTCGCGATCCCCGAGCCCTGGGCCTCCGAGCTCCAGGACTATCGGCGGGGCGTCGGCGACCACACCGCCGCGATGATCCCGACGCACATCACGCTGATCCCACCGACCGACATCGACGACCTGCACGTCGCCGAGGTCGAGAAGCACCTCGAGGAGGTGGCCGCCGAGACCGGATCGTTCCGCGTGCACCTGCGCGGGACCGGCACGTTCCGCCCCGTCTCGCCGGTCGTGTTCGTGACGCTGGTCGAGGGCATCTCGCGCTGCGAGCAGCTCGCGAAGTCGCTGCGCCGGGGTCCGCTGGACGTCGAGCTGCAGTACCCCTACCACCCGCACGTCACCATCGCCCACCACCTCGCCGACGACCTGCTCGACCGGGCCTTCGAGGAGCTCGCGGGCTTCGAGTGCGCCTTCGAGGCCCAGCGCTTCCACCTCTACGTCCACGACGATCGCGACGGGTGGCGTCCCACGCGCGACTTCCCGCTCCAGGCGGCCCAGGCCCGCTGAGGGCGCCGAGCTCATGGCGGCGGGCGGAGGAGGGGTCGGCGGACGGCTGGCCCGGGTGCGCCGCAAGCGTCCGCTGGTCGACCACCTGGTGCGGATGCAGGAGCACTACGGTGCGGTGAAGGCCGGTCAGCAGGCCGGGGCGATGACCTACTTCGCGTTCCTCTCGTTCTTCCCGATCATCGCGCTCGCGTTCTTCGTCGTCGGGCTGCTCTCGCAGGTCTACGACGGCGCCGACGAGAACCTGCGCGCGGCGATCAACTCGATCCTCCCGGGGATCATCGGCAACGACGCCGACCAGCTCTCCCTCGACGACATCCGCACGTTCTCGGGGTGGGCGGGCCTCATCGGTCTGGCCGGTGTCCTCTACTCCGGACTCGGGTGGGTCTCGGCGCTCCGTGACGCGCTCGTCATCGTCTTCGAGGTGCCGGCGCGCGCGCAGCCGGGGTTCGTCCGCGGCAAGCTGCGCGACCTGCTGACGCTGGTCACGCTCGGCGCGGTCCTGCTCGTCGCGGTCGCCGTCACCGGCTTCGTCAGCGGGTTCTCCGGCGAGGTCGTGGGCTGGTTCGGCATGGGCGCCGACCTCGGCTGGATCGCCACCCTGGTGACGGTCGTGCTCGGTCTGGCCGCCAACGCGCTGCTGTTCTACCTGGTGTTCCGAATGTCGGCCGAGCCGCCCACCCCGTCGCGCTCGCTGTGGCAGGGAGCGCTCTTCGGGGCGCTCGGGTTCGAGGCGCTCAAGCAGGTCTCGAAGTACCTCCTGGCCTCCACCAAGGACCAGCCGGCCTTCCAGGCCTTCGGCATCGCGCTGATCCTCCTGGTCTGGATCAACTACTTCTCGCGGGTGGTCCTCTACGCGGCCGCCTTCGCCCACACCGCACCCGAGGCCCGGGCCGCCCGGGAGGTCGAGGCCGCCGCGCTCGTGCAGGGTCCGCCCTCACCGCCGGTCGCCGCCCGTCCGACCGCCGACGCCGGGCCGGCCTGGCTGCCGTCGTACGTCGCCGGCGCGGTGAGCACGCTCGGGGTCCTGGCCCTGTGGCGGAGGCTCGTGAGGCGTCCCTGATACCGGCGTCCCTGATACGGGGGATCCACCGGCAACCGAACGGCCCGCCCGCGCGTCTCACTGCGTAGCATCCCAGGCACGTCCCGGTAGCGGAGGTCGGACATGAGTCGTCGGCGTCGAACTGCACGCGACAAGGCACTGCGCCTCAGGGCGGCCCAGGCGAAGGAACGCCGGCGCCGGG
>NZ_JANINT010000082.1 GCF_024509035.1 Nocardioides sp. | reverse complement strand
CCTGCCAAGGCCCGGCTGATGCCGCTGAGCGTCGCCGGCGCGTTCCACACCCATCACATGGAGCCGGCGGTGGGCCACCTGGCCGCACTCGCCCGCTCCGTCTCGGTCCACGATCCCCGCACCCGCGTGATCTCCAACCGCGACGGCACCGTCGTCCACGACGGTCGCGAGGTGCTCGCCCGGCTCGTCGGCCAGATCGCCAGCCCGGTGCGCTGGGACCTGTGCCTGGAGACGATGGAGGACCTCGGCGTCACCGGCATCCTCGAGATGCCGCCGGCCGGCACGCTGACCGGCATCGCCAAGCGCGCGCTCAAGGGCGTCGAGACCTTCGCCCTCAAGACGCCCGACCAGCTCGACGAGGCCCGCGCGTTCTGCGCCAAGCACGGCGAGTCGTCCGGGATGGACACCAGCCCGACCTGGCGGATGGTGGTCTCCCCCGCCAAGGGCACGTTCCACCAGGCCGGCGACGCCGCCGAGAGCGAGGTGCTCGCGCCCGGCATCGCCATCGGTGAGATCGCGAGCCTGCGCGACCGCACCCGCGTCACGGCGCCGCACGGCGGCACGGTCGTCGAGTGGCTGGTGGAGGACGGCGACCTGGTCTCACCCGGCCAGCCGTTGATCCGACTGCACCCCGAGGGAGGAGCCTGAGATGGCCACGATCGAGCAGGCCCAGGGGGCCCGGCACGCCGGCATCCTCGGGATCGGGTCCTACCGCCCGTCGCGGGTGATCCCCAACTCCGAGGTCGTCGAGGCCATCGACTCCAGCGACGAGTGGATCCAGCAGCGCTCGGGCATCAAGCAGCGCCGCTGGGCCACGCCGGAGGAGACCGTGCAGGTCATGTCGGTCGCGGCGGCCCGCAAGGCCCTCGACCGCTCCGGCATCGACCCCCGCCAGATCGACTGCGTCATCGTCGCGACCGTCACCCACCTCATCCAGACCCCGGCGATCGCGACCGCGATCGCCCATGAGCTCGGCACCGACCAGGCGGCGGCGTTCGACATCTCCGCCGCCTGCGCCGGCTTCTGCCACGGCGTCGCGATGGCCGCGGACATGGTCCGCGGCGGCAGCGCCGGCCATGTGCTCGTGATCGGCGTCGAGCGGCTCTCCGACCTCACCGACGTCGGCGACCGCGGCACGGCGTTCATCTTCGCCGACGGTGCCGGCGCCGCCGTGGTCGGCCCGACCGACTCCCCCGGCATCGGCCCGGTCGTGTGGGGATCCGACGGCGAGCAGTTCGAGCTGATCCGGCAGCGCGAGGACTGGCGTGACGTCGTCGCCAGCGACGCCCCGCAGATGCCGCACCTGGTCATGCAGGGCAACGCGGTGTTCCGCTGGGCGTCGTACTCCATGGCCAAGATCGGTCAGCTCGCCCTCGACCGGGCCGGCGTGGGCATCGACGACCTGGACGTCTTCGTCCCCCACCAGGCCAACATGCGCATCACCGACGCGATGGCTCGGGCGATGAAGCTGCCCGAGCACGTCAAGATCGCCCGCGACATCGCCGAGCAGGGCAACACCTCGGCCGCCTCGATCCCGCTCGCCCTCGATCGGATGATCGAGGAGGGCGAGGCCCGCAGCGGCGACACCGCGCTGCTGATCGCGTTCGGAGCCGGCCTCGCGTACGCCGCGCAGGTCGTCATCGTCCCCTAGCCCGGCCCCCACAGTTCTGCACCACCCGATCACACCCCTCAACCGAAAGGCACCACCTTCATGGCCACGACCGAAGAGATCCGCGCCGACCTCGCCGACATCGTCAACGAGGTCGCCGGCATCGACGCCGACGACGTCCAGCTCGACAAGTCCTTCGTCGACGACCTGGACGTGGACTCGCTGTCCATGGTCGAGGTGGTCGTCGCGGCCGAGGAGAAGTTCGGCGTCTCGATCCCCGACGACGAGGTCAAGAACCTCAAGACCGTCGGCGACGCCGTCGCGTTCATCGAGCGCGCCCAGGCCTGATCCACCCAGCTGTCGAGCCCGTCGAGACACCCGTCGACCCACGGTCGACGAACCAAGGAGCAGCATGTCTTCCAAGCGAGTCGTCGTCACCGGCCTCGGGGTCACCTCCCCGGTCGGCGGCGACGTGGACACCACCTGGGACGCCCTCATCCACGGGCGTTCGGGCGTGCGGCGCCTGACCGACGACTGGGTCGAGGAGATGCCCGTCAAGATCGCCGGTCGCATCGCCGTCGAGCCCAGCGAGGTCCTCGAGCGGGTCAAGGCCCGCCGCCTGGACCGGTCCTCGCAGTTCGCGATGGTCGCGGCCATGCAGGCCTGGGCCGATGCGGGCCTGGAGGGCGCGGTGCAGGACGGCGGGCTCGACGGCGACCGGGTCGGCGTGGCGATGGCCTCCGGCATCGGAGGCGTCACCACCCTGCTCGACAACTACGACGCGCTGCGCGAGAAGGGGCCCCGTCGGGTGTCCCCGCTCGCCGTGCCGATGCTGATGCCCAACGCCCCGGCGGCACAGATCAGCCTCTACGTCGGAGCGCGTGCGGCGGTCAACACCCCGGTGTCCGCGTGCGCGTCCGGCAACGAGGCGATCTCGCTGGCCGTCGACCAGATCCGGCTCGGTCGCGCCGACGTCGTGCTGGCCGGCGGCACCGAGGCGGCGATCCACCCGCTGCCGATGGCGGCGTTCGCGAACATGATGGCGCTGTCCAAGACCGCGAGCGGGCCGGAGGGTGGCGACCCCACGACGGTGTCCCGCCCCTGGGACACCGCCCGTGACGGGTTCGTGCTCGGTGAGGGCGCCGGTGTGCTCGTGCTGGAGTCCGAGGAGCACGCCCGCGCCCGCGGCGCGCGCATCTACGCGACGGTCCTCGGTGCGGGCATCACCGCCGACTCCCACGACATCGCCCAGCCCGACCCGCAGGGTCGCGGCGGATCACGGGCGATCCTCCGGGCGCTGGCCGAGGCCGACGTGAGCCCGGGCGACGTCGCCCACGTCAACGCCCACGCGACCTCGACGCCGCAGGGCGACATCGCCGAGGGCCTGATGCTGCACGCGACGCTCGGCAAGCACGCCACGGAGGTCGTGGTGACCAGCACGAAGTCGATGACCGGTCACCTGCTCGGTGGCGCCGGTGCGCTCGAGGCGATCGCCACCGTGCTCGCCCTCCACCACCGGGTCTCGCCACCGACCATCAACCTGGACGACCAGGACCCCCAGGTCGAGCTCGACATCGCCACCAAGGCCCGCGACCTGCCCCTGGGCGACATCGTGGCCCTCAACAACTCCTTCGGCTTCGGTGGCGCCAACGTCGCTGTCGCGTTCGGGTCGAGCTCGTGACCGCGACGCAGACCAAGCCGGCCAAGCTCCCCCGCGAGCAGGACCCGCGCAACCCGGTCCACCGGCTCACCGCCCTGCTCGACGAGGGCACGCTCGAGCTGATCACCCCCGACGACGACTCCGGCATGCTCGCCGCCGTCGGCCAGGTCCGCGGCACCCGCGTGGTCGCGTTCTGCTCAGACGCCACCGTGATGGGCGGTGCGATGGGCGACGTCGGCTGCCGGGTCGTGGTCGACGCCTACCACCGGGCGATGACCGACGGCATCCCGATCATCGGCCTCTGGCACTCCGGTGGGGCCCGGCTCGCCGAGGGCGTGCTGTCGCTGCACGCCGTCGGCCGGATCTTCCACGTGATGACCCAGGCCTCCGGCAAGATCCCGCAGGTCTCCGTCGTGCTCGGGCCGGCGGCCGGAGGCGCGGCGTACGGCCCGGCGCTCACCGACGTGGTGATCCTCGGCCCCGAGGGCCGCATCTTCGTGACCGGTCCCGACGTCGTGCGCTCGGTGACGGGCGAGGACGTCGACATGCTCCGCCTCGGCGGCCCCGAGCCCCACGGGCGCCGCTCGGGCGTCGTGCACATCCTCGCCGAGTCCGAGCGTGACGCGCTCGACCGCGCCCGCGACGTCGCCGACCTGCTCGGGTCCCAGGGCTCGCTGGTCGTCGACGACGTCGAGGACCGCGACCTGGCGGCGCTGCTCCCGGAGTCGAAGAAGCGCGCCTACGACGTGCACCCGCTGGTCGAGTCGGTGCTCGACGAGGGCACGGTGCAGGAGCTGCACGCCCGATGGGCTCCCAACATCGTCACCGCCCTGGGCCGGCTGGGTGGTCGCACGGTCGGCGTGGTGGCCAACAACCCACTGCGCCTCGGCGGCTGCCTCGACTCCCTCTCGGCGGAGAAGGCCTCCCGGTTCGTGCGGATGTGCGACGCGTTCGGCGTGCCGCTCGTCGTGCTCGTCGACGTCCCCGGCTACCTGCCCGGCGTCGGACAGGAGTGGGACGGCGTGGTGCGGCGGGGCGCGAAGCTGCTGCACGCGTTCGGCGAGTGCGTGGTCCCCCGCGTCACGCTGGTGACCCGCAAGACGTACGGCGGTGCCTACATCGCCATGAACGCCCGGTCGCTCGGCGCGACCAAGGTCTTCGCCTGGCCCGGCGCCGAGGTCGCGGTCATGGGTGCCGTCGCGGCGATCCGCGTCCTGCACCGTCGCCGGCTCGCCGAGGTCGCGCCCGACATCCGGTCCCAGGTCGAGGCAGAGCTCGCGGCCGAGCACGAGCGGATCGCCGGCGGCGTCGAGCGTGCGGTCGAGATCGGCGTCGTCGACGAGGTCGTCGAGCCGACGGCCACCCGCAGCGCGATCGCCCGGGCGATCGACGACGCCGTCCAGACCGTGGGCGTGCGTCGCGGCGCCCACGGCAACATCCCGCTCTGAGGACGCCGAGGCGTACTCCGGAGCCGTAACGGCTCGGCGGTTGCGCCGTTGGACCTCTCATGACGTCCGTCACACGCCTGCGCACGCTGCTCGCAGCGGCTCTCGTCGCCGCGATCGTGGTCACGGCCGTCCCGGCGCTGGCCGGCCAGCCCACCGACCCGGTCTCGGGGCTGGTCGGCGAGCTGGCCGGTCACTCCTCCCACGAGCGACGCGACCGCGCCGACTACGGGCACACCAGCGCGCCCGACGGCACGTTGCGGCGCGGGTGCAACAACTACCCCTACCGCTACGTCGTCTCGACCCCGACCGGGGACTGGTCCCTCGAGACCTTCCTCGACGACCGGACCGGCGAGACCGTCGCCTCCGGGGCCTACTGGTCGGACGGCGACCCGAAGCGCGACCGGGTCCACTTCCGCTTCTGCCGCTACTCCACCTACGCAGGACGCTTCACGATCCGCGCCAAGCTGCTCTGGTACAACGACCAGGGCGAGCACAAGGTGTGGCTGAAGCCGTCGCACTTCCGGCTCCGCCGACCCTGAGCACCTGTCCGGCCGGCACCACCGCGCCGCACCGTCGGAGCCACGCTGCTGTAACGCCGTGTTACCCCTTCATCGCCCCCGCTGCACCAGGCGGGTAGGAACGGGTAAACGGGCGTTACAGCGTCGGGCGGATCAGACCACCTGGTGCAGCCACCGGACCGGGGCGCCCTCACCGGCGTGACGGAACGTCTCGAGCTCGTCGTCCCAGGGCTTGCCGAGCAGCTTGTCGATCTCGACGAGCAGGGTGGTGTCGCCGAGCGCAGCCTTGACGACCGCGGCCTTGAGCCGGTCCTCGGGGATCATGATGTCGCCGTGCAGGCCGGTGACGGCGTGGAAGACACCCAGCTCGGGGGTGAAGGAGTAGCGAGCCCCCTCCGACCCGGCGGTGGGCTCCTCGGTGATCTCGAAGCGCAGGTGGTTCCAGCCGCGCAGCGCGGAGGCGACCGAGGCCGCGGAGCCGACCTCCCCGGTCCACGAGAGCTCGGCGCGGTAGCTGCCCGACTGTGCCGGCTGAGGGGTCCAGTCCAGGCTCACGGGCACGCCAAGGACACCGCTGACGGCCCACTCGATGTGCGGGCACAGCGCGGACGGCGCCGAGTGGACGTACAGGACGCCTCGCGTCGCGGCGCGGGTGGCAGTGCGTGCGGTCACCGTGACCTCCTCCATCTCCGGCGCGAGATGCGCCTTCCCCAGCGAGCTCGCAGGAGATGTCCGAGGCGTGAGTGACACGGGTGTAGTTGTGGTCACCATTGTGACCCATGAGACGCCGGAACGCCAGCGTCAGGGCTTCCGGGCGCTCGTGCTGCGCCGCGCCCGCCTGGGCCCGAGGTCGAGCAGGGTGTCGATCACGTCCTCGGCGATGCCGAGGCCCCCGAGGTGGCTCTCGCCGTGGATGACCGTCATCGTGGCGTCGGGGAGCCGGTCGACCATGTGCTGGCCGTGGCGGAACGGCACGATGTGGTCGGCGTCCCCGTGCCACCACCGCACCGGCACCCGCACGTCGGCCGCCTCGAAACCCCAGGGGCGCGTGAACAGGATCAGGTCGGCCAGGGGCGCCGAGGTCTGGAAGCGACTGCCGTTGAGCAGGTCGTCGATGAACATCGCCTTGAACTCCGGCCGCGAGAGCAGGTGCTTGTCCCCCGGCGGCTGCACAGCCGCATAGAGGTCGAGCGCCCGTCCGGCCAGCGGCCTCACCACCCGGATCGCCTGGGTGAGCGTCACCCCGAGGGGCACGCGAGCCAGGGTGATCACCGGCGCGAGGTGCACGGCCAGCTGGATCGGTCCCCCGTCCGCGGCGTCCGGCCCCCGGGTCGGCGCGACGCCTCCGAGGATCCCGACCCCGTGCACCCGGTCGGGCAGCGCGGCGCCGGCCGCGAGCGCGTACGGCGCCCCACCCGAGAGTCCGATCAGCCGCACCGTGTCGATCGCCAGCGTCTCGAGGAACAGCTCGAGGTCGTGGGTCCAGTCCAGGATGTTCGGGTAGAGGTACGGCGTCGAGGAGCCGATGCCGGGCCGATCGATGCCGATGATGCGGACGCCGCGCCGATCGGCGTACTCCCGCGCCTCGAGCGGGATCTGGCGCCGCGCACCGGGCGTGCCGTGCATCCAGATGATCGCCGGGCCGCTCCGAGGTCCGTACTCGGCGAAGCTCAGCCGCCGATCACCACGCACCGCCACGGTGCCCTCGAGCGCTGGCCGTCTGACGTTCCCCACGCCCAGGAGTCTCGCACGTCAGCGTGCCAGCCGGACGGCGCCGGGGTCGACGACGTTGGCGATGTCGCGCACGGCGCCCAGCAGCTGACCGTCACCGACCACCATCGGGCCGTCGACGACGTCGAGGACCACGACGGTGATGTTGTCGCGCCCACCCGCGTCGAGGGCCGCCCGGGTGAGCACCGCGGCCGCCGAGTGCGGGTCCTCGACGCCCAGGAGCTCGCCGATGGCGTCTTCAGCCACCAGGTCGGAGAGCCCGTCGCTGCACAGCAGCAGCCGGTCACCGGGGCTCACCGGCAGCGGCAGCAGGTCGACGCCCTCGTGCACCGGGTCGCCGTCGAGCGAGCGGAGGACGACGTTGCGCCACGGGTGTCGGGCCGCGTCCTCGGCCCGCAGCTGCCCGGAGGAGACCAGGCCCTGCACGTAGGTGTGGTCGGTGGTCAGCCGGGTCAGCTCCCCGCCACGGAGCACGTAGGCACGGGAGTCACCGACGTGGGCGAGCACCGCGCGGTGCCCGTCGCAGACCACCGCGGTCAGCGTGGTCGCCATCCCGAGCCGCGCCAGGTCACCCTGGACGCCGCGTCGGATGCTGGTCCGCGCTGCCTCGAACCCGTCGAGCAGGAGCTGTTCGGGCTCCTCGCCCATCCGGGCCAGAACCGTGGCGGACACGGCGTACGCCGCTGTCGCGGACGCGACCTCCCCGGCCGCAGCGCCGCCGACGCCGTCGGCGACCAGGGCCAGGTAGGGTCCGACGAACGCGGAGTCCTCGTTGTCCGAGCGCACCAGGCCGACATCACTGACGCCGGCACCCGAGAATCGCAGCATCGTGGAGGCCTCCTCTCCAAGCGGGAGGATACTAGCCGACGTCAGCCGAGGGCCTTCTCGAGAGCCTCCGCACGCTCCGCAGCGTCCGTGAGCTGCTCGCTGTCGATCGCGTGGGTGCGGTGGAACCAGGCCAGGGCGTCCTGGTGACGACCGGCGGCCTCGAGGGTGTCGGCGTAGGCGTAGCGCAGGCGCACGACCCACGGTGCCCGGCTCTTCGAGGCGAGGGGCGCGAGCTCCAGGGTCCGCAGCGCCGCGTCGAGCTGGCCCATGTCACGCCGGGCGCCGGCCTCGACGATCGTCATCTCAGCCTTGGCCTCGGGCGCGAAGTTGGCGACCGAGGGGCTCTTGGCGAGCTTGAGCGCCTCCTGGGGCTTGCCGAGCGCCCGGTGGCAGTCCGCCATGATCGGCAGGTAGGCGGTCGCGCCGTTCATCCGCTTCGCCGCACGCAGGTCGGCGAGCGCCTCGGCGTAGTGGCCCGCGGCGTACGCCGCCTCGCCGGCGGCTTCGCGGACGACTGCCAGGCGAGGTGCGCGAGCACGGGCCGCGAGCGTGTGCTGGTAGGCCGTCTCCGGGTCATCGTCGACCAGCACGCCGGCCGCCGCGAGGTGGCGTGCGATCCGCGCCGCGAGCTTCTCGGGCAGCCCCTTGAGCTGCGCCGAGATCGACCGGTCCAGCTCCGCGCCCGTGATCTCGGCCGGGATCTCGGGACCGTCGTAGCGCGCCTGCTCGGCGGTGCGCTCGGCCTGCTTGTCCGCGGGGCGCTTCCAGTCGTTCTTGCGCCCGGGACGGTCCCCCTGCTTGGCACCCGGCTTGGCCGAGCGGCCGGCTCCGGAGCGACGCTCGGGACGGGCACCGCCCGACGCGCGATCGGTCTCCGGGCTCCAGCGCTGGCCACGCTCGGAGGACTTGGCCGATGAGGGACGGCCCTGGCCGGCGGGACGCTTTCCGGAGGGCTTCCCCGCCGACGCGCCGGTCGGCTTGCCCGTGGGCTTGCCGCCCGACCTGGCGGCCGGCTTGCCCGTGGGCTTGCCGCCACCCTGCGGCTTCTGACTGCGGCGTTGCTCGGCCACGGCTCTCGCTCCTGCTCCTGCGCCGTCGTTCGGCGCTGCGTGATCACGTACGGGAAATGCACGTAGGGGCCACCTGACGGTGGCCCCTACGGAGTGTATGTCCGGCGGCGTCCTACTCTCCCACAGCCTCTCGGTTGCAGTACCATCGGC
>NZ_JANINT010000081.1:8772-9025 GCF_024509035.1 Nocardioides sp. | reverse complement strand
CGGCCACCGCCGCGACCGCGAGTCCGCTGGTCCGTCAGACCGACGTGCTCACCGTGTTGCCCGGCACTCTGCCCGAGCCCGAGCTCGCGCGACGGCTGGCCGACACCGACGGCGCGATCATCATGAAGCTGGGGCGGACGTTCCCGGCCGTACGTCGCGCGCTCGCCGCGGCTGGTCGCCTTGAGCACGCCTTGTACGTGGAGCGGGCGTCGATGCCGGAGGCACGCTGGATCCCGGTGACCGAGGTCGACGA
>NZ_JANINT010000081.1:7998-8714 GCF_024509035.1 Nocardioides sp. | reverse complement strand
TGATCGTGGTCACCGGCGACAGCCGCAACGGACGGCGCTCCCGCGAGGCGAGCGACTTGACGGCGGTCGCGGCCACAGCCGACGAGGTCGATCCGGCCGAGTTGCTCGTCGTGGGGCTCGGCCCCGGTCCCGACGGCTGGCTGACCCCCGAGGTGAGCGCGGCGCTGGCCGAGGTCGACCACGTCGTGGGGTACGCGCCGTACGTGAACCGGGTGCCGCAGCGCGAGGGGCTGACCCGCCATGCCTCGGGCAACACCGTCGAGCTGGACCGTGCAACGTTCGCCCTGGACCTTGCGAAGGGCGGCGCGAAGGTGGCTGTGGTGTCGGGTGGCGACGCCGGTGTCTTCGGCATGGCGGCTGCGGTGCTCGAGGCGGCCGAGGACCCGGCGTACGCAAACGTACGGGTCCGGGTGCTCCCCGGCGTGAGCGCAGTGCAGGCCGTGGCTGCCCGGGCCGGCGCCCCTGTGGGTGCCGACTTCGCGGTAATGAGCCTCTCGGACCGCCTCAAGCCGTGGGAAGTCGTCGAGAAGCGACTCCGGGCCGTCGCCGAGGCTGACCTCGTCCTTGCGATCTACAACCCGGCGTCGCGCAGTCGTACCGAGCAGGTCACCACGGCCAAACAGGTGCTGCTGGAGCACAAGAGCCCGGAGACGGTCGTCGTGGTGGGGCGCGACGTCGGACGTGCCGAGGAGGCACTCACGGTGACGACCCTGCGC
>NZ_JANINT010000081.1:7668-7949 GCF_024509035.1 Nocardioides sp. | reverse complement strand
TTCGTCGGAGCCGGCCCCGGAGCTGCCGATCTGTTGACCGTACGGGCGACGCGGCTGCTCGCGGAGGCGGACCTCGTGCTCTACCCGGGGACCTACCTGGACCCCAGGGTGCTTGTCCACTGCGGCCCGCAAACAACGTTGGTCGACACCCAGGACCTGGACCTCGACCAGATCACCGCGCACCTCGTCGACGGCTTCAACGCCGGCCGCCAGGTCGTGCGCCTCACCTCCGGCGACCCGTCCCTGTACTCCGCCCTGCACGAGCAGACGAGCCGGCTGGA
>NZ_JANINT010000081.1:5404-7619 GCF_024509035.1 Nocardioides sp. | reverse complement strand
CAGGCAAGGTCCACCCCAATGGGAGATGGGGAGTCGCTGGCCCAGTTCGCCGCCACCGGTGCAACCCTGGTGCTGCACCTGGCGATCACCCGGACCCGGGCGCTGATGGCCGAGCTCGAACCGGTCGTCGGGGGAGACTGCCCGGTAGTGATCGTGTACCGGGCCAGCCAGCCGGAGGAGCTGGTGCTGCGCGGAACCGTCGACGCCATCGCCAATCAGGTAGAGGCGGCCGGGCTGCGTCAGGCGGCTGTCATCCTCATCGGACACGCGCTGGCTGAGGCGCCTGCCCGCGCAGGAGGGGAGTCGTACCTGTACAGCCGCGAGCGGGACAGGCTGACGAAGCGACCCTCGTAGAACATGGTCGTTGCGTGACGCCTCCCTACGGGTTCAGAGGCGCAGGCTCCACTGCGTCACGGTCCGCAGGGGCGTCCAGCCGGTGAACGTGCCGACTGGGTGCGTCGTCTCGACGGCGAGGCGGGTGAGCTCGCCGCCGTGCGTCCGGTAGGCCTCGGCGAGGAGCGACTCCGTCTCGAGCGTCACACCGTGCAAGACGAGGCGTCCGCCCGGACGCAGCGCAGCCAGGCACGCGTCGAGGACGCCGGGGTGCGTGGCTCCGCCGCCGATGAAGATCGCGTGCGGAGGCTCGAGACCTGCGAGCGCGTCAGGGGCGCGACCCTCCACCACACGGAGGTCGGGCACGCCGAGCCGCGTCGCGTTGCGTGCCACTCGGGCGGCGCGCACGGGATCTGCCTCCACCGCGGTCGTGCGGCAGGTGGGGTGGGCGCGCATCCACTCGATGCCGATCGAGCCGGCACCTGCGCCGACGTCCCACAGGTGCTGACCGGGCGCGGGGGAGAGACGGGCCAGGGCCGAGGCCCGAAGGTCGCGCTTGGTGAGCTGCCCGTCGTTCTCGAAAGCTTCGTCGGGCAAGCCGGCCACCCACGACGAGCGCCACGCCGAGGCGCCCGCGGGGATCTCGATCGCCAGGACATGCAGCGGCGGGACGGTGTCGGCGGCCGTCGCAGCCCACTCCTGGGCGGTCTTCGTGGACCGCGACTCGGTGTCGGTCCCGAGGTTCCCGAGCAGGGTGATGACAGCGTCAGGATGGCCCGTCTCGGTCAGCAGCCGGCCCACGATCGAAGCTGAGTGCGACCCGGACGTCAGGACCAGGATCCGTCGCCCCGGAGCGACCTCGCGCAGCACCCGTGCCTCGTGTCGTCCGACCAGCGTCACGACGACTGACTCCTCGGCTGACCAGCGCATACGTGCGCGTGCCAGGGCCACGGAGGAGATCGAAGGGAGGACGTGGACGGCCTCGGCGCCAAGAGTGCGTACCAGCGTCGTCCCGATGCCCGAGAGCATCGGGTCGCCGGAGGCCAGCGCGACCACCTGGCGTCCGCGCAGCTCCGCCATCAGGGCGGGCAGCGCAGGGCCCAGGGGAGCGGGCCATGGACGCCGTTCCTGACCTGCCACGGGAGCCACGAGCTCAAGATGGCGTCGGCCGCCGAGGACCACGTCCGCCTCCCGAAGGAGAGTCTCGGCAGCCGGCTGGAGCGACCCGTCGGCCCCGACTCCGACCACGGTCACGAGGTGTCCACGGGGAGGGGCCGTCACGTCATCCACGAGTCGGGAGGCTATCGTCAGCCCAACACGTGAGGTGCCCCCGCGCCCCAACCATCGGAAACGGTGGGGACGAGCAACGGGGAGAATCTGGGAAGCCGGTGAGAGTCCGGCACAGGCCCGCTGCGGTGAGTCGAGCACTCCGTCAGGAGTGACTCGGCAAGTCCGAAGACCGGCCTCGCGTGAGCCAATCCATGGCCTACGAGCGGGAGCCTCAACGTGCCACTGAAGTACCCATTTTCTGCCGTCGTCGGCTGCGAGTACGACCCCACGACCGCCTCCGGTCTCGACGACATGGGCCTCGCCCTCGTGCTGACCTCGATCAGTCCCGAGATCGGCGGCGTCCTCGTCCTGGATCGACGTCCGCGACGGCGACCGGTTCTCCGCCGACCCGCACGACCCGTCGGCGACCTCGCCTGACCTCCTCGCCAGCCCCGGTGCGGTCGTGAGCCGTCCGGTCCGTCTGGTGGAGCTGCCGGTCGGCGCCACGGAGGACCGGGTGCTCGGCTCGCTCAACCTCGAGAAGGCGCTCACTGCCGGCGCCGTCGAGTTCGAGCCCGGGCTCCTGGCTCGCGCCCACCGCGGCGTCCTGTAC
>NZ_JANINT010000081.1:3877-5346 GCF_024509035.1 Nocardioides sp. | reverse complement strand
GTCAACCTGCTCCACGACCACCTCGTCGACCTGCTGCTCGACGCCGCCGCCACCGGCCAGGTGACGGTCGAGCGGGACGGCGTCTCGATCGGCCACAGCGCCCGGTTCGTGCTGATCGGCACGATGAACCCGGAGGAGGGTGAGCTTCGCCCCCAGCTGCTCGACCGCTTCGGCCTCACCGTCGAGGTGGCCGCCCCACGCGATCCCGCCCTGCGTGTCGAGGTGGTGCGGCGCCGCCTCGCCTTCGACCGCGACCCCGCAGGCTTCGTCGCGCGGTACGCGGCCAGCCAGGCCGAGCTCACCCGACGGATCGCGCTGGCTCGCGAGCGCGTCGAGGAGGTCACCCTGGGGGAGGCGGCGATGCTCAAGGTCGCCGAGGTCTGCGCCGCCTTCGAGGTGGACGGCCTGCGTGCCGACATCGTCACCGCCCGAACGGCTGCTCGACGAGGTCCTCGGCGACGACGAGCTCCCCGAGCCGCCGCCGGAACCGGACGGGCCCACGGACCCCACCGACGGTCCCGAGGACAGCCAGGACCCGTCCGAGGACCCCGCGTCGCCGGCCGACGGCTCCGGGTCCGACGCCGGCAGCCCCGACGAAGTCCCGACCGACGGCAGGGACGACGTGCCCGAACCGGCCAGTGCCGAGGGGGACGTCCAGGCGCCACCCGCGCCGCCGGCGCCGCACCCCCCGGGGGAGGGCAGCTCCAGCACCGTGGCGGCCGAGTCCGCGTATCGACCGCGTCTGTTCACCGTCGACGGGGTCGGCCGAGGTACGCCGGGGCGCCGTAGCCGCGCCCTGGGCGCCAGCGGCCGCCGGGTCGGCGCCACCCGAGGTGGCGGGACCGGGACGCTCCACCTGGTGGAGACCCTGCGAGCCGCGGCGGAACGCCACGCCACCGGATCGACGCGTGGGCCGGGTGGGCGCTTCGCGCTCGCGGCGGTCGACCTGCGCACCGCCGTACGCGAGGGGAGGGAGGCCAACCTCCTCCTGTTCTGCGTGGACGCGTCCGGCTCGATGGCTGCCCGGCGTCGCATGGTCCAGGTGAAGACCGCGATCCTGTCGCTGCTCACCGATGCGTACCGACGCCGGGACAAGGTGGCGATGATCAGCTTCCGCGGCACTGACGCGGACGTGACCCTGCCGCCCACCGGGTCGGTCGAAGTGGCCGCAGCCCTGCTCGACGAGCTCCCCGCCGGGGGGCGCACCCCTCTGGCGGAAGGTTTGCTTACCGCGGCGGACGTCGTCCGGCGGGAGCGGCTCCGGGACGACCGGCTGCGGCCGCTGCTCGTGGTCGTGACGGACGGCCGCGCCACCTCCGGGGCCGATGCCGTCGACCGGTCCCGGCTGGCGGCGGCCCACGTCGCGGCGATGCGGGTCCCCAGCGTCGTCGTCGACTGCGAAGAGGGACCGCTGCGGCTCGGGCTCGCGCGTACGCTCTCCGCCCACCTGCAGGCCGAGCACGTCCCCA
>NZ_JANINT010000081.1:3402-3847 GCF_024509035.1 Nocardioides sp. | reverse complement strand
CCGTCGCGCTGGTCGGTGGTGGCCCTGGCGACGCCGGCTTGATGACGGTCGCCGGACGTGCTGCCGTCGAGCAGGCGGACGTCCTGCTGGTCGACCACCTCGCACCGGCGGAGGCGCTGGCCTGGGCCCGTCCCGACGCGCTCGTCGTGGACGTCGCGAAGCTGCCGCGCGGGGCCTTCACCCCGCAGGAACGCATCAACGACCTCCTCGTGGAGCATGCTCGACGCGGTCGCCGCGTCGTCCGTCTCAAGGGTGGCGACGGGTTCGTCTTCGGCCGCGGGATGGAGGAGGTCCTCGCCTGCACCGAGGCGGACCTCCCGGTGCGTGTCATCCCCGGGGTCACCTCGTCGGTGGCCGTCCCCGCGCTCGGCGGCATCCCGGTCACCCACCGCGGCGTCGTCCAGGGCTTCAGCGTCATCTCCGGCCACGTGCCGCCCGGGCACCC
>NZ_JANINT010000081.1:564-3338 GCF_024509035.1 Nocardioides sp. | reverse complement strand
TCTCGACTACGGCGCCCTCGCTCGCTCCGGCACCACGCTGATCGTCCTCATGGGCGTGGTCACCCTGCCGGCGATCACCAAGGCACTGATGGAGAACGGGCTTGACCCAGCCACGCCTGCGGCGGTCATCGCACGTGGGGGCCACCCGGACCAGCAAGTGGTGAGCGGGTCCGTCGCCGACATCGCCGTCCGGGCAGCCCATGTCGAACCGCCTGCCATCACCGTCATCGGAGAGGTCGCCTCGTTCGCGGCCGCCACCGACACCCACGTTCTGGAAGAGGTCATCTGATGCCCCAGGGCCAGCCGCTCACCGTCCCTGATGACGGTCTCTCCACGCGCCAGCGCCGCAACCGCCCGCTCCTGATGGTCCACACCGGGGATGGCAAGGGGAAGTCCACCGCCGCCTTCGGGCTCTCCATCAGGGCGTGGAACCAGGGCTGGAACATAGGCGTCTTCCAGTTCGTGAAGTCCGCCAAGTGGCGCATCGGGGAGCAGACCGTCCTCGAGCGCCTCGGTCGCCTGCACGAGGAGAGTGGCGAGGGCGGACCGGTCGAGTGGCACAAGATGGGCGCGGGCTGGTCCTGGACGAAGAAGCAGGGCGACGCCGAGGACCACGCACGGACCGCAGCCGAGGGATGGCAGGAGATCAAGCGCCGTCTCGCCGCCGAGACGCACGACCTGTACGTCCTCGACGAGTTCACCTACCCGATCGCCTGGGGCTGGGTCGACCTCGAGGACGTCGTCACCACCCTGCGTGACCGGCCCGGCAAGCAGCACGTCGTCATCACCGGCCGCCGCGCCGCCCCTGAGCTGATCGAGGTGGCCGATCTCGTCACCGACATGGGCAAGATCAAGCACCCCATGGACGTGGGCCAGAAGGGCCAACGGGGAATCGAGTGGTGACGGTGCCCGACCTCACGAGATCCCAGCCGGGATCGTCGGGCCCGACCACCCTGCCGCGCGTTGTGGTGGCCGCCCCGTCGACGGGCCAGGGCAAGACCACCATCTCCACCGGCCTCATGGCCGCCTTCCGGTCCCGCGGCCTGGAGGTGTCTGGCCACAAGGTCGGGCCCGACTACATCGACCCCGGCTACCACGCCCTGGCGACCGGACGCCCCGGCCGCAACCTCGACCCGCACCTGGTGGGGGAGGAGCGCATCACCCCGCTGCTGCTGCACGGCGCCCGAGGCGCCGACGTCGCGGTCGTCGAAGGGGTGATGGGGCTGCATGACGGCCGGATCGGCACCGACGGGTTCGCCTCGACGGCCCACGTCGCGAAGCTCACCCGTACGCCGGTGGTGCTGGTCGTCGACATCGCCCGGATGTCGCGCTCCGTGGGGGCCGTCGTCGCGGGCATGGCCGCGTACGACGCGGAGGTCGACGTCGTCGGCGTGATCCTCAACCGGGCCGGTTCCCCGCGCAACGTCGCCGAGGTCGAGCGGAGCCTGCGACTGCCCGTGCTCGGCGTCGTCCCTCGTGACGACTCGATCTCCTCACCGTCACGCCACCTCGGGCTGGTCCCGGCAGGGGAGCGGCACGAGTCCGTCGAGGTGGTCGCCCGCCTCGGGGAGCAGGTGGCCCGACACGTCGACCTCGACGCCGTGCTCGAAGTCGCGCGTCGGGCCCCCGACCTCACCGACGCCGTGTGGGACCCGTGTCGCGAGGTACGCCGGGTGGAGGGCGAGTCTCCGGTCGTGGCCGTTGCTGGCGGACGAGCGTTCACCTTCGCGTACGCCGAGACGGAGGAGCTGCTGCGGGCAGCCGGCTGCACGGTTGTCCCGTTCGACCCCCTGCGTGACCGCTCGCTGCCCGAGGGGACCAGGGCTTTGCTGCTCGGCGGCGGGTTCCCCGAGGTGCATGTTCAGCAGCTGGCCCGGAACCGGGCCCTGCTCGACCAGGTGCGCGACGCCGTGCGGGGCGCTCTCCCGACGGTCGCCGAGTGCGCCGGACTGCTCTACCTCCTCGACGACCTGGACGGGTCCACGATGGCCGGTGTCATCGGGACCGGTGCCGCCATGTCGAAGCGCCTCACCCTGCGTTACCCGGCGGCGGTCGCTGCCGGCGACAACCTGCTCACGCGGGCCGGCGAACGGGTGCACGGCCACGAGTTCCACCGCACCACCCTGACCGCCCCCACTCGGGGGTGGGCGCCCGCCTGGGAGGTCGACGGCGAGATGATCGGCGTCGCCACGCCGACGCTGCACGCCTCGTACCTCCACACCCACTGGGCCGGGCACCCGGTGATGGCTGAGCGGCTGGCCCGCGCGGCGGCCCGCGCGACGCCGGTCGTGGCTCCCGCCCCCCGGGCCACGGTCGTGCCTCGCCCGAGGTCGGACGACGCCGTCGTTGATCCGCTGCTCCACCACGGGGATGTCGAGACCGGACGCGGACTGCTCGACTTCGCGGTGAACGTCCATCCCGAGCCCCGGCCCTCGTGGCTCGAGGCGGCGTTGCGAGACGGCCTCGAGCACTCGACCATGTACCCGGACGTGACCCCGGCCCGCGACGCCATCGCGGACCTGCACCACCGACGCGCCGATGAGGTTCTCGTGACCGCCGGCGCGGCCGAGGCGTTCGAGCTGATCGCCCGGTGGAAGCCGTGGCGGCACCCCGTCGTGATGCATCCCCAGTTCACCGAGCCCCACGCCGCGCTCGAGCGCGCAGGTCACCAGGTGACCGTCGTCAGTTGCCGTCCCGAGGACGGCTTCCGTCTCGACGCGTCGGCCGTCCCCGAGAGCGCCGACCTGGTGTTCGTTGGCAACCCGACCAACCCC
>NZ_JANINT010000081.1:0-554 GCF_024509035.1 Nocardioides sp. | reverse complement strand
GACGAGGCGTTCATGGACGCGGTGGTCGACCAAGGCCAGTCGCTCTCGACGAACCGCCGGCGCGGCCTCCTGGTCGTGCGGAGCCTGACCAAGCACTGGTCGATCCCAGGCATCCGGGCCGGCTACGTGCTCGGGAACGAGCGCGCCATCGCGGGGCTCACCGCTAGACAGGTGCCTTGGTCGGTCTCCACGCCGGCCATCGCCGCCGCCATCGCCTGCACCACCGGGGAGGCCGCGGCCGAGGCGAGGCGTCGGGCGGAGCGGATCGAGCAGTGGCGCACCGGGCTCGTCGCAGCCCTGCAGCATCGTCGCTACGAGGTCGTGGACTCGCGCACGTCCTTCGTGCTCGCGCGCCTGGGGTGCGGAACGCGCGAGGCGCTGCGCGCCCACGGCGTCGCCGTACGCCGCGCCGACACCTTCCCCGGGCTGGACGGCGCGTGGGCCAGGATCGCCGTCCGACCGCCGGACACGATGGCCGATCTGCTGCGCGCGCTCGACGACGTCCGGGCGGGCCAGCCGTCCGCCATCGGCGCATGAACGGGTCGCGGGGCCTG
>NZ_JANINT010000080.1 GCF_024509035.1 Nocardioides sp. | reverse complement strand
GCCGACGAGCAGCCGACCTTCCGGCACGAGATCGCCAAGGTCGGCGTCGTCGGCACCGGCACCATGGCGACCGGCATCGTCGAGGTCTTCGCCAAGGCGGGGTACGACGTCCTCTACGTCGGTCGCTCGGCCGACAAGGTCGACGGCGTTGCCGCGGCCATCACCCGCAGCTTCGACAAGCAGATCCAGCGCGGTCGCTCGACCGAGGAGGCCAAGGCCGAGGTCCTCGGCCGCCTGACCGGGACCACGTCGCTCGACGACCTCGCGGACGTCGACATCGTGGTCGAGGCGATCGCGGAGGACCTGCAGATCAAGACCACGCTGTTCGAGAACCTCGACGAGATCTGCAAGCCCGGCGCGATCCTCGCGACCACCACGTCCAGCCTGCCGATCATCGCGTGCGCCCGCGCCACCAAGCGGCCGCAGGACGTCATCGGGATGCACTTCTTCAACCCGGCGCCGATCATGAAGCTCGTCGAGGTCGTCTCGACGGTCTCCACCGACGACGCGGTCACCGAGACCACGCGGGCGCTGGTCGCCAAGATCGGCAAGGTGGGCGTCACGTGCGCCGACCGCGCGGGCTTCATCGTCAACGCGCTGCTGTTCCCGTACCTCAACGACGCCGTCAAGATGCTCGAGGCCCACTACGCCACCGCCGACGACATCGACCTGGCGATGAAGCAGGGCTGTGCGCTGCCGATGGGCCCCTTCGAGCTGCTCGACGTCGTCGGCAACGACGTGTCCCTGGCGATCCAGCGCGAGCTCTACCTCGAGTTCCGCGAGCGCGGGTTCGCCCCCGCTCCGCTGCTCGAGCACCTCGTCGCCGCGGGCTACCTCGGTCGCAAGACCAAGCGCGGATTCCGGGACTACTCCACCCGCTGACGCCGAACACCCGTCGACCCGCCCGGAACTTTCGGGCGGGTCGACTCGTTCTTCTGTGGATGCGTGACGGCCGTCACCCGTGGGTACGGCACGTCTCATGGCAGTCGAAACCGGTCGGATCACCACCGACATCCCCGCTCGCCTGGACCGCCTCCCGTGGGCGAGGTGGCACTGGCTCGTCGTCATCGGCCTCGGCACCGTCTGGATCCTCGACGGGCTCGAGGTCACCATCGTCGGCTCGATGTCCGACGCCCTCAAGCCCGACGGCAGCGGCCTGGGCATGAACAACTTCGACATCGGCCTGGCGGGCTCGATGTACGTCGCCGGCGCCTGCCTGGGCGCGCTGTTCTTCGGTCAGCTGACCGATCGGCTGGGCCGCAAGAAGCTGTTCATCATCACGCTGGCGGTCTACACGGTCGCGACCGTGCTGACGGCGTTCTCGATGAACCCGATGTGGTACTTCGCGTGCCGGTTCCTCACCGGCTGCGGCATCGGCGGTGAGTACGCCGCGATCAACTCCGCGATCGACGAGCTGATCCCGGCCAAGTACCGCGGTCGCGTCGACGTCGCGATCAACGGTTCGTTCTGGGTCGGTGCTGCCGGCGGCGCGCTGCTGACGATCCCGCTCCTCGACCCGACGGTCATCGACCAGTCGTGGGGCTGGCGTCTGGCGTTCGGCCTGGGCGCGATCCTCGCCGTCGGCATCCTCGTCGTGCGGCGCAACGTGCCCGAGAGCCCGCGCTGGCTGTTCATCCACGGCCGGGAGGACGAGGCCGAGGAGATCGTCCGCGACATCGAGCGCACGGTCTCCGAGGAGTCCCACCACCAGCTGCACGACGTCCACGACACGATCACGATCCGGCAGCGCAAGTCCATCGGCATCGCGCTGATCGCCAAGACCGTGTTCACGCTCTATCCCAAGCGCACCGTGCTGTGCTTCTCGCTCTTCGTGGGTCAGGCGTTCCTCTACAACGCCTTCTTCTTCACCTACGGCGACACCCTGACCACGTTCCTCGGGGTCGAGCAGACCGGCTACTACATCGCGATCTTCGCCGCGAGCAACTTCGCCGGGGCGCTGCTGCTCAGCCCCCTGTTCGACAGCCTCGGCCGGGTCAAGATGATCACCACCACCTACATGGGCTCGGGCGTGCTGCTGGCGATCACCGGGTTCTACCTGGGCAGCTTCGACGCCAAGACGCTGACGCTGATGGGCGCGATCATCTTCTTCATGGCCTCGGCCGGCGCGAGCGCGGCGTACCTCACCGCCAGCGAGGTCTTCCCGATGGAGACGCGGGCGCTGTGCATCGCGTTCTTCTACGCGATCGGCACCGCCGCCGGCGGCATCTCCGGCCCGCTGTTCTTCGGCTGGCTCATCGAGCGGGCCTCGGACAGTGGCGACATCAGCAAGATCGCGATCGGCTACTTCATCGGCGCTGCCCTGATGATCATCGGCGGCATCGTCGAGGCGTTCCTCGGTGTGAAGGCCGAGGGCAAGTCGTTGGAGAGCCTCGCCAAGCCGCTCACGGCCGAGGACGAGCCCGGCACGGCCGCCGGCTCGGACGCGACGCAGCCGCAGCACGCCTGACCGACGTCGACGACACGCAGAGGAGCACGACGCCATGCCGATGCCACCGCCGAAGGCCTCCACCGAGGGCAAGCGCGACCGCCAGGTGTTCCACGAGATGGGCCAGATCGTGCGGGCGCTGGAGTCCACGGGACCCCAGCAGCCCGGTGACCTGGCCCGGCTCGTGGGCGCCGACTTCTGGGAGGCCGACCGCTTCGACCGGGCCCTGGCGCTCGCGGTCGCCGACGGGCTGGTCTACCGGACCTCCGACGGGGCGATCGCAGCCGCCGGCTGATCGCCGCCCTTGGCCGCTCTTCGTACGCTGGAGGCATGGAAACCCTGGTGGTCCTCCTCGTGCTCGCGGTCGTGGTCGTCGCGGTGGTGGTGTCGCGGCGCAACGCCCGCGCGCGGGAGCTGGCGCGGCAGCGCGCCGAGCTCGAGCCGGTCAAGAAGCTGGCGTTCGAGGACATCACGGCCCTGGGGGAGCAGCTCCAGGAGCTGGACCTGGATCTCGCGGGACACCAGCTCGGGGCGGGGGAGAACGCCGACTACCAGCGCGCTCTCGACGCCTACGAGTCCGCCAAGACGGCCGGCGACGCGATGACGCGTCCCGACGACGTCCGGCACGTCACGCAGATCCTCGATGACGGGCGCTACGCGATCGCGTGCGTCCGCGCGCGGGTGGCGGGCGAACCGCTGCCGACCCGCCGCCCGCCGTGCTTCTTCGACCCGCGGCACGGCCTGTCCGTGACCGACGTGCCGTGGACCCCGCCCGGCGGCGCGACCCGCGACGTCCCTGCCTGTGCTCTCGACGCCGAGCGGGTCTCCGTCGGCGCCGACCCCGACGCGCGCATGGTGATGGTCGGTGCGCAGCGGGTGCCCTACTGGCAGGGCGGGCGCGCGTACCAGCCGTACGCCGCCGGCTACTTCAGCGCCTTCGGACCGATGGAGCTGATGTTCGCCGGGATGATGTTCGGCGGCCTCGGCGGCTTCGACATGCTCGGCGACGGCATCGGCGCCATCGGTGACGGCATCGGCGACCTCGGCCAGGGCATCGGCGACGGCCTCGGCTCGATCGGCGACGGCATCGGCGACCTGTTCGACGGCTTCGACTTCTGAGCGCGCTCCAGCGGCCAGTGGCGACCTGTGCGCGAGGATGACCGGGTGCTCGGACACCGCGACGTCTCTCGATCCGGTCGGCCCGTCCGCCGACTCGTGACGCTGGCCGCGTCACTCCTCGCGCTGCTGCTCACGACGCCCGCGCTCGCCGCGTCGCCCCCGGTCGATGTGCTGCCCACCGGCACGGACGTCGACTACCAGCTCGGCGGGGTGCGGTCCGTGCCCGGCCACGTGGGTGTCGTGGTGCGCGACCGTCGGGCGAGCCCGGTCGAGGGGCGCTACAACGTCTGCTACGTCAACGGCTTCCAGACCCAGCCCGACGAGCGCCGGTTCTGGCGCCACCACCGGCGCCTGGTGCTGAAGGACGACGGCCGGCTCGTCGAGGACGAGGCGTGGGGCGAGTGGCTGCTCGACGTGCGCACGCGGGCCAAGCGGACCGACCTGGCCCGGATCCTCGGCCGGTGGGTGCGCGGCTGCGCGGCCGACGGGTTCGACGCCGTGGAGTACGACAACCTGGACTCGTTCACCCGCAGCCACGGCCTGATCCCGAGACGGGCGACGCTCGCGTTCGCCGCGCTGCTCGTGCGGGCCGCCCATGACGCCGGCCTCGCCGCCGGGCAGAAGAACCTGGCCGGCTACGACGGCTCGGCGATCGGCTTCGACTTCGCCGTGGCCGAGGAGTGCGGTCGCTACCGCGAGTGCGCGTCGTACGTCGACCACTACGGCGACAGCGTCCTGGCGATCGAGTACCGGCGAACCGACTTCCGCTGGACGTGCTCGCACGTCGGCGACCGGCTCGCCGTGGTGCTGCGCGACCGGGACCTCACCCCGACAGGAGTACGCGCATGGTGTTGAACCGCAGCAGGGACGTCACGGCGGACGACACCGGCCTGCACGTGACGTCGCTGGGGGAGTCGGGGCCGCTCGTGGCGTTCTGCCACGGTCTGTTCGGTCAGGGCAAGAACTGGACCACGATCGCCAAGGCGGTCGCCGAGGACCACCGGGTGCTGCTCGTCGACATGCCCCACCACGGACGGTCGGTCTGGCCGGAGCGCTTCGACTACGTCGACGTGGCCGACCGGGTCGCGGCGCTGTTCTCCGCCGACGACCGGGTGCAGCTCGTCGGCCACTCGATGGGCGGCAAGGCCGCGATGGTGCTCGCACTGCGCCACCCGGAGCTGGTCGAGCGGCTGTGCGTGGTGGACATCTCGCCGGTCGACTACCAGGAGCGGGGCGAGTTCGGGCGCTACATCGAGGCGATGCTCGCCCTCGACCTCGCGGACCTCGAGCACCGACGCGATGCCGACGCGGCGCTCACCGAGGCCGTCCCCAACCCGACCGTGCGCAGCTTCCTCCTGCAGAACCTCCACCACCACGCCGGTCGGTGGACGTGGCGGCCCAACCTCGAGGTGCTCGGCCGCGACCTGCCCGTGCTCGGCGGCTGGCCCGAGGAGCAGCTCGTCGACTGCCGTCCCTACGACGGCCCCACGCTCTGGGTGGCCGGTCAGACCTCGCCGTACGTCCGCGACGAGTACGCCACGGCCATGGACCGCTGGTTCCCCCGGAACCGGCGCGTGGTGATCAAGGGCGCCGGCCACTGGGTGCACTCCGAGCAGCCCCAGGTGTTCACCGAGGTGCTCCGGAGGTTCCTCGCCGCGTAGCTCCTCGGCGGACCTACCGCTCCGGAGCGGGCTGCGTGTCGGGCGCGACGCCCGGGTCCTCGCCCGGCTGCGGCGTCGGGATCGGCTCGGGGTCGCCCGAGGGGACGACGTCGGGCTGGATCGTGTCGGGGTCCTGCGGGGTACTGATCATGGAGAACCGGTACCCGATTGCCGGGCGCGGTAGGCGGCGACGGCGTTGCGGTTGCCGCAGGTGGTGGAGCAGAACCGCTTGGACCGGTTGCGTGACAGGTCGAGCACGATGCCCTGACACGTCTCGTCGGCGCAGATGCCGAGCCGCGTCAGCTCGTCGGCGCGGATGACGTCGATCATCGCCATCGCCGTCTCGACCACGATGCGCGTCGCGAGGTCGCGGTCGGGGCCGACCGCGTGGAGGTGCCAGTCCCACTCGCCGTGGCGCACGAGCTGGGGGACCGCGCCGGCGTCGGCGAGCATCCGGTTCACGATCGAGACGGCGGTGTCGCGATCGGCCGTGAGCAGCTCGTAGAGGGCCGGCCGCACGGCGCGGACGCCATCGAGCTCGACCGCGTCGAGGTCGTGGCGGCCGGTGTACTCGAAGCCGGTGAAGAACGCGTCGAGGTCCTCGACCGTGGTCAGCGTGTCCGGCTCGAGCCCGGAGTTCGCGAGCACCACGGCGGCCTGGAGGGCCGCCTCGGTGTCATGAGTGAAAGGCACGTTGACACGTTACATCATCGACCACTAGCGTCATCTGCCATGACGACGTTGACCCATGACGAGATCCCGGTGTCGAGCGGGTCACGGCTCGTCGGCGGGCTCGGGTTCGCGGTCGTCTCGGCGGCGTCCTTCGGCCTGTCGGGAGCGCTTGCGAGCGAGTTGCTCGACGGCGGCTGGAGCCCGGGCGCGATCGTCCTGGTCCGGGTCGGGATCGCCGCGCTCGTCGTGACGCCGTTCGGTGCCGCCGCGCTGCGCGGACGCTGGGGGCTGCTGCGCCGCAACGCCGGGGTGATCGGCGTCTACGGCGCGCTGGCGGTCGCCGGCGCCCAGTTCTGCTACTTCTCTGCGGTCGGTCACATGCAGGTCGGGCCGGCGCTCCTGATCGAGTACACCGCACCGGCCGCGGTCGTGGTCTGGCTCTGGGCGCGCCACGGCCAGCGGCCGGGTCGCGTGACGATCCTGGGCGCGGCGCTGGCCGCCGCCGGGCTGGTGCTCGTCCTCGACCTGGTCTCCGGGGCCGACCTGAGCATTGCCGGGGTGTTGTGGGCGCTGGCGGCCATGGTCGGCGCGGCTGCCTACTTCGTGATCTCCGCGGACGAGGACAACGGCCTGCCGCCGATGGCCCTGGCCGCGGCGGGCCTCGTGCTCGGCGCCGTCTCGCTCGGGGTGCTCGCCGGGGTCGGGCTGCTGCCGATGCGCGCCACCACCGCGTCCGCGACGTACGCCGGCACCACCGTCGACTGGTGGGTCCCGCTGGTCGTCCTCGGCGTGGTCACCGCCGCGATCGCCTACACCACCGGCATCGCCGCCGGCCGCCGGCTCGGGTCGCGGCTGGCCTCGTTCGTGGCGTTGCTCGAAGTGGTCGCGGGTGTCGTCTTCGCCTGGGTGCTGCTCGACGAGCTGCCGCGTGCCGTCCAGCTGGTCGGCGGACTGCTGATCCTGGCGGGCGTGGTCGCCGTCAAGATCGGCGAGCGGGCGACCGTGGGGGAGCTGCTTGTCAGCGATGGTCCTGCCGGCGCACCACGACCTCGCGGGTGAGCATCAAGATCGCGGCAGCGGTGGGGATCGCCAGCAGGGCGCCGATGACGCCGAGCAGCGCCGCGCCGACCAGTGCCGCGATCACGGTCACGGCGCCCGGCACGTCGACCGAGCGTGACATCACCCGCGGGTAGATCACGTAGTTCTCCACCTGCTGGTAGATCACGTAGAACACCACGCAGGCGATGCCGATCTTGGGGTCCTCGGCGAAGCCGATCGCCGTGACGATCACCGCGCCGATCGTGGCACCGATCATCGGGATGACGTCGAGCAGCGCCACGACGAAGGCCAGCGCGACGGCGTACTGGCCGAGCCCGACGACGAACAGGAAGATCAGCGAGGAGATGCCCGCGCACGTCGCGACGATGAACGCTCCGGAGACGTAGCCGCCGACACCGGCGATCACCCGGTCGCCGAGCAGCGTCACCCGCTCGCGACGGGAGGCCGGGGCGAGCTGGTAGAGGGCCTTCTTGGTCTTGTCGAGCGAGGCGAGGAAGTAGAGCGTCAGCACGATGACGATGAACGCGTTGGCCAGCGCCGAGAGCACCGCCAGGCCGAACCCGAGCACGCCGCCGAACAGGCTGCTGGCGAAGTCGCCCTTGGCGATGTAGTCCTTGATCTTGTCGATGATCTGGTAGCGGTCGTCGAGGTCCTGGACCCGTTGGTTCTTCTGCAGGCGGTCGAGCCAGTCGGGCGCGTTGTTGCCGATCGACTGCACCTGGTCGGTGATCACCGGGACGATCGCGACCAGGAACAGGGCGACGGCCGCGAGCGCCACGACGATCACGGTGACGACGGCGTAGGAGCGACGCATGCCGTGCCGCTCGAAGAACTCGACGGCAGGGTTCAGCCCCGCGGCGAGGAAGAGGGCGACGACGACGAGCAGCAGCGTCGGTCCGATGGAGGTGACCGTCGAGCCCAGCCACCAGGCGAGGAAGAACCCCAGCCCACCGAAGAACCCCCAGACGAAGGGAGAGTGCCGCGAGAGCGGCGCGCCGAGCTCGCCGAGGTACTCGCCCTCGGCCTCGAGGGCGGGGTCCGGCTCCTCGGCGTCGGTCGACGCCGAGGACGCGGGCTCGCCGGCGTCGGCCCCTCGCGGGGCGTCGGTCACTCGTCGTCCTTGCTGAAGCCGGTGATCACCTCGTGCAGCGAGGCGAGCTGCGCCATGATCGCATCGCGCCGCTTGCCGAGCCGGTCGACCTCGGCGCGGACGGCAGCGAGGTCGCGCTCGGCCTCGGCGTTGCCCGTCGAGGTGATGGCCTCGGCCTGCGTCTGTGCGGAGGCCACGATCTGCTCGGCCTCGCGCCGGGCCCGGCTGAGCAGCGCCTCCGCCTCGGTCGCGGCCTGGTTGCGGTGCTCGGTGGCCTGGGTCATCGCGTCGCGGGCGCGGCGCTCGGCGGCCTCGGCCCGCTCCTCGGCCTCCTCGACCAGGCGACGCGTCTCGGCGGTGGCGCTCGTGTGGTGGTCGGTCGCCTCGCGAGCCAGGCGCTCCTTCTCGACCGCCAGCGACCGGCGGGCCTCCTGGACCTCGCGGTCGGCCGCGGCGCGGAGCTGCTCGGCCTCCCGCTTGGCCGACGTGCGCAGCTCGTTGGCCTCCTGGGCGGCGGCGAGCCGCAGCTGGGCGGCCTGGCGGTTGGCGGCCTCGACCAGGTCCTCGGCCTCGCTGCGGGCCAGCGCCCGCTCCTGCTCGGCGTCGGCCATCAGGCGAGAGCGGTTCTCGTCGAGCTCCTTGAGCTGGACCAGCCGCATGTCCTCGGCCTCGCGGGCGGCGTCGGCGCGCATCGCCTTCGCGTCACGGGCGGCCTGCTCGCGGATCTCGGAGGCGTCGCGCTGGGCGGTCTCGCGGACCTCGGCGGCCTCCTCCTCGGCCAGCCGCAGCATCGCGCTGGCGCGACCGCCGAGGCCGGCGTACGACGGGCTCTCGTTCTCGGCGAGCTCGCCACGCAGCCGCTCGACCTGCTCCTCGAGCTCGAGCACGCGGCGCTCGGACTCGGTGAGGCTGGTGCTGAGGCCGGCCTTCTCGGTGCTGAGCTGGCGGACGCGGGCGTCCACCGCCTCGCGGTCGTAGCCGCCGCGGCGCACCACCGGGAACCCCGCGGGTGCGGCATAGCCACCGGCCGGGGCCTGGGTGGCCGGGCGCGGGGTGGCCGGGGG
>NZ_JANINT010000079.1 GCF_024509035.1 Nocardioides sp. | reverse complement strand
CGGCGAGCTGCCGCAGGGACAGCTGGGCGGACACCCGCTGCTCCCTGAGGTAGTCACCCAGGGTCTCGACGGTCTTCACGACCTTGCCCTTCGCCATACCTCCACTGTGCTAGCCGCTGCTAGCAGTTGCAAGCACGACACGTGTGCTTTGGTTCACATCTCCAGCGACAGGCCAACACCACAAGCGGATCCCGTCTCCGGCTAGTGCTTGCACCAGCAATCACTCAGACATTCCAGCATGTGCTGTCGGCGCCGCCTATCATCCGAGTAGCGGGCGGAGGCCGATCGCCCGAGGACGAACGGACCGATGACGATCTACCGGCTCACCTGTACGACGCGCGACTACGCCTGGGGATCGGCGACCCTGCTCCCCCGGTTCCTCGACGAGGCCCCCACCGGGCTCCCGCAGGCCGAGCTGTGGATCGGCGCCCATCCGCTCTCGCCGTCGGTCCTCCCCGACGGCCGCACGCTCGACGCCCTGGTGGCCGGCGAGCCGGCGGCGACCCTCGGAGAGCGCACGCAGACCAAGTTCGGCCCTCGGCTCCCGTTCCTGATGAAGGCCCTCGCCGCCGCCGAGCCGCTGTCGCTGCAGGTCCACCCGACCAGCGAACGGGCACGGATCGGGTTCGCCGAGGAGGAGGCCGCGGGCCTGCCGGTCGACGCCCCCGATCGCAACTACCGCGACCCGTTCCACAAGCCGGAGCTGGTCTTGGCGGTGACCAGGTTCGAGGGGATGGCAGGGTTCCGAGACGTCGACAAGACCGCGGAGATCCTGGGCCTGCTCGGCACCCCGTGGGCCGAGGAGACCGCGCACCGTCTGGTGTCGGCCCCTGCCTTCCAGGCACTGCGCGGCGTGGTGACCGACATCCTCGGCCTGGAGCCGCCGGCGCTGGCCGCTGCACTGGCCGACCTGCGGGTCGCGGCCCGAGAGGCCGAGGAGCGCAGCCACCAGGTCCGGCGCCCCGCCACCAGAGTCAACGTCGAGCGCAGCGCCGTCGATCGCGAGGCGATCCGGGTCTTCGCCCAGACGGTCTCCCTCGCCGACCGCTACCCGGAGGACCCCGGGGTCCTGGTCACCCTGCTGCTCAACCACGTCGTGCTCGCGCCGGGCGAGGCGATGTTCCTCGGCGCCGGCGTGGTGCACGCCTACACCTCGGGCTTCGGCATCGAGATCATGGCGTCCTCGGACAACGTCGTGCGCGCCGGCCTGACGCCCAAGCACGTCGACGTGCACGAGCTGCTCCACATCGCCAGCTTCACGCCGATCCCGCCGCCCCTGTGGGTGCCGACGGCGCTGGACGAGGGCGGGCAGTGCTTCGACCCGCCGGTGGACGAGTTCGCCCTGGTCGTCGGCACCGCCCCGCTCACGAGCGCCGCGCCGGACGGGCCTCGGATCGTGCTGGCCCTCGAGGGCTCGGTGACCGTGCGGGCCGGTGGGGCCGAGGAGACCCTCGACCGCGGGGCGGCCGTGTTCGTGCCGCACGACGCCGGTCCGCTGCACGTCGAGGGCAGCGGCCGGGTGGCGATCGGCGCCGTACCGGCGTAGTCAGAGCGGGCGCGGGGTGTCGATCCAGTGGCGGCCCTCGTTGGCGACCGCCTCGATGTCGGCGTCGACCATGAGCCGCACGAGCTGCTCGGTGGTCGTCCGTGCCTTCCAGCCGAGCCGCTCCTCGGCCTTGGACGGGTCGCCGACGAGCGCCGCGGTCTCGGTGGGCCGCACGTAGCGCTCGTCGCGCCGCACGTGCTTCTCCCAGTCCAGACCCGCGTGCTCGAAGGCCGCGACCACGAAGTCACGGACGCTGTACGTCGTGCCCGTCGCCAGGACGTAGTCCTCGGGCTCGTCTGCCTGCAGCATCCGCCACATGCCCTCGACGTACTCGGGCGCGTAGCCCCAGTCGCGGGTCGGGTCGAGGTTGCCGAGGTAGAGGAAGTCCTCGAGGCCGGCCTGGATCCGCGCGACGGCGCGGGTCACCTTGCGGGTCAGGAACGTCTCACCCCGCCGCGGCGACTCGTGGTTGAACAGGATGCCGCTGACCGCGAACATCCCGTAGCCCTCGCGGTAGTTGACCGTGGTCCAGTAGGCGTGCAGCTTGGCCGCGCCGTACGGCGAGCGCGGGCGGAACGGGGAGTCCTCGTGCTGCGGCTCGGTCGCGGGGCCGTACATCGCCGAGCTCGAGGCCTGGTAGAAGCGGCACTCGATGCCGGCGGTCCGGATCGCCTCGAGGAGCGTGATCGGCCCGACCCCGCTGGTGATCGCGGTGTGCTCGGGCTCCTCGAAGCTCGCCCCGACGTGCGACTGCCCCGCGAGGTTGTAGACCTCGTCGGGCTGCACCCGATGGAGCAGCCGGATCAGGGCGGCACCGTCGGAGAGGTCGCCGTAGTGCAGGAACATCCGCGTGTCCGGGTCGTGCGGGTCCTGGTAGAGGTGCTCGATCCGCGAGCTGTTGAACGTCGAGGACCGCCGCCGCAACCCGTGCACGACGTAGCCCTTGGCGAGCAACAGCTCGGCGAGGTACGACCCGTCCTGCCCCGTGATCCCGGTGATCAGTGCCGTCTTGTGTCCCACGCCACGATCGTTCCACACGTGCCCGCCCGATGGTCGAGCCCGTCGAGACCCCGCGGGCGACGCAGTCTCACCCTCAGATCACCGCGCGGATCTCCCCCACCTGCTTGCCGCCACCCAACAACGGCGCCAACCCGGTATGCCGCACAGCGTCCCCGTCCACACCGGGCTCGCGATCGACACCGGAGCGCCTGAGCGCCGCCGCCATCACCACCGGCCGCACCCGGGCCGCGCCGTCGTCGGTCTTCAGCGCGACCGCCCGCCCGTCGGGCAGCGCGACGACGTAGCACGACTCCGCGCCCGCCTTCCCGATCGCCCCCGGGATCGCGGTCAGCAGCGCACGCTCGTCGCGCCGCGTGCCCGACACCATCTCGGGGTGCTCGCGCATCGCCGACGCGATGCGGGCGGCGCCCGCGTCCGGGGCGCCGGAGCCGTCGACCCCGAGAGCGATCCGACGGAACGCCGACGCCAGACCGACGAGCGAGGTGGAGAGCAGCGGGGCACCGCACCCGTCGGTGGCGGCGTACGCCGCCTCGCCGGTGAGCTCCTCGAACGTGCTCCGGATCGCCGCCTGCAGCGGGTGGCCGGGATCGAGGTACGTCGCGGTGTCCCACCCGAGGAGCACGCAGGTGGCGAGCATCGCCGCGTGCTTGCCGGAGCAGTTCATGTGGATCGGGGTGCGGCCACCGCCGGCCCTCAGCAGCGCGTCGCGCTCCTCGTCGTCGAGCGGATAGTCCGGAGGCGTCTGCAGCGCCGACTCCTCGAGCCCAGCCCCAGCAAGGATGCGACGTACTCCGTCGACGTGGAACGGCTCCCCGGAGTGCGACGCGCAGGCGAGAGCGAGCAGGTCGGGCGGCAGGTCGAGCCCGAGCCGCACCATCCCCAGAGCCTGGACCGGCTTGTTGCACGAGCGCGGCAGGACCGGCGCGACGACCTCGCCGACCGACCAGTCCACGGAGCCGTCCACGGCGAGTGCGAGCACCGAGCCGTAGTGGTGGCCCTCCACGAACCCGGAGCGGACGATCTCGGCGATGACGGGGGCGGACACGTCGGCACCCTAGCGCCAGGTGTGTCGCTCAGCCGTCGCTCACACAGCCGTTGACGGCGCCGACGGCCTCGAGGCCGGCGAGGTCGCCGGCGCCCCAGACGTCGAGGCCGGCGCCCAGCCACGGGGTCATGATCTGGGACGGATCGCCCTCGACGTGGAAGAGACCGACCGCGTGGCCGAGCTCGTGCATGAGCGCCCCGACCCGGGTCAGCCCCTTGCCCGCGCCGGGCCGGATGATGCGGTTGTAGCGGGCGCTGAGCGTGACACCGCCCTGCCAGATGCGGCGCACCGGATTCCCCGCGACGTCGCGACCGGACCGCGTCTCCTCACCTCCGAGGCCGAAGGTGCCCGTCGGCATCGCGCCCCCGAGGGCCGACGGCCACGCCCACGCGATCACCAGGTCGGCGACGGCCGGGTCGTACGTCGGCTGGGCGAACGGCACGACGGTGGTGGGGCCGGCGTACGTGAACTCCAGACCGCTGGCGCGGGCGATGTTGGCGAGGGCGGCCCGTACGTCGCGCATCGCACCCTGCGGAGCCTTCGCCAGGTTGACCCGGTACCGGATGGGCGTGCAGGGATCCCACCGCCCGACGGGACTGCTGCTGATGAGCGCATAGCTCTCGTCCCGCCCCCGCGGGCTGTACTCCGGCAGCACGGTGATCTGGCGAGTGGGCGTCTCGACAGCGCCATCCTCCTCGGTGGCGATCCGCACCCGGTAGAGGAAGTGGCCGTAGTAGGCCGTCGGCACCGTCAGCACCAGGTCGCTGTCGGTCGCCATCGGCACCGTGGCGATGTCGATCCACCGGTCGAGGACCTGTCGTTGCAGCGCGGCGACCGCTCCTGGGAGCGGGGTCGTGAGCCGACCGCGCACGACCTGCGTCGTGTCGACCCGCACGCTCGCGGCGGGCCAGGCGACCGTGACATCCGGGAGCACCGGGTCCTCAGCGCTCTGCGCCGGGGCGGCCTCGAGGATCGCCGCGACGACCAGGCCGGCCAGGACGAGGGCCACCGCCGACCGACGGCGACGACGTGTGCCTGGCTGTGCTCCTGGACGTGCGCGGCGGGTGGACATCGATGCCTCGGATTCACTCGCATGTCTGTTCCACGCTCATGGGATCCGCATCGCAGGCCTCGAGGTCGGGCGGCGCCCTCATGTCACCAGAACTGGGGGCGGCCCGCTGCTTCGCCCGACAGGGTTCGAGTCGCCGCTCGTGCGCTCCCTAGGATGCGTGTGTGGTCCAGCCCCCGCAGTACTGCCCGACACCACGCGAGCTCGACGATCTCGAGCTCCTGGTCAATGGCGCCCTCGTGCCGACGGTCGTGTTCAACGAGCCCGGCAGCCCCGTGACGCTCGCCCTGCCCGACGACGTCGCGGCAGCCGCGGCGGCCGCCGGCGCCGTGGAGCTGGTCGACCCGGAGGGCCTGCCCCTCGCGCACGTCGAGGTGCCCGGCGGCACGATCGACCCGCTGACCCACACCCAGTACGGCCCGTTCCGGAGCCACTACCTGACCCCGGCCCAGACGAGGGAGCGGTACGCCGGACGCACGTTCGTGCCGCTCGTCGCCGCGCTCACCCAGCCGCAGCTCACGGCCCTGTCGACCGTCGGCCCGCTGGTGCTCCTCCCGCTCGTCGGCCACGGCACCCCTGACCTCTCCCCGGTCGCGCTGCTGCGCGCCACGATCGCCGCCGCGGCGCGGCTGCCGCAGGCCGACGTGGTCGCGATCCCGCTCGCGTCCCACGGCGACGCCGACGTCGACCACGACCTCGGGCTGCAGGTGGCCGCCAACTACGCCGGCAACGATCCGCTAGTCGCGGTCACCGACGACCCGTCGGGCGACTACCCGCCCGAGATCGACGAGATCGTCGCGTTCGACCGGCCGGCGCCCGACGAGCAGGGGCTGGTGCTGTTCTTCACCGGGCTCTCGGGCAGCGGCAAGTCGACGCTCGCCCGAGCGCTGATGGACCGGCTGCTCGAGCACGGCAACCGCACGGTCACGAGCCTCGACGGCGACGTCGTACGCCGCAACCTCTCCGCCGGCCTCACGTTCTCCAAGGAGGACCGCGAGACCAACATCCGCTGGGTGGCCGCCGAGATCTCCCGCCACGGCGGGATCGCGGTCTGCAGCCCGATCGCGCCGTTCGACCAGACCCGCCAGCAGGTCCGGGCCATGGTCGACGAGGCCGGGGGCGCCTTCTTCCTCGTCCACGTGGCCACCCCGCTCGAGGAGTGCGAGCGCCGCGACCGCAAGGGCCTCTACGCCAAGGCCCGCCGCGGCGAGATCCCGGAGTTCACCGGCATCTCCTCGCCCTACGAGGAGCCCGAGGACGCCGACGTCCGCGTCGACACCACCGGCCGCACGATCGACGACGCCCTCGACGACGTCATCCAGGCCCTCCGCGCCTCCGGCCACCTCGACCTCACCACCCCGGTCGAACCGGTGGTCGAGGACGCGCCGCTGGTCGAGCAGCGAGCGCCCGCGAGCGTCGTCGAGATCCCGGACACCGAGGCAGGACCCGAGCCCTCGGACCACCGCCCCAGCGAGGCTGAGGAGGTCTCGCCGAGCTCGATCGGCGGCGCCTCGCCGGCACCGCAGGTCGAGCCTGTCGAGACTCCAGAAGCCGACGCACGGCCTCAACCACCCGCCGCGTCCTCGAGGCCGTCGACGCGCACCACCCCGCTGACCGTCCTCTACATCTGCACGGCCAACATCTGCCGCTCGCCGTTCATGGAGCTGCGCTCCCGGGACCTGGCCGGTCCCGGCAGCCACGTGACCTTCGCGAGCGCCGGAACCCGCGGGTTCGTGGCCCGGGCGATGGACCCCGACATGGCCGCCACCCTCACCTCCCGTGGCGTCGCCGGAGTGAACCGGTTCCGCAGCCGGCCGTTCTCGAGCGACCTGATGCCGCACGCCGACCTGGTGCTGACCGCGGAGGCCGCCCACCGTCAGTTCCTGCTCGAGGACCACCCGGCGGCGTTCCGCAAGGTGCTCACGCTGGGGCAGTTCGCCGAGGCGATCCACGCCGCCGAGGACGGCCTGTCCGGCCATGACCTGCTGGCAGCCGTCGCCGAGCGTCGCGGCCAGGCCGACCCCTCGCTCGACGTACCCGACCCCTTCGGCCAGGGGCCCGAGGTGGCGGCGACGTGTGCCGACGCACTCGACGAGCTGCTGCGCGTCGTCGTGCCAGCCCTCACCGGAACGAGGAAGATCTCCCTATGACCTCCGAGCCGCACCGTTCGACCGACACGATCGCGGACGGGGTGTCATGAGCGACCTGATCACCGCGACGTTCTTCTCGATCCTCGCCGCCGGCTTCATCGTCGGCGTCATCGTCGGCCTCACGGGCATGGGCGGCGGCGCGCTGATGACGCCCGCGCTGATCTTCCTCGGCGTCGGCGACGCCGCCACGGTCGTGACCGCTGACCTCACCGCAGCAGCGGTCTACAAGACCGGCGGCGCGGTGGTCCACTCCCGCGTCGGCTCACCCAACTTCACGCTCGCCAAGTGGTTGATCATCGGATCGGTGCCGATGGCCCTGCTCGGTCCATGGCTGATCCACCAGGTCGCCGGCGAGGAGCCGGAGTCGATCGACAAGCTCCTCAAGGAGGCCATCGGCTTCGCGCTGCTGCTGGCCGCCGCCACCTACGCCCTGCGGCTGTACATCAACCTGCGCCGGGTCCGCGGCGGTACGGCGAACGCCGACCCGAACCCGCACATCCGCCCCCTGGTCACCCTGGCCGTGGGCGCGCTCGGCGGCCTGCTCGTCGGCATCACCAGCGTCGGGTCCGGCTCGGTGATCATGATCGCGCTGCTCATGCTCTACCCCGGGCTCTCGGCGGTGAAGCTGGTCGGCACCGACCTGGTGCAGGCGGTCCCGCTCGTGCTGGCCGCCGCGATCTCCAACATCGTGATCAACGGGCTCGACTGGGAGATCCTGATCCCGCTCGTCCTCGGCTCGGTCCCCGGCACGATCATCGGCAGCCGCATCGCGCCCCGTGTCCCGCAGTCGGTGATCCGACGCGGCATCGTGATCGTGCTGACGATGTCGGGCGTCGCGCTGCTCGACAAGTCCGGCTGGGCGCCGCTCGGCGCGGACGACACACACCCGATGTTGATCGCGATCATCGGGCTGGTGCTGCTGGTCTCCCTGCCGATCATCTGGGGCGTGCTGCGCAAGGAGCAGGGGCTGCCGATGTTCGGCGCGCCCACGGTTGCCGAGCTCGACGACGCGAACTTCCGGCGACCCCGCGAGTAGCCGGAGAGTGACCCGAGCCACTCGGATTTGTACGGTTTGAGGTGGTCCGGCCCGCCACGGCTACGATGTGGGCTGCTGTCCCGACGAGAGGTCCCCTGCCAGTCATGACCGAAACGCACGCCGACTACCAGCTGAGTCAGCTCGACCAGCTGGAGGCGGAGTCGATCCACATCTTCCGTGAGGTCGCCGCCGAGTTCGAGAAGCCCGTCCTGATGTTCTCAGGCGGCAAGGACTCCATCGTGATGCTCCGGCTCGCCGAGAAGGCGTTCTACCCCGCGAAGATCCCGTTCCCGGTGCTGCAGGTCGACACCGGCTACGACTTCCCCGAGGTGCTCGCCTGCCGCGACTCGTGGGTCAACCGGCTCGGCGCCCGCCTGATCGTGGCCAGCGTCGAGGAGGCCATCAAGGACGGCATCGTCGTCGACGACGGCAAGACCAGCCGCAACCGGCTCCAGATCGGCACCCTGCTCAACGCCCTCGAGGAGGGCGCGTTCACCGCCGCCTTCGGTGGCGGGCGCCGCGACGAGGAGAAGGCCCGCGCCAAGGAGCGCGTCTACTCCCACCGCGACCTGCACGAGGGCGAGCACATGCGGATCTTCCCGATCTCCAACTGGACCGAGCTGGACATCTGGCACTACATCGGCCGTGAGGGCATCGAGATCCCCTCGATCTACTTCTCCCACCAGCGCCGCGTCTTCGAGCGCGACGGGATGCTGCTCACCGAGTCGGACTTCAACCCGCTGCGCTCCGGCGAGACCGTCCAGGAGCGCACCGTCCGGTTCCGCACCGTCGGCGACCTCACGCTGACCGGCTGCGTCGAGTCCGAGGCCGACACCATCGACAAGATCATCGACGAGATCGCCATCGCCCGCGTCACCGAGCGCGGCGCCACCCGCGGCGACGACCGGTTCTCCGAGGCTGCCATGGAGGACCGGAAGAAGGAAGGCTACTTCTGATGAGCGACCACACTGCGGGCCTGACCCAGGCGCAGAAGGCCGAGCAGGTCCGCACCATGGACCTGCTGCGCTTCGCGACCGCCGGCTCGGTCGACGACGGCAAGTCGACGCTGATCGGGCGTCTGCTGCTCGACTCCAAGTCGATCTTCGAGGACCAGCTCGAGGCCGTCGAGGCGACCAGCCAGTCCAAGGGCTACGACTACACCGACCTCGCGCTGCTCACCGACGGCCTGCGCTCCGAGCGCGAGCAGGGCATCACGATCGATGTCGCCTACCGCTACTTCGCGACCCCGACGCGCAAGTTCATCATCGCCGACACCC
>NZ_JANINT010000078.1 GCF_024509035.1 Nocardioides sp. | reverse complement strand
AGGCGATGGGGGACAACCTGCTGACGCGGCTCCAGGCGGCCGGGATCCGGTTCGAGACGCTGACCTGACCGTGACCTGACCGGATCCCGCGCCTGACGTCTCAGGGGATCGTGATGTTCCCGTTGTGCACGTTCCCGTTCAGCCAGGACACGACGGTGCTGCCTCGGGTGACCACCAAGGTGATCCGGTCGGTCCGGGCGTCGGTCGCCCGCACTGTCAGCGTGTAGCCGTACCGGCTCCGGAAGGTGCCCTGGTAGACGACGACCGCGCTGTCGCCCGTGACCGCGAGCGAGGTGACCTGCTGCCCGCGGAACCAGCCCCGCGGGGTGCGTACCCCGGCCAGACCGGACAGCGTGCCCGTCGAGGAGCGCTCGGCGTGGAAGTCGAACTTGTAGCCCGCCCGTCCGTGGTGGTGCCCGGCGTAGATGCGTCCGTGGCCGCTGAGCGCGTAGGGGGCGGGCGTCGGGGTGATCGTGAGGGACACCGTGGCGACGTTGGAGTCCGCGTGCCCGTCGTTCGCGCGGAAGGTGAACGTGTCGGGACCGGAGTAGCCCGGCGCGGGCGTGTAGGTGCGCGTCGCGCTCGTCGCGGTGCCGGTCAGGGTGCCGTGCCTCGGGCCGTCGACGACGGTGTAGGTGAGCTGGTCGCGGTCGGCGTCGTCCGCACGCAGCGTGATCGTGACCGGGGTCTCCTGTCCTGTGGTGACGGCCTGGTCCCGGGCGAGCGGCGGGTGGTTCGTCGGAGCGGGCGGGTCGTCGTCCGCGATCGTGATCGTGACCGATCGCGGATCGCCGAGGACCGCGTTGACCGGCTCCGAGAGGCGCAGCGTCAACGTCTCGTCGGGCTCGTCGGTCCGGTCGTCCACGACCGGGATCGAGACGCTGCCCCGGGTGTGGCCGACGGGGATGGTGACGTGGGTGTCGACGGCGATGTAGTCGGCGCCGGCGGTGGCCGAGCCGTTCGAGGTGGTCGCGTGCACCGTGACCGGCGAGACGGCCGGGCCGTTGAGCGTCACCGGGACCGTCAGCTGGCCGGCGTTCTCGGTGACCGTGGCGGTGGGGGCCGTCAGGCTGACCTGCGGGACCTGGGGGTGGCCGCCGACGCCTGCGAACGCGAAGACGAACGTGTTCGGCGTCCCCAGCGTGGGCCCGTCCTTGGTCGAGGGTTGGCCGAGCGAGAAGACCTCGGCACCGGTCGCGCCGATCGCGGACAGCGCCGCGGCCTCGGTCGGGGCGCCGCCGTAGTAGGTCTGGAACGAGAGGGAGGCCCCGCGGGGCAGGTCGGGGAAGCCGAAGTCGAACAGGGCGCCGTGGTCGTCGGGGCCGTTGTCGACGGCGTCCCCGACGAAGTCGATCGAGCTCGGTCCGGTGAGCGGGTCGGGGCTGGCGAACCCGTCGTCGCTGGCGAACAGCACGTCGGCCGCGTGCGCGGTCCCCTGGATCGTGGAGTACTCGGCGAAGGCCGTCGGCTCGATGTCCCAGTCCATGACCCGGCGGTAGCGGGGTTCGACGGTCGCGTGGCTGATGTTCTTGATCGTGACCGTGACCTCGTAGAGCTGGGGTGTCGCCGGCGAGGGGTGGTAGTCGTGGGTGACCTCGAAGGTGTCACCGACGCGGACCGTGGAGACGGCGGAGCGGCCCGTCGTCGCGAAGCTGACGAGGGAGAGGTTCGTCGACCGGCCGAGCGCTTCGTCGGCGTACCCGGTGACCTCGGTGATCGCGTCCGCCACGCCCCAGCCCTCGCAGGGCTCGGCGCCGGCGGTCGCCTCGTTGTTGGTGGCCAGCAGTCGCAGGCCCACGTTGGGGGTCCCGCCCGCCGAGTCGATGTCCGCGGGGACGTTCAGGTCACCCACGTCGTTGACGCCGAGCTGGACGACGCCGTTGTCGATGACGACCCACGGTGCGGGGGCGGAGTACGCCGAGGCCGCCAGCGTCGTCAGCGAGGCGACGAGGAGCGACATGGCCGGCACGGCTGCGAACCGGGCCAGGCCCCGGCACGGGTGCGTCGGACGGTGCGGAAGGCGGCTGTCGGACATGGTGCGAGGACCCTTCCCGGTGGGACCACCTGACCGGGTGAGCGTCCGCGGGCGGGTGTCCACGGGCCGTCGTCGGGCGGGCCCACCGGATCCGTCCGACCGTGGTCCGACCGTAGGATCCGGCGTCCGGCGGAGCCGTTCCTAGGTCCGATTACCCCGAAATCCGGGACGGGATGCGGGGCGTGGGCCGGCGCCGGGGCAGCGACATCGTGACTCGCAGGCCGTGCGGCTCGTGGTCGCCGAGGTCGAGCGAGCCGCCGTGCGCGACGGCGACCGTGGCCGCCAGCGCGAGCCCGAGGCCGCGGCCGTAGACGAGTCCGCCGGCGTCCGGGCCGACCTCGAAGGGCTCCAGGACGCGCTCGCGGTCGGCCGCGGGGATCCCGGGCCCGTCGTCCTCGACGACGAGGTGGAGGCTCTCGTCGTCGCGCTCGTGCCGCACCGTCACGTGCGCCCCGGGAGGGCAGTGCACGATGCCGTTGTCGACCAGCGCGCCGACCGCGCGGGCCACCAGGCTGCGGTCGGCCAGGGCGGTCAGGCGGTCGGGCAGGTCCACCTGCACGGTCACGCCCCGGTCGTGCCCGCGGCGTTGCTGGGCCTCGAGCATCGGCGCCAGGACGTCCATGAGGTCGGCGTCGGTGGAGGCCGCCTGGGTGGCTGCCTCGAGGTCGACCAGCTCGGAGACCGCACGGGTGAGATCGGCCAGCCTGCGGCTCGCCGACAGCACCCGCTCGAGGCTGGTCGCGGCGGCCGGTGGCAGGTCCACCTGCATGTCCTCGAGCAGCTCGATGTTCCCCAGGATCGAGGTCAGCGGGGTGCGGAACTGGTGGTTGATCACGTCGATGAGGCGGCGGCGGAGGTCGGCCTCGCGGACCGCGAGTGCGTGCTCCTCGGTCACGTCGCGGACGATGATCACCGCGCCCTCGATCCGTCCGCTGCCGTCCTCGTCGTAGTGGGGCGCGGCGCTGATCCGCTGGTAGCGGACCGCGCCGTCGGGGTCGCGCACGCTGACGAGCATGTCCTCGACGACCTCGCCGGCGAGCGCCCGGCTGCCGGCGAGCTCGGTCAGCGTCAGCGGGGTGACGCCGTCCTCGCCGTACAGCGTCCGCTTGCGCAGCATCTCGGCCTGGTCCACGGGAGACTCGTCGAGAGCGAGCTGCTCCAGGGAGGCCGGGGTGAGCACCTCGAACCGGCCGTCCCGGTCGATCACGGTGACGGTGATGCCCCTGAGGGAGCGGAGCAGCCCGAACAGGGTCCCCTCCACGCGTGCTCCTCCCGATCGTCGCTGCCGTGCGGGCACCCCACCGCGACCGCGCGGGGCGTCGTCGCGGCGGCGCAAGGGCCCGGAGGCACCCTACGCGCGCGGGCCGGGTCGCGGGCGGGAGGTGGCGCAGCCGAAGGTAGACACCGAAGGCACACGCCGGAGGTGGTGCCCCAGGCCAGAGTCGAACTGGCGACCTTTCGCTTAGGAGGCGGCTGCTCTATCCACTGAGCTACTGGGGCGTGCCCGAGCGTCGCCGGGCGTCGGCGGACAGTGTTCCACGCCCGGGCCAGGGCCCACACCGGTGGACCGCCGGCTGGCCTCATTTTGTCCCCGAGTGGCGCTCACAGGGACACTTAAGGTTCCCGACCTACGCTCGGCGTGCCCCGAACCCGGCCCCGAGCCCCGGATCCCAGAGGTTGCCGATGTCCGACGCTGTGCCCGAGAGCGCCCAGCCGGATGCCGGCCTGCCCAAGCGGCGGGGCAAGGCGCGCCGACGGCACACGGTCGGGAAGGTCCTGCTCGCCTCGGCGCTGGTGCTGGCGATGGCCAGCGGGCTCGGCACGGTATGGCTCTACCGCCACCTCAACGGCAACATCAGCGTGCTCGACGTGAGCCAGCAGCTCACCGACGAGCCGACCAAGCAGGCGGTCGAGGGTCCGCACGAGCCCTTGAACGTGCTGGTGATGGGGTCCGACAGCCGCGACTGCGAGGGCTGCAACATCGACAACCTCACCGGCGGCGGCCAGCGGTCGGACACCACGATCCTGTTCCACCTCTCGGCCGACCGGGAGCGCGCCTACGGCATCAGCATCCCGCGCGACTCGATCGTCGACCGACCCGACTGCATCGACGAGCAGGGCGACACGATCCCCGGCGCCGACCACGTCATGTGGAACGAGGCCTACTCCGTCGGTGGGCCTGCGTGCACCATCCAGCAGTTCCAGCACCTGACGAACATCAAGATCGACCACTTCGTGGTCGTCGACTTCGAGGGCTTCCAGGGCATGGTCGACGCGATCGGCGGGGTGGAGGTCTGCATCCCCGAGCCGATCGTCGATCCGGCCCACGGCATCAACATCGCCGCCGGCACGCGGAAGATCAAGGGCAAGGAAGCGCTCAACTACGTTCGCGAGCGGTACGTCGTGGGCAACGGCTCGGACATCGGCCGGATGAAGCGGCAGCAGGCGTTCATCGGATCGATGGCCCACCAGGTGGTGAGCGGCGGCACCCTCGCCCGCCCGGACCACCTGGTGCGGTTCCTGGACTCGGCGACGAAGTCGCTCACCGTCGACCCCGGCCTGAAGAACGTGTGGAAGATCGCCCAGCTCGGCGTCGAGTTCAAGGGCATCGGCCTGGACAACATCCAGTTCCTCACGATCCCCAACATCCCGGACCCGTCCGACCCCAACCGCCTGGTCTGGAAGGAGCCCGACGCCAAGCAGGTCTGGCAGAAGGTCGCCAAGGACGAGCCGCTGACCAAGAAGCTCAGCAGCGACGTCATCAGCGCCGGCAACCTGCCCGGGTCGGGATCCAGCTCCGGATCGGGCTCCGGGTCCGGCGGGGACAAGAGCGAGGCCGACAAGCAGGCGCTCGCCGACGCGGGTCTGTGCACATGACGCAGCCCGGTGCCGGGGCAGGCCGGGAGTCGGACTGGGAGCGGCGCAAGCGACTCGCCGAGGTCTTCGGAGACACGCTCCCCGACACCACCAGCGACGAGCGCGACGACGCTCCCCCGGAGAAGGACTCCGCCACGGATCGGTGGCTGCGGGAGCAGGTGCCCCCGCACCACGGATCCTGATGTCCGTCTAGATGTCGGAGCTGCCCGAGGTGGGGCGACCCTGCTGGGCGGCGAGCAGGTCGCGGATCTCCTGGAGCAGCTTGATGTCCTCGGGGGTGCCCGGGGCGGGGCTCGGGAAGTAGCGCTCGCGGGCCTTCGTGTAGGGCAGCACGATGAGGAAGTAGACGACGGCCCCGAGGATCACGAACGAGATCAGCGCGTTGAGGAAGAACCCGAAGTCGCCGAGCTCGACGCCCTTGAACGTGTCCTCGGCTCCCGGGATCACGCTGGTGAGCCACGCCGTGAAGGCCGCGATCACCGCCGCGAACGCCGTGCCGATGATCACGGCGACCGCCAGGTCGATGAGGTTGCCGCGGAGGAGGAAGTTCTTGAATCCGGTCATCCCTGCACGCTAGTCCGGGAAGGCGACGGTGAGGAAGGTCCGCGCCGAGGCGTCCGCGATCCGGGGTACCTCGCCAGGCGGGGCCCCGACGACGACCAGCCGGCCCGGCAGCCCTGACGCGCCCACCTCGGGGGTGGTCGCGGGCACCGCGAGCACGGGAACGTCGGCGGCGACGACCGTCGCTGCGCCGCCCTGCGGGTCCGCGGAGATCAGGTCGACGACGTCGCCGACCTGCAGCAGGTCGGCCATGCCCGCGTCGGGCAGTCGCACCGGCACGGCCGACAACCCCGGGTAGCCGTCGGTGAGGGACGGCCCGACCAGCCGGACGTCGGTCACCGGCTCGCCGACACGCAGCGGGGCGGCCAAGGTGCGGCCCACGGTGTCGCCCAGGTCGTCGGTCGCCCCGGCCGGCATGGAGTCCGGGGCGAAGCCCGCGGGGCGCAGGTCCTCGGACGTGAGCACGACGCCCGCCGGCAGGTCGTGTGCGGCCACCACGACCTCGACGGTCGCCGGTGGGGGCGTCGCGGCGGCGTGGACGCCGGTGGCGACCGCGACCGCGGTCAGCAGGGCGGCGAGCAGCCGCCGCCGAGCCAGGACGGCACGGCGGATCGTACGGACGGGCGCGAGCAGGCGGTCACGACGCATGCCGCGACGCTAGGAGGCCGCGCCCATCCGTGCGCCGGCTCTCCACAGGGGCCGCGAGGCCCGCCGGGTCAGTCGGACGACGACGAGGAGGCGCTGGCGGCGACGGCGGGCTTGGACTCGGTCGTCACGGTCGTGGAGGTCGAGCTCGAGCTCGAGGAGCCGGTGTCGGCGGAGGAGCTCGTCGAGCGGCTGTCGGTGCGGTAGAAGCCGGAGCCCTTGAACACCACGCCGACGGCGTTGAACAGCTTGCGCAGCCGGCCCTCGCACGCCGGGCACTCGGTGAGCGCGTCGTCGTGGAAGCTCTGGAACTGCTCGAAGGCGTGGCCGCACTCGGTGCAGGCGTACTGGTAGGTCGGCACGGGGACTCCTCCGGACGGTGATCGTGGCCGGGGCCGCCGGTGCGTTTGGCACTCGGCCCTAGCGAGTGCCAATCATACGACACGGCACAATGGCCGGACCATGCCTGCGACCATGACGAACGGCGCACCGGACGGCCCACCGGGCGCACCCTCGGCGGGTTCGCGCGCTGGTGCGTGGCAACGGTTCCGGGCCTGGCCGCTGTTCGCGCGGGTCGCGACGTACGTCGTCGCGGCGCTCGTCCTCGTGCTGCTCGCCGGCGTCATCACCGTCGTCCAGCTGGTGCGCGCACCGTTCCCGCAGACCACCGGGGAGGCCGACCTCCCGGGGCTCGAGGGTCGCGTCGAGGTCGTGCGGGACGGCCACGGCATCCCGCAGCTCTACGGCGACTCCGTCGACGACCTGATGCGCGCCCAGGGCTACGTGCAGGCGCAGGAGCGGTTCTTCGAGATGGACGTGCGTCGCCACGAGACGGCGGGCCGGCTCGCGGAGCTGTTCGGGGAGTCGGCCGTCGAGAGCGACACGTACGCGCGGACGCTGGGGTGGCGGCGGGTCGCCGAGCAGGAGCTCGCGCTCGTGCGTCCCGAGACGCGCGCGGCGCTGCAGGCGTACGCCGACGGCGTCAACGCCTACCTGGAGTCACGCCCGCCCCGCGAGATCGCAGCGGAGTACACCGTGCTCAACGCCCACGGGCTGCACTACCAGCCGGAGGAGTGGAGCCCGGTCGACTCGCTCGCGTGGCTCGAGGCGATGGCGTGGGACCTGCGCGGCAACATGACCGACGAGATCGACCGTGCGCTGGTCCTGGCCGGCCACACCGGCCGCGAGACGGACAGCCTCTACCCGGCCTACCCCGTCGACCAGCACCCGCCGATCGTCGGGCAGGGCGCGGTCGTCGACGGCGTCTTCGAGCAGGACGCGACGATGTCCGCGACCCGCAACCCGCGGCGCCCGGCGTACCTCGTCCGCGACCGGGGGGCCGCCGCGACGCTCGACCGGCTCCGCGCGGCCCTCGACCGGATGCCGGTGCTGCTGGGTCGCGGCGACGGGCTCGGCAGCAACAGCTGGGTCGTGTCCGGCGACCACACCACGACCGGGCGCCCGGTGCTGGCCAGCGACCCGCACCTCGGCACGTCGGTGCCCGGGGTCTGGATGCAGACGGGACTGCACTGCCGCACGGTGACCCCCGAGTGCCCGCTGGACGTGTCGGGGTTCGCGCTCTCCGGCGTCCCCGGGATCGTGGTGGGTCACAACGCCGACATCGCGTGGGGCATGACGAGCCTCGCCGCCGACGTGAGCGACCTCTACCTCGAGCGGGTCGAGGGCGACCGGTGGCGCTACGACGGACGCTGGCTGCCGCTGCGCACCCGCACCGAGACCATCGGGGTGCACGGCGGCGACGACGTCACGATCACGGTGCGCTCGACCGCACACGGGCCCCTGCTCTCCGACGTGGACCCCGCGGTCGCCGGGGTCGGTCACGACCCCCACGGTGTGCCCGACGGCGACTACGCGGTCTCCCTCGAGTGGACCGCGCTGCACCCGACGCGGACCGCGGACGCGATCCTCGCCCTGGACACCGCGACCGACTGGAGCTCGTTCCGGGAGGCGGCCGCCTCGCTCGACGCCCCGGCCCAGAGCCTCGTGTACGCCGATCGCGCCGGTCACATCGGGTACCAGGCCGCCGGACGGATCCCGATCCGACGGTCCGGGAACGACGGCCTGCTCCCGTCAGCGGGCTGGCGCCCGGAGAACGACTGGACCGGCGAGCACGTCCCGTTCGACGGCCTGCCCCGGCTGCTCGACCCGAGCGACGGGGTCGTCGTGGCCGCCAACCAGCAGGTCGTGGGCGGCGACTACCCCTACTTCCTGGGCGCCGACTGGGACCTCGGCTACCGCGCCCAGCGGATCCGCGACGTGCTGCAGCCCCAGGTCGAGTCGGGCGCCGTGTCGGTCGGGTCCACGGCCGAGCTGCAGCTCGATGACCTCGACCCGCTCGGCCCCCTGCTCACGCCGTACCTGCTCGACGTCGACCTGCCGCGCGGCTACTACGCAGCCGGCCAGCGGCTGCTGCGGCACTGGGACTTCCACCAGTCCGCCGACAGTGCGCCCGGCGCGTACCTCGCCGTCGTGTGGCGCGAACTGCTCGCCGACCTCTTCCACGACGACCTCCCCGAGGGCACGTGGCCCGACGGCGGCGACCGCTGGATCGCAGTGGTCGCGCACCTGCTGGAGCACCCGACGGACCCCTGGTGGGACGACAAGCGCACCGAGGACGTCGAGGAGACGCGCGACGACATCCTCGAGCGGGCGCTGCGCGACGCGCGCGACGAGCTGACGCGGCGACAGGCCCTCGACCCCGGTGACTGGACCTGGGGCCACCTCCACCGTCTCGCGCTGCACGGCCCGGGCCGCAGCGGGCCCTGGCCGCTGCGCTCGCTGGCGGACCGCGGCGAATGGGAGGTCGGCGGCGGACCGGCGTCCGTCGACGCCACGGCCTGGGACGCCGCGCGCGGGTACGCCGTCACGAGCGCCCCCTCCATGCGGATGGTCGTGTCGCTCGCGGACCTCGACGCCTCCCGCTGGATCAACCTGACCGGTGTCTCGGGGCATCCGTTCGCCGCGCACTACACCGACCAGACCGACCTCTGGGCCGACGGCGAGACCC
>NZ_JANINT010000077.1 GCF_024509035.1 Nocardioides sp. | reverse complement strand
CCTGGGCCGACGAGCACAGCCTCGGGGCGCTCTTCTGGGTGTGGGCCGACCACCCGGCCGACCCGATGGCGCTGGTGACCGACGAGAGCGGCCGGCCCACGGCGTACGGCCGTCAGGCTCGTACGTGGCTGCTCGGCCACCTCCCCGCGGCGAGACCGTCGTCCCCGTCGCCGACTGGGTAACAGCCGGTCAACGTCCGATCAACGATCGGTCCACAGTCCGTCAACGCTGGACCAGACCGCCCCTACGGAGCGTTGCGGCCAACTAGCGTAGGCATTCGAGGAGTCCACCAATCGGTGAACGGTACGCGAGGGGGCGTGCCACCATGAGCCCGCAAGAGGGCTCGGGACCGGTGGTGGGGTACCCGAGCAGGGGGGAAGCATCATGTCGTTGCAGATGGGTTCGTCGCGCCCGGCAACGAAGTCGGTCGGCGCCGCCGTCGTGGGCATGGTCCTGACGCTCGCGATCCTCGTGGTCGCCATGTTGTCCTTCCTCATCGCGCCGCTGGTCGCCCTCGGCCTCGCCTACCTCGCCTACGCCGTGATGCGGCCGCGAAGCACCAAGAAGCGCACCGCGGAGCCGTCGACCCCCGCGAGCGCATCAGGACACACCGAGTCGCCGGGACGTGCCGCCCACGGCGCCATCGGCTTCGGATCGGGGACCGCACCGTGACCACGACCCAGACCGGGCAGACCGGCACCGAGACCCGTCGTCAACCACGACTGACCGACGGCGTCGACCAGGACCTGCGCCACCTCATCCCGGAGGGCATCTGCCGCACCTTCCGGGTGATGCCCTATGCGTCGGCCGGAGGGACCGTGCTCGTCGCGGCCGCCGACGCCGACGACGCGATCACCGCCCACGTGGTCGCCGAGCGGATCGACCGTCCGGTGCAGCTGGTCCGCCACACCGTGAACGAGATCGTGGGCGCGATCGACTCGGTCTACCCGCCTCAGGAGACCGAGGTCGAGTCGCCGGAGGCCCGCCGCTCGCGGATGCAGATGGCGCAGATGCTCACCCGCAGCGGGCTGATCACCGACGAGCAGCTGCAGCGCGCGATGCTCGAGTACTCCCGCACGGGCGACCCGCTGGGCGACATCCTCGTCTCCCACGAGGCGATCACCGAGGACGTCCTCGTGGCCGCCCTGTCGGAGATGTACCAGATGCAGCGCGTCGGACTCACCGACTTCACCCCCGACCTCGAGGTCGCCCGCCGGCTGCCGGAGCCGTTGGCCCACGCGTTCCAGGCGATCCCGGTCGCCGCGACCGACGACCTGGTCCTGCTCGCGGTCGCCCGCCCGCTCGACGCCGAGCAGTCGGCGGAGGTCGAGGAGGCGCTCGGCTCCCCGTTCCGTCAGCTGCTCGCCAACCGCACCGACCTCGACCAGCTCATCCAGCGAGTGCACGCCCGTCACTACGCCGAGGTCTCGACCCGGCTGCTGATGGAGACCAGGCCCGAGGAGTCGGCACACGTGGTGATCTCCGGCGGCCAGAAGGCCGGCCTCGTGATCACCGCGATCTTCGTCGTGGTGTGCGCGGTGATCTGGCCGATGCCGACCGCCATCGCGGTCGTCGGCGCCTGCAGCCTGCTCTACCTCGTCGTGTCGTTCTATAAGTTCCGCCTCACCCTGCGAGCGCTGGGCACCCACCTCGAGACCGACGTGACCGACGAGGAGATCGCCGCGATCGACGAGCGGCGCCTGCCGATCTACACGATCCTGGTCCCGCTCTACAAGGAGGCGGGCATCGTCCCGCGCCTGGTCCGCGACATCAACGCGCTCGACTACCCGCGCACCCGCCTCGACGTGAAGCTCCTCTGCGAGGAGGACGACGAGGAGACCGTCCAGAAGATCCGCGACATGCAGCTGCCCCCGCACTTCCACCTGGTGGTCGTGCCCGACAGCCAGCCCAAGACGAAGCCCAAGGCCTGCAACTACGGCCTGCAGCTCGCGACGGGGTCGTTCTGCGTGATCTTCGACGCCGAGGACCGGCCCGACCCCGACCAGCTCAAGAAGGCCGTGATCGCGTTCAGCCGCGTCGCGAGCAACGTGGTGTGCGTGCAGGCCAAGCTCAACCACTTCAACCAGGACCAGAACATGCTCACGGCCTGGTTCGCCAACGAGTACTCGATGCACTTCGAGCTCGTGCTCCCCGCCATGGGCGCGGCCGAGTCCCCGATCCCGCTCGGCGGCACGTCCAACCACTTCGTGACCGACAAGCTGCGCGAGCTCGGCGCGTGGGACCCCTTCAACGTGACCGAGGACGCCGACCTCGGCATCCGGCTCCACCGCGAGGGCTACCGCACCGCGATGATCGACTCGACGACGCTCGAGGAGGCCAACTCCCAGGTCCCGAACTGGATCCGCCAGCGCAGCCGCTGGAACAAGGGCTACATCCAGACCTGGCTCGTGCACATGCGCAACCCGTTCCAGCTGCTCGCACAGACCGGCCTCAAGGGCTTCCTCAGCTTCAACCTCACGATGGGCAGCGCGTTCGTGCTGCTGCTGAACCCGATCTTCTGGGCCCTGACGACGCTGTACGTGTTCACCCAGGCCGGGTTCATCGAGCAGCTGTTCCCCGGCATGATCTTCTACGCCGCCAGCGCCCTGCTCTTCGTCGGCAACTTCGTCTTCGTCTACCTCAACGTCGCCGGCAGCCTGCACCGCGGCGAGTTCGGCCTGACCCGAACGGCACTGCTCTCGCCGTTCTACTGGGGCCTGATGAGCTGGGCCGCCTGGAAGGGGTTCATCCAGCTCTTCACCAACCCGTTCTACTGGGAGAAGACCGAGCACGGTCTCGACGAGGGACACTCATGAGCACCCCGGTGGTCGTGCACACGAAGGACCGCCTCAGCGGCGTCGTCCAGCTCGTGGGTCGTCGCCCCAACGACATCGAGCGCCGCTGGTGGGAGAGCGCCCTGGTCTTCGCGTTCTTCACCATCGGCTACACCTGGTTCGGCTACTGGGTCGTCGTCGACATGCACGTGGTCGGCTTCGAGACCCTCGACCGGCTCAACCGCGCGCTGATGGTGTGGCACAACGACCCGGCCAAGCTCTCGGCCATCGGCTTCGACTACCCACCCCTTGCCACGCTCCTGATCGCCCCGCTGGCGATCTTCCGGGGCCTGGTGACCTCGCTGGCCGTCGTACCGCTGGCCTCGGCGATCTTCGCCGCGTTCACCATGGTCGCGTTCAACACGATGATGCGCCGCGCGCTGATCGCCGGCCCCCTGCGCTATGCGGTCCTCCTCGCCCTGGGCGCGAACCCGATGGTGCTGCTCTACGCGACCACCGGCACCCGGCACTTCGTCTGGATCGCCCTGGTCGTGACCGCACTCGGTGGCCTGTTCGCCTGGTACATCACCGCAGACGTCCGGTTCGTGATGCTTTCGGGCATCGCGTTCTCGATCGCGTCGATCGCGGGCTACACCAGCCTCACGTTCTTCGTGCTGAGCGCGATCATGATCGGCGCCATCCTGGCCCGCCTGGGAGCCGACGGCACCGAGGTGGAGGGGACCGTGGTCGGGTTCGCCTCACCGACGGTGTACGTGATCGCGCTGTGGACCGTGTTCAACTTCATCCTGCTGCTGCGCCCCTTCGCCTGGATCACCCGGTCGAGCGACGCCGCCGCCTCGGGCGGGCTCGAGACCTTCTCAGCCGTCGAGCTGCTGCGCGCCACGGGTCAGCTGGTGCTGTACGGCGCCCCGATCGCGATCATCGTGCTGCCCGCCCTGGTCTTCGCCGGGGTCGCCCGCGGCAACCCGTTCGCCCTCTGGCTGGGCGTGATGCTCGGCGCCTCGATCGTGATGCCGTCGGCGGCTGTCGTGCTCCGGCTGACCGACTCCCCCATGCTCATGCGCAACGCGCTGCCGATCCTGCTGATCAGCATGATCGGGGCGATCTGGCTCGCCCGATCGGCCGACGAGGGCAGCACCCTCGTGGCCGCGCTGCTCGTCGTGGCGCTGGTGATCAGCATCCCGTGGACCATCCAGGCGATGAAGACCTACCGCTACCAGAACCTCGAGGCACCGTTCGCGGCGGCGATCACCACGGGCGAGTCCCAGGAAGGCGCCGAGACGCTGGCCCGGGAGAAGGTCGGCATCTTCTCCGAGCAGGCGATGGCCGAGTACATCTCGAACAACGTCTCGCGCGACAACTCGATCCTCACCGACAACGCCCAGACCTACGCGGTCATGATGCTGACCGGCCACCCCGAGTGGTTCTTCGACCGCATCGACCAGAGCGACGGTCCGTGGAAGATCGCCCTGCGCGACCCCGCAGCACACGGCGTGCTCTACCTGCTCATGTCCACCAGCGACAACGGCGACCTGGTGACCAAGCTCTACGCGGACGCTGCCGCCGGCTCCGACGCCCAGCTCCAGGTGGTCTTCCGCACGCCGCGCTACGTCCTGGTGAGCGTGCCGGCCGGCTACAAGCCCGGCGGGGTGACCACCGGGCAGTTCGGGGAGTCATGATGGTCGACGACGCGCCCCGCATCGCGCCCCCGCCGTCGGTCGACGACGTGCTGTCCGCGCTGACCGACCAGTCCCGGATCGGGCAGGTCGACTTCACCGGCGCGCTCGCCACCGAGGTCCCGCCCACCCGGGCCGCACGTCTCACCGGCCAGTCGTCCGGCCCGTCGTCCAGCCAGTCGTCCAGCCAGTCATCCAGCCAGCCGGCGGTCCCGCCGCCCGGCACCGTCGAGCCGAGGACCACGCTGCGCCGGGTGCCGGAGCCCACTCCGGCGCCAATCAGCGAGCCGGCGCCGGAGGCCGGCCTCGAGCCGGAGCCCGAGGGTGTCGAGGAGCCCGAGCCGCAGGCCGCCCCGCCGCGGGCACGTCGCCAGCGCCCGTCTCGCAAGCCGCTCACGGTCGTCGAGGCGCCCGAGCCCGAACCGGAGCCCGAGCCCGAACCGGAGCCCGAGTCCGAGGTCGAGCCGGAGCCTGAGGTCGAGCCGGAGCCCGAGGTCGAGCCGGAGCCCGTGGTCGAGCCGGAGCCCGAGCCCGAGCCCGAGCCGGAGCCCGAGCCGGCGCCCGAGCCGGCGCCCGAGCCGGAGGCCGGCCAGGCCCGCACACCCGTGGCGCCTCCCCTGGACCTCGCCCGCACCGTCGAGGAGATCGCCCACAGCGTGATCAGCCGGATGCAGGCGGCCGAGCAGGCGACGCTGCGCCACCTGGAGGCCATGGAGCTGGAGGCGACCCGCCGCTACGAGCTCGTCACCGCCCAGGCCGAGCTGGACGCCGAGCTGATCCGCCTGCAGTCGCGCCGTGAGGCGCACGCGATCATCACCGCTGCGCGGATGCGGGCCGGGGAGCTCGACGACCTCGACGACGACCCCGACGACCACGGCCACCACCTGGCGGTCCTCAGCGACGCGATCTCCCGCGTCGCCGACACGACGGAGTCCTCGCTCACGCGATCGCGGACCAGAGAGACCGGGTCATCCCGATGAGCACACGACGTCCGACCCGCACCCACTACGCCGTCGCCCTGGCCACGGCGTGCACGGTGCTGCTCGCCGGCTGCGCCGGGGACGGCGCCGCCAAGAAGCCGTCCGGTGACGTGGTCGTCACCGTCGACCCCACCCAGTCCCCGGGCGTCGTCGTGCCCGAGCGCCGCTTCTTCAACGACACCTCGCCGTGGAACCGCCGCATCGACACCGCGCGCGTCGATGCGAGGTCCGACCAGATGATCCAGTTCGCCCACGAGCGGCTCGGCGTCATCGAGGGCCCGGGCTCCACGACGATCCAACGCCGCGACATGGTGAACTCCGGGCTCTACATCAACACCGTGCGATGGACGGTGCCCGTCGTCGCCGGCGGCCGGCCCACCTCTCTGGTCTGCCGCCAGCTCGTGTGCGGCGACGGCGAGGACACCACTGTCCTCAACATCCCCGACGACGTCGACCCGGATCCCCGCTACGACGGCTGGTACACCGTGTTCGACACCTCGGCCTCGGTCGCCTACGACCTGTGGCGAGCGCGCCGGGAGGCCGACGACACGATCTCCTACAACTACATGCGCAAGTGGGACCTCAACGGTCCGGGCTACAGCGAGCCGCACACCGAGGGTGCCCGTGGGTCCGGCCTGCCGCTGTTCGCGGGCCTGATCCGCGCCGGGGAGCTGGAGTCCGGAGAGATCCAGCACGCACTCGCGATCAGCGTGCCCGGGCCCGCCGCGGGCGTCTTCGTGCAGCCGGCGTCGTCGACCGACGGCAACGGGCGCATGCGCTCGCTGCCCGAGGGCGCCCGCATCCGGCTCAAGCGCGACGTGGTGCTGCCCGCACCGCGCGACCCGCGGACCGGCAAGCTGATCAAGCTCAGCAAGCAGCAGCAGCGGCTGGCCGACGCGATCGTGGCCTGCCTGCGCACCTACGGCGCCATCGTCGTCGACCGCGCGGCGGTGCCCACGCTCTACGCCCAGCGCGACGTGACCGGCGGGCTGATCCGGGGCAACGAGCTGCAGGGCCTCACGCTCGACGACTTCGAGGTCATGCCGCTGGGCCAGCTCTACCGCTACCCACCGGAGGAGGACGAGACCGCCGCCGACCCCAGTGCCAGCCCGAGTGCTTCGCCGTCCGCCTCCCCGACCGAAGGGGGCGCGGTCCAGTGATGCGCAAGCGCCTGTCGAACCGTTCGCTCGGACGGCCGCTGCTCGCCTCGCTCGCCGTCGCCGCGGTGTCGCTGGGGCTGCTCTCCGCCTGCTCCGACCCCTCGCAGCAGGCGACCGAGCGGGTCAGCCGCGACCAGGCCGACCAGTTCCGCGAGAACAAGCTGCGCCAGCAGGACATCGCCAAGGCCTACGCCGCGCTGCCGACCCGTCCGACCGGCGTCGTCGACATCGACGGATCGACGAGCGGGTCGATGACGCCGACCGAGATCGACGGCTACGAGACCACGACCGACGCGGCCCAGGTCAACGTCGCCGACAACGGCGAGGACCAGGCCTTCCAGGAGCTGTGCGCCGGACGGATCGACCTGGTCGACTCGGCGCGTCCGATCAGCCGCGCCGAGTGGGAGGCCTGCCAGGCCGTCGGGCTCGACGTGGTGCAGTTCCAGGTCGCCGCCGAGGCGATCGTGGTCGCGATCAAGTCCGAGACGGACGTGGGCGCCGACTGCCTGACCGTCGACCAGGTCCGCGACCTCTATCGCGCCGGGTCGCCGCTGACGAACTGGAGCCAGGAGCCGCTCGGCTTCGACGACGTGCCGCTCAAGGTCGGCGGGCCCAACCCCGACAACAACGGCTTCGGGTTCTTCGGCCGCTACGTGCTCGGCGCCCCCGAGCCCTCCCAGGTCGACCTGCGGTCCGACTACTTCCTCGCCGAGAACGACGAGGAGGCACGCCAGTTCGTCGTCGGCAAGCGCACCCTCGAGCTCCGGGCGGCGCGCTTCGACGACGTCAGCCGGCGGCGGGCCCAGGCCAACCAGGCCCTTCAGGACGCGCGGACCGAGATGGCCGCGGCGCGTGCCGAGCTCGAGATCGCCCTGGCCGAGCGCGCCAAGGGCATCCGCGACGAGCGGCCGCCGGCCGACAAGGCCAAGGACCAGCGCCGGGTGGACAAGGCGTTCGAGCGCCGGTCCGCGGCCCGCAACCGGCTCAACGCCGTGCAGCTGCGCTACGACCAGGTCGACCAGCTCTACCGCAACACCGACGGGGCCCGCCGGCTCTACGAGGCCTACCGCGGCCACGTCGCCTACTTCCGCTTCAGCTACTACGAGCTGTTCGAGGACCAGCTGCGGCCCTTCGAGATCACGATGCCCGACGGGCAGCGCAACTGCATCTTCCCGAGCCAGCGCACGATCACCAGCGGCGAGTACCCGCTGGCGCGCCAGCTGCTGATCACCACGACGACACGCTCGTTGGTGCGGGCCGAGGTACGCGACTTCCTCAGCCACTACATCGACCACGCCCAGGCCGACGCCGAGTCCGCTCGGCTCGTCGCGCTGCCCGACGAGACCGTCCGGATCCAGCGGGCCTGGCTCAACGGCGACCAGGCACCGCTGCTCTATGTCCCCGACGACAACGCCGCCAAGCCGAGCCAGCCGGTGCAGAGCGAGAAGCCGGCGCGATGAACACGTGGGCCACCCGGCTCGCAGCGCTCGCCGCTCCGCTGCTGCTGGTCCTCCCGGCGGTCGCGGTCGCCCCGACGTACGCCGGCTCCACCGGCTCGTCGTCCTCCGCCCACCAGCGCTCGGTGCAGCAGACCAAGCGGATCACGGTGAAGTGGCAGGGGTACCAGAAGCGGCCGAAGTACCAGAAGACCGCCGACGTGCCGGGCATCGGCCAGGTCGACCTCGTGTGCCGTCCGAACGCCACGATGATCCGGCTGCGCGCCGGCAACCGGCGCGCCGAGAGCCAGATGTGGCTGGCCAAGTTCGAGACCAAGAACGGCAACGACGTGGTCGCGGTCAAGAACGTCCGCATCTACACCTACGACACCGCCTCCGACGACGGCACCGGCGGCACCGGGCCCCAGGCCCACGAGGGGCTCAACCAGTGGACACCGATCGAGGACTTCGCGAAGGGGTCGGCGTACGGCGTCATCAGCCAGCGCCCCGGACGCAACCAGCCCGGCGGCGGGCCGCTGACCGTGCCCGCGACGTCGTTCAAGCTCACCTGGTACTGGGAGCGGTTCGCCTACCCGGGCAGCCAGTTCTGCAAGATGACGCTCGCCCTGCGGACCGACTCCAGCCAGCAGTTCGGGCTGAGCTGGCACGGTGACGACGAGGCCGCCACCCAGCAGACCAGCTCGACGCCGATCCCCGGGTTCGGCCAGGCCGAGCTGCGCTGCGAGACCGGGCGCGGCGGCGAACGGTCCGTCGCGCTGGTCACCGACGACCCCGAGTCCTACATGGACTACGAGTACATCACCCAGGAGGGTCGGGTCCAGGACCACGTCGAGCGCTACGAGGACCTGGGGTGGGACCCCGTGACCGGGCGCCTCGGACCGGTGGACCTGCCGGGCAACGGCATGATGCGGATCTGGTGGTCGGTCGACGGCGTCAAGCAGGGCTGGGTGCTGTCGTCGTACGTGAAGTCCAACAGCGTCGCCAAGCCCGAGCTCAACGTGTGCGAGGTGGCGGCCACGCCGCTGCCCTGAGCACCTCGGCCTGAGCACCTCGGCCTGAGCACCTCGGCCTGATCAGCGG
>NZ_JANINT010000076.1 GCF_024509035.1 Nocardioides sp. | reverse complement strand
GCGGGTAGGGGGCTGGTTCTGTCCGGCGCTCCCCCCCAGCAGCGCCGGACAGACGACTTGTTCCATCGCGGGCGGGTCGGTCGGCGCTCCCCCCAGGTGCGCCGGATGACCCGTCCAGGCCCGGGCCGCGCAGGTCGTCCGCGCTCCCCCCCAGGTGCGCGGCCGGTGCGACGGCCCGACGTGTCGATCAGTGGCCGATCCGTGGCCGATCAGGTGGCGGCGGTCCTCCTCAACCGAAGGATCCTGACGACCCAGGCTCGGAGTTGACCCACGTGTACGACGCCGACGCCGGCTCGCCCTGGTTGGCGAACGGCGCGTCGTCGGGCAACGACACCGTGAACGTGAACGTGCTCGAACCGGCCGGCTCGATCGTGCCGACGTCCTGCGCGATGTCGCTCATGGCGGCGAAGTCGCCGTCGTACAGCGTGCGACCGTCCTGGTCGATCACCAGGTGCAGCTCGCCGTCCGCGAACGGCGAGGGGTCTCCGGTCTCCTGGAAGGACAGCCTCGACGGCGTGCCACCCGAGTTGCGGATGGTCACGCTGCGAGACACAGACTCACCGGGCTCGATCTTGCTGATCGTCAGCGTCGCGCCCTGGTGGTCGTCGGCCAGCAGCCGGATCCCGGAGGCTCCTTCGCTGGCACTCGTCCAGGGGACCCCCATCAGCATGGCCAGCACGCCCGCGCCGACGACGCTGCCCACAGGAAGAATGAGCTTCCTGGCCGTGGTGGCAACGGTCGTCGCGGTGGTGGTCATGGCATCCCCTGGTGCTCCAGTGCTTCGTCCTCAAGGTAGGCACGGGCGCTCCACGTCCGATGCACGTGATCTCCACGGAAGATCCACCGTTCGGTAACAGATCTCGACGAGATTTCGGCGCTGTCGCCGTCAGGTCACGTGGGGTCGGTGAACACGTCGCCCCGCTCGGCGACCCGCTCGAGCACCTCCTCGAACCGCAGCTGGCGCAGCTCCATCGGGTCCTCCGCCCCGGCCTCGACCTCGGCCCACGAGACCGGCGCCGCCACGGTCGGGAGCTCCCGGCCACGCAGCGAGTACGGCGAGATGGTGGTCTTCGATCCGGAGTTCTGCGACCAGTCGAGGAAGACCTTGCCCGAGCGCCGCGCCTTCGTCATCGTCGCCGTGACCCTCGTGGGGTGCTCGGCCTGGAGCTCCTCGGCGACCTCCTTGGCCAGCGCCGTGGACTCCTCGCTCGGCAGTGGCTCCGGGAGCGCGGCGTACAGGTGCAGGCCCTTGCTGCCGCTGGTCACCGGCGCGGCCGTCAGGCCGCGCTCGGCCAGCCGCTCGCGCACCAGCAGCGCCACCTGACAGCACTCGTGGAGCCCCGCCGGCTCCCCCGGGTCGAGGTCGATGACCAGCCGGTCTGCGCCCTGCGGCTCACCGTCGGCGTCGACGGTCCACTGGTGCACGTGCAGCTCGAGCGCGGCGAGGTTGACCAGCCAGGTCAGCGTGGCCAGGTCATCGACGATCGGGAAGACCAGCGTGTCACTGGTCGACTGGGCCCTCGACCCGGTCGTCGGCACCGTCGCGGTGCGCACCCACGAGGGCGTGCGGGCGGGCACGTTCTTCTCGAAGAAGCTGCCGTCCTGCACCCCGTGCGGCCAGCGGATGCGGGTCACGCAGCGGTCGGCCAGGTGCGGCAGCAGCACCGGCGCGACCTGGGCGTAGTAGTTGAGCACCTCCCCCTTGGTGGTGCCGGTGCGCGGGTAGAGCACCTTGTGGAGGTTGCTGATCGTCAGCGTGCGGCCGTCGACCTCCACGCGGACTTCTTCCTTGTCGGCCGGCATGTCGCCTCAGCGGCCGATCGCGATCACGGGCCGCTGCTCGGGATCGAGACGGAACATCAGTGCGCGGATGAACCACCGCGGCGCGCTCACGCATCCGGCGGTCGCACCGGAGCCGTTGACGTGCAGGAAGATCCCCGAGCCGCGGTGGCGCACCTGGCCGGCGTTGTAGCCGGTGACGATCGACCACTCGTACTGCTTGCGGTAGTCCAGCAGCCGCTCGGAGGAGTTCGGGTCGCTGGCGGGCAGCCGCCAGCGGAACCCGCCCCGGCTCTTGTTGCGGTAGCGGTTGTAGAAGTCGCTGGCGTTGTCCTGCACCCAGTAGTCGCCGGCACGGACCTTGCGGTAGCGCAGGTCCCACCGGGAGTCGCCGCGGCGCATCCCGAACGCCCACGGCAGGTCGTAGGTGCCGAGCGGCGTGGTGCCGGTCCCCTGTCGGCGCTGGCGGCCCGGCACCAGGCCGCCGTAGCCGATCCGCCCGTCGGTGGCCTGCAGCTTCTGCTCCCAGCCGCCGTCGTTGCGCACCCACCAGGTGACCCGGGCTCGGTGTCCGCGGGTGTGGTTGACGGTGACGACCTGGGTGGTGCCGGCGCGCAGGCGTACGTCGACACCGTCGAGCCGCACGTGCTCGGGCGCGGCCGCGGTGACCGCGGTGGCCGGGCCCGGCAGGACCAGACCGAGGGCGAGCGCCAGGACGGGCAGCAGGAGTCGGTTCACGACAGCAGGTCCTCCGGTGTGACGTCGGTGCGGACCCCCTGGAACGAGGGCTGACGCAGTCGTTCGTACCCACGCCCGTGGGTGTCGATGTCGACCACGAGGGTCGGCTCCAGCCAATGGGTCCCCTGGGCGTCCACCCGCGGAACCTCGTCGGCGAACGGGCTCTCGGCCCGGTCGAGGCCGGCCACCAGCTCGGCGAGGGCCCGGCTCTGCTTCGGCCCGATGCCGCTGCCCACCCTGCCGCGGTAGAGCAGCCCGCCCGGCCCTAGCTCCCCGACCAGCAGCGAGGCCAGCCGGTCGGTGGTGCCCTCCTGAGGGCGCCAGCCACCGACGACGTAGGACCCACGTTCACGATGTGGCAGCTTGATCCAGTCTCGGCTTCGGACGCCGAACTGATATGTCGAGTTCCTGCGCTTGCTGACCACCCCCTCCAGGCGTTGCTCTCGCGTTGCTTGCCAGAGCATGGCGCCGTCGTCGTAAGAATCGGGCGCCTGCCACCGTCCGTCGAGGCCGACCTCTTGGAGCTTCTGGCGCCGCGTCGTAAGCGGCAGTTGTGTGAGGTCCTGACCATCAAGGCGCAAGAGATCGAAAACCATGTACGAAGCGGGCACGGCCCTGGCGAGGTTCTCGATCTTGGTCCGATTGCGCTGATGGATGCGGTCCTGAAGCATCCGGAAGTCCGGCAATCCGCGGTCGTTGAGTGCGATCAGTTCTCCGTCGACCAGGAGGTCCCGCACCCCATGCCCGGTCGCGACCTCGGGCCAGGCGACAGTCACGTCGTTGCCGTTACGACTGAAGAGTCTGCAGCCGCCGTCGCGAACATCAGCCAGGATCCGTACGCCATCCCACTTCACCTCATGCGTCCACTCCTCACCGGTCGGCACCGCCGTACCCCGGGTAGCGAGCATGGGTTGCATAACGACATCATGCCCGGCGTGACCCACGACACGTACGCCGTGATCGGCGCCGGCCCGTCCGGCCTCGCAGCGGCCCGCAACCTCCAGAAGGCCGGCCTCCCCTGGGAGGGCTACGAGCTCGCGTCGGGCGTGGGCGGGCTGTGGGACATCGACGGCCCGCGCAGCACGGTGTACGAGTCGGCGCACCTGATCTCCTCGAAGCGGACCACGGAGTTCACCGAGTTCCCGATGCGCGACGAGGTCGCCGACTACCCCTCGCACCGGGAGCTGCTGACCTACTTCCGCGACTTCGCGGCCACCCACTCGCTGGCCGACGGCTTCACCTTCGAGACCGAGGTGGTCCAGGCCCGGCCCTCGGGCGACGGCGGCTGGCTGGTGGTCAGCGAGGGGCCCGGCGGGCGGCAGGAGCGGCGCCATGCCGGCGTGCTGGTCGCCAACGGCACGCTGAGCGAGCCGTCGGTGCCGACGTTCGCGGGCTCCTTCGACGGCGAGGTCCTCCACACCAGCGCCTACAAGTCGCCGACGGTGTTCGCCGGCAAGCGGGTGCTGATCATCGGCGCCGGCAACTCCGGCTGCGACATCGCCGTCGACGCCGTGCACCACGCGGCCTCGGTCGACCTGTCCGTGCGGCGCGGCTACTACTTCGTCCCGAAGTACCTCTTCGGCAAGCCCGCCGACACGCTCAACCAGGGCAAGCCGCTGCCGCCGCGGATCAAGCAGGCGATCGACTCGCGGGTGCTCAAGCTGTTCACCGGCGACCCGGTGAGGTTCGGCTTCCCGAAGCCCGACTACAAGATCTACGAGTCCCACCCGGTCGTGAACTCGCTGGTGCTGCACCACCTGGGCCACGGCGACCTGGCCGTCCGGCCAGATGTCCGTCGGCTGGCGGGAGGGAACGTCGAGTTCGTCGACGGAAGCACTCGCCCGTACGACGTGGTCGTGCTGGCCACCGGGTACCACCTGCACTACCCGTTCCTGGACCCCGCGCTGCTGCGCTGGCAGGGCCGCGGGAGCGCGCCGGACCTCTACCTCAACATCTTCACCCAGGAGGACCCGAACCTCTTCGTGCTCGGCATGATCGAGGCCTCCGGCATCGGCTGGCAGGGCCGCTACGAGCAGGCCGAGCTGGTGGCGGCGTACCTCGCCGCACGGACGTCGGCGCCGGACGCAGCGCGCGAGCTCGAGGCACGGATCGCCGGTCCGCGCCCCGACCTCTCGGGCGGCTACCGCTACCTCGGGCTCGAGCGGATGTCGTACTACGTCAACAAGGACGCCTACCGCTCCGCGGTGCGCGCCGAGATCGAGAGGCTCCGCTGATGCTGCTGCCCCTGGCCACCGACGTCGACAACGTCAAGATCCTCTTCGAGGAGAGCTCGCTGACGACACTGAAGATCGTGATCGGCGCGATCTTGTTCGGCATCGCGCTCGACACCTCGCTCGACGACTTCGCGGCTGCGCTGCGCCGGCCGTGGGCGATCACGGTCGGCGTGCTCGTGCAGTTCATCGCGCTGCCGGCGATCACGTTCGCGCTGACGCTCGCGCTCGACCTGCGGGCCTCCCTGGCCCTGGGCCTGATCCTGGTCGCCTGCTGCCCACCGGGCAACGTCTCGAACATCCTCACCCACCGCTCCGGCGGCGACGTGGCGCTGTCGGTCTCGATGACCGCGGTCAGCAACGTGCTCGCCATCTTCCTGATGCCGCTCAACGTGGCCTTCTGGGGCAGCCTCCACCCGACCGCGAAGGACGTCCTCGCCGACATCGACCTGTCGGCCGTCGACATGCTGGTCGAGGTGGGCCTGGTCATCGGCCTGCCGTTCGCGGCCGGCATCACCATCGCCCGGCTGTGGCCGCGGGTCGCGGCCGTCGGGCACCGGATCATCGGCCCGTTGTCGTACGTCGCGCTCGCCGGCATCATCGCCATCGGCGTGGCGAACAACTGGGACACCTTCGTCGCCTACATCGGCGTCGTGCTCCTCGCGGTCTTCCTGCACGACGCGCTCGCGCTCGGTCTCGGGTACGCCGTGGGCCGGGCCGCCCGCCTGCCCGACGCGAGCGTCCGGGCGATGACCTTCGAGGTCGGCATCCGCAACGCCGGGCTCGGCCTCCTGCTGGTCTTCACCTACTTCGACGGGCTGGGCGGCATGGCTCTGGTCGCGGCCTGGTGGGGCATCTGGGACATCATCGCCGGGCTCGCCGTGGCCATCACCTGGCGGCGGGTGCGCGGTGTCGTGATCGTGGGAGCCCCCGCGTCGGCGACCGCAGCGAAGCGAGAGCGCGCATGAGGGTCCTGGTCACCGGGGGCAGCGGGTTCCTCGGCTCGTCGGTCGTCCGCGGCCTGGCCGGGGCCGGGCACGAGGTGGTGAGCACCGACCTGCGCCCGCCGTCGGTGGTCATGGACGTGACCTCGCGGGAGCAGGTCTCCGCGGTCATCGCCGAGGTGCGCCCGGAGGTCGTCGTGCACCTCGCGTCGATCGTGACGCCGGGCCCGGGCTCCACGCGCGAGCTGGAGTACGCCGTCGACGTGACCGGCACCCGGCACGTGCTCGATGCCTGCGTGGCCACCGGCGTGCGCCGGATCGTGGTGTCGTCGAGCGGTGCGGCGTACGGCTACCACGCCGACAACGGCGCGGACAACGGAGGCTGGATCACCGAGGACCAGCCGGTGCGCGGCAACGAGGAGTTCGCCTACTCCCACCACAAGCGGCTGGTGGAGGAGATGCTGGTCGACTACCGGCGCCGGTACCCGTCCCTGGAGCAGGTGGTGCTGCGGATCGGCACGATCCTCGGGCGGTCGGTCGACAACCAGATCACCGCGCTGTTCGAGCGCAAGCGGCTGCTGAAGATCCGCGGCTCGGAGTCGCCGTTCGTCTTCATCTGGGACGAGGACGTCGTCGCGATCATCCAGCAGGCGGTCACCGAGCCGGTGACCGGCGTGTTCAACGTCGCCGGCGACGGCGCGCTGACCATCACCGAGATCGCCGCACTGCTCGGCAAGCCGGTGCTGACGATCCCCGAGCCGGTCCTCCGCGGGGCGCTGGCCGTCCTCTCGCGCGTCGGCCTGTCGCCGTACGGACCGGAGCAGACGCGGTTCCTCCAGTACCGCCCGGTGCTCGACAACACCCGCCTCAAGACCGTCTTCGGGTACACGCCGACGAGGACCTCCCGGGAGGCCTTCGATGAATGGCGGATGCGTAACCGGTCCTGACTACGGATACTGATGAGGCCTGGTGAGGCTGTAGGCGACGAGAGAGGCTCCCTATGCGTGCGATCTGGAAGGGCGCGGTGTCCTTCGGGCTCGTCAGCGTGCCCGTGAAGCTCTACGCCGCGACTGAGTCGCACGACGTGTCGTTCCGGCAGGTGCACGCCAAGGACGGCGGCCGGATCAAGTACCAGCGTGTCTGCTCGCTCGACGGCGAGGAGGTTGCGTATGCCGACATCGCCAAGGGCTACGAGACCGAGGACGGCGAGATGGTCATCCTCACCGACGACGACCTCGCCGAGCTGCCCTCGACGTCCTCGCGCGAGATCGCAGTGGAGAAGTTCGTGCCGTCGGACCAGATCGATCCGATGCTGTTCGAGAAGTCCTACTACCTCGAGCCGGAGAAGTCCGGGGCCAAGCCCTACGCGCTGCTGCGCCAGGCGCTCAAGGACGCCGACCGGATGGCCGTCGTGACCGTGGCGCTGCGCCAGCGCACCAGCGTGGGCGTGCTGCGCGTCAAGGACTCCGAGGCCGGTGAGGTCATCGTCCTGCAGACGATGATGTGGCCCGACGAGGTCCGCGTCCCCGACTTCTCCGTCGACACCGGCGACGTCAAGCCGGCCGAGGTGAAGATGGCGAACATGCTGGTCGAGACGCTCGCCGGCGACTTCGACCCCAGCGAGTTCGAGGACGACTACGCCGAGGCCGTGGAGGCCGTGGTCAAGGCCAAGATCGAGGGCGGCGAGGTCAAGCGCACCGCCACGTCCACCAAGTCCTCCGGTGAGGTCGTCGACCTGCTGGCCGCCCTGCAGCGCTCGGTCGACGCCGCCAAGACCGCTCGGGGGGAGGCACCGTCCAGCGCCGCGGACGACACCGACACCGCGGACGAGGAGAAGCCCGCCAAGAAGTCGGCCACCAAGAACGCCCCGGCCAAGAAGTCGGCGGCGAAGAAGACGACCACCAAGAAGACCGCTGCCAAGAAGACGGCGAAGAAGGCCCCGGCGAAGAAGACCGCGGCCCGCAAGGCGAGCTGACCCAGCATTTCCTCGGCCGCGCTGTCGAGATCGGTCGTGCTCGTCCGACGTACCGGTGACAGCACCACCGACCACAGGAGACACCGATGCGCTACATCACGTTCGTCAAGATGGCCGAGGGCCTCGAGGACCCGCCGCTCGCGCTCCAGGAGGCGATGGCCAAGGAGATGGACCAGGCGATCGCCGCCGGCACCATGCTCGAGGCCGGCGGCCTGTCGGGGATGCGCGACAGCACCGAGATCCACCTCCGGTCCGGCACGATCACCCAGGTCGACGGGCCCTACGCCGAGGGCAAGGAGGTCGCCGGCGGCTACGCGATCACCGAGGTCCGCAGCCACGAGGAGGCCGTCGAGGGCGCGCGCCGCGTGCTCGAGCTGCACCAGCAGTACTGGCCCGGCTGGGAGGGATCGGTCGAGATCCGGCAGATGTTCACCGCCCCGGGCCAGTGACGGGCCCGTGACGGGAGAGTCCTCCCCCACGCTGACCGACCGGGCCATCACCGCGGTCTGGCGCCACGAGTCCGTGCGGCTCGTGGCCGCCCTCGCGCGGATGACCCGTGACCTCGACCTCGCCGAGGACCTCGCGCAGGACGCCCTGGTCGCCGCACTCGAGCAGTGGCCCGGCCAGGGCGTCCCCGCCAACCCCGGCGCCTGGCTCACCGCGGTGGCCAAGCGCCGGGCGATCGACCATTTCCGGCGCAGCGACACCCTGCGCCGGCGTACCGCAGAGCTCGCCCACGGACTCGAGGAGACGGTGATGCCCGACCTCGAGGCCGCGGTCGACCACATCGAGGACGACGTGCTGCGGCTGGCCTTCGTCTGCTGCCACCCGGTGCTGGCCCCCGAGGCGCGGGCGGCGCTGACGCTCCGCCTCGTCGGCGGCCTGACGACCAGCGAGATCGCGCGCGCCTACCTGGTCAAGGAGGCGACGATGGGACAGCGGGTCTCGCGGGCCAAGCGGCTGCTCGCGGAGCGCGGCGTCTCGATGGACCTGCCGACCGGCCCGCAGCGCGCGGAGCGGCTCGCGGACGTGATGGGCGTCGTCTACCTGATCTTCAACGAGGGGTACGCCGCCACCGCCGGCGATGACTGGACCCGTCCCGAGCTGTGCCGCGAGGCGATGCGGCTGGCGCGCATCCTGGCCGCGCTGGCGCCCGACGACCCGGAGGTGCACGGGCTCCAGGCGCTCGTGGAGCTCCAGGGCTCCCGACTGCCGGCTCGGCACGCTCCCGACGGCACACCCGTCCTGCTCGACCACCAGGACCGCCGCCGCTGGGACCAGCTGCTGGTCCGGCGCGGCCTGGCCGCCCTCGGCCGGGCCGACGAGCTGGCCGGGGCCGGGCGTCCGATCGGCACCTACGTGCTCCAGGCCTCGATCGCGGCCTGCCACGCCCGAGCCATCCGCCCCGAGGACACCGACTGGACCGAGATCGCACGCCTGTACGACGTCCTCGCGCGCGCCGCGCCCGGGCCGGTCGTGGAGGTCAACCGTGCCGTGGCGCACGGCCGGGCCTTCGGGCCCGACGCGGGGCTCGCCGTGCTCGAGGCCGTCGCCGCCGAGCCGGCG
>NZ_JANINT010000075.1:127-9252 GCF_024509035.1 Nocardioides sp. | reverse complement strand
CGGCCGGCAGGTCGAGGTTCCACGGGTCCTCCCACGTGCGGTGGATGCGCAGGCGTGGCGAGACGTGCGGCCCGTCGATCTGGGTCATCGGGCCCCACCGGGCCGGGACGCCGGCATCCTGGATCACCGCCGGGGCGGGCTGGGAAGGCGCCGGTGTCGCCGCCGTGGGAGACGCGGGGTCCGGAGCCGAGCCGTGGGAGGCCCCGCCACCGGCCGGTCCGGCCGGTGAGGGCGCGCCGTCGCCGCCGGGCGCGATCAGGCTCACTGCCGTCACCGCCACGACCACGGCGGCCAGTGCGGACCCGGTCTCGGCCAGCCGCCGTCGCCGGAGGCTCCCGCGCGCACGGTGGAGCAGGTCGTCCTCGCCGGTGAGCGGCGGGCCGTCGCCGAAGGAGCGCTCGATCTCGTCGCGGATGTCGGTGTCCATGCGAGGGATACGTAGCTCGGGCCGCACAAGTTGTCAGCGGGACCGGAGAAGTTCGACCACGGCTGCGACGGCGTCGTCCGGCCCATCGGCGACCCGGCCGACGTCGGCGGGCAGCTCCCAGGGGTCGAGAAGCACCAACGGGACGCCGGTACGGCGGGCCAGCGCGATCTCGCTGAGCGTGCCCCAGCTGCACCCGACCGCGATGACGGCGTCGGCGGCGCGCACCAGCAGCCCGTTGCGGAGCTCGCCCAGACCGGTCGGCAGCAGGTAGGTGTGATCGGGGATGCCCGCGGAGCGGTCGTCGCCGGGCAGCAGCCCGATCGAGACGCCACCGGCGGAGCGGGAGCCCCGGGCGGCCGCGGCCATCACCCCGTGGTGGCCGCCGGTCAGCAGGATCGCGCCGAGCTCGGCGAGGAGCCGGCCCACCGCCTCGGCGTGCTCGAGGTCCGTGGGCCGAGCGCCGTCGGCGGGGCCCACCACGGCGACGTATCGACCGGACAGGAGCCCGCCGGTGAGGGTCATGCGTCGAGGCTACGCGCGGGTAGGGCGCTGACCTGCGGATCCTCGGGGACCGCCCGTCCCCTGATCCCGGGCCAGAGGTCCCTAGGGGGCCCTTCAGGCAGGCACTAGGGTCGAAGTCGATCTGTTCAAGTCGTTTCGCACGAGGAGTCCGCATGCCCATCGCCACCCCCGAGAAGTACGCCGAGATGCTGGATGCGGCGAAGAAGAACTCGTTCGCCTTCCCGGCCATCAACGTCTCGTCGTCGCAGACGCTCAACGCGGCCCTGCAGGGCTTCGCTGACGCCGGGTCCGACGGCATCATCCAGGTCTCCACCGGCGGCGCCGAGTACTTCTCCGGCCCGACGATCAAGAACATGGTCACCGGCTCGGTCGCCTTCGCGGCGTACGCCGCCGAGGTCGCCAAGAACTACCCGATCAACGTGGCGCTGCACACCGACCACTGCCCCAAGGGCAAGCTCGACGGCTTCGTGCGCCCGCTGCTCGAGATCTCCGCCGAGCGGGTCGCCCGCGGCGAGGCCCCGCTCTTCCAGTCCCACATGTGGGACGGCTCGGCCGTGCCGCTGGAGGAGAACCTCGAGATCGCCCAGGAGCTGCTCGCCAAGTGCGCCGCCGCCCACATCATCCTCGAGGTCGAGATCGGCGTCGTCGGTGGCGAGGAGGACGGTGTCGTCGGCGAGATCAACGACAAGCTCTACACGACCCCGGCCGACGCGCTCGCCACGGTCGCGGCCCTCGGCGCCGGTGAGAACGGTCGCTACATGACCGCCCTGACCTTCGGCAACGTGCACGGCGTCTACAAGCCGGGCAACGTCAAGCTCCGCGGCGTCGTGAAGATGAACATCGACACCGACACCCAGTACGCCTTCACCCGCCCGGTGGCGACGCACATGTTCCAGAACTACGACGGCGTCCTCAAGATCGACGGCGAGGTCGGCAACAAGAAGATGTACGACCCGCGCGCCTGGGGCAAGGCTGCCGAGGCCGGCATGGCCGCCCGCGTGGTCGAGGCTTGCCAGAACCTGCGCGCCGCCGGTCACTCGATCGGCTGACGCACCCCGCTCGAACGCGCAGACCCCGCCCGGACTGGTCCGGGCGGGGTCTCGTGCTTCTCGGCGTGATCAGTCGGCGGCCGCGGCCGGATGGGGTGCGCCTGCGAACCCGGCGTGGCCCGGCTTCTCGAACATCAACGCCGCCGCCAGTCCCAGGACGAGGACCGCGGGGGTCAGCAGCAGCGAGGTCGACATCGCCTGGCTGAAGTGGTCGGCGACGGCCGGTGGCAGGCTGACCTTGCCGCTGGCGCCCTCACCGGTGAACGGCGGCAGGCCCTCGGCGGCGAGCCGCGAGTCGATGAGCACGGCGATCGCGGCCGAGCCGAGCACGGCCCCCATCTGGCGGGTGGCGTTGTAGACCCCCGACCCGGCCCCGGCCAGCTGGAGCGGCAGGTTGCGGGTGGCCGTGGCGCTGTTGGGTGCCCACACGCAGGCGTTGCCGACGCCGAGCAGCAGCATCGGCAGGACGAGCCACCAGATGGCGGCGTCGGGCGTCATCAGCATCGCGAGCCACACCAGCGACCCGATGATGCAGGTGAACCCGAAGCTGGTGATCAGTCGCGGGTGGACGCGGTCGGTGAGACCACCCACGGTGCGGGCCAGTGCGATCGTCATGATCGCCATCGGCACGAGCAGCAGTGCCGAGCGGGTCGGGCTGAGGTCGCGGACCACCTGGGCCCAGATCATCAGCGGGATCGCCATCGCGGTCATCGCGAAGCCCATCGCCGAGATCGCGACGTTGGCGAGGGAGAAGTTGCGGTCGGCGAACAGCCGCAGCGGCACGAGCGGCTCGCGGGTGTTGCGGGCCTGCCAGGTCACGAAGAGCCCGAGCACCACGAGCCCGGCACCGATCATCGTCAGGATGACGCCGTTCCAGTCGTACTGGTGACCCTCCTGGATGCCGAAGACCAGCAGGAACATGCCCACGCCGCTGAGTGCGACGCCGAGCCAGTCGAAGCGGTGGGTGTGGGTCTCGAGCCGCGGCACCAGGCGCACCGCGAGGACGAAGCCGATGAGGCCGACGGGCACGTTGATGAAGAAGATCCACTCCCAGCCGAGGCCGTCGACCAGGACGCCGCCGAGGATCGGGCCGACGAGCGTGGCGACACCGGCGGTCGCGCCCCACAGGGACATCGCCGCGCCGCGACGAGCGGCCGGGAAGATGCGGGTGATGATCGCCATCGTCTGCGGCGTGATCATCGAGGCGCCGACGCCCTGGACGACGCGGGCCGCGATCAGCCCCTCGATGCTGCCGGTGAGCCCGCACCACAGCGAGGCGAGCGTGAACACGGTCAGGCCTGCGAGGTAGAGGCGCTTGGGGCCGAAGCGATCACCGAGACGGCCGGTGATCAGCACCGGGACGGCGTAGGCCAGCAGGTAGGCGCTGGTCACCCAGACGACGTCGTTCACGTCGGCCTGCAGGTCTTCGATGATCGCCGGGGTCGCGACCGAGACGATCGTGGTGTCCACGAGGATCATGAAGAAGCCGATGCACAGCGCGAAGAGCGCCGGCCACGCCTCCTTCTCCTCGGGCGTCGTGATCTCGCTGGAGGAGGTGGTGGGTTGGGTCACAGCGGTACTCAACACCCACCCATGGACAATCGTTCCATGAACTCCCTGACTCCCGGTGCCGACCTGATGGCGGGCCCCCCGCCGACCCACCTCCCCGAGGACCCCGCTGCGGCCGAGCTGGTGGAGGGCGCGGACGTGATGGAGATCGTCCGGCGACACCCCGAGTCGCCGATCGCGTGGGCGACCCTGGCGATGGTCCTGGCCGACCAGGCCCAGGACCTCGACGACATGGTGACCGTCTACGCCTACGCGCGGGTGGGCTACCACCGCAGCCTCGACCAGCTGCGTCGCAACGGCTGGAAGGGCCACGGTCCCGTGCCGTGGTCGCACGAGCCCAACCGCGGGTTCCTCCAGGCGCTGGCGCTGCTGGCGCTCGCCGCGCGCCAGATCGGTGAGACCGCCGAGTGGGAGCGGTGCGCGCAGTTCCTGCGCGACTCCAGCCCGGAGGCGTACGACGAGCTGCTCGCCGACGTCGAGGACTGATCGCGACCTGCCCTCAGGTCCAGGCGGTCAGCTGCGGGCGATGCGGACCAGCTCGGCCAGCGCCCCCTCGGGGCGCCGGCTGGGCAGCCACACCGCTCGCAGCGCCCTGGTGAGGTCGAGGCCGGCCACCGGCACGACCACCAGCTGACCGGCCGCGACGTCGGCTCCGACGGCCAGCTCGCTGAGCACCGCCGGCGCCTCGCCCTGCGCGGCGGCGGCCTTGACCGCCGCCGTGCTGGCCAGCTCGAGGCGCGAGGGGCCGAGCTCCAGGCCGGCGCGGGCCAGCGCCCGGACCAGCGTCTCGCGGGTGCCGGAGCCGGCCTCGCGCAGGATCAGGTCGGACCCGACGAGCTCCTCGGGCGAGAGCGGCGTACGCCGGCGGGCCCAGGCGTGCTCGGGGTCAACGACCACCACGAGCGCGTCGCGGGACACGGTCGTCGACGACACCGAGTCGGGCACCCGCGGCGACTCGACGAAGCCCACGGCCACCTCGCCGCGCTCGACGCGGGCCACGACGTCGACGGAGTTGGCGACCTCGAGGCTCAGGTGCAGGTCGGGGTGGGCGCGGCGGAACCGGGCCAGCCAGCGGGGCGCGAGGTACTCCGCGATCGTGAGGCTGGCGGCGACCGCGACGTGGGCGGCGCGCTGCTCCGCGAGCGAGCGGGCTCCGAGCGTGATCCGGTCGACCGCCGTCAGTGCCTCGCGCGCCCACGCCACCACGACCTCGCCCTCGGGGGTGATCCGCGAGCCACTCGGCGTGCGGACCAGCAGCGTCACCGCGAGCTGGCGCTCGAGGCGGCTCAAGGATCGCGACGCGTTGGGCTGGGCGATGCCGACCGCCCGTGCCGCGGCGCCCAGCGACCCGGTCTCGGCGACCCGGACCAACAGGTCGAGCGCGGTCAGGTCGGGACGCGTGGACATGCTCAGATGATATGGCTCACCGGCTGCTCATATCACCTGCGCATGGGTCCTGGCCGGATCGACGGCTACCGGGCCGGGCCGTCACGACCGAGGCTGGAGCCATGGTCGCCCCTCGTCTGCCCGGAACCTCGGAGCTCGCGCCCGGCCTGGCGCTGGCCGCCGGCGGCGGCGCCGTGGCGCTCGGGGCCCACGCGGTCGTCCCGGCGCTGAGCCCGACCCTGGTGGCGATCGTGCTCGGCGTCGCGCTGGCGGCCGGCGGCGGGGTCGGCGAGCGGTTGCGGCCCGGTCTGGGCGTGGCCTCCCGCCGGGTGCTCCGGGTGGGGGTCGCGCTGCTCGGCCTGCAGCTGGCGCTGCCGCAGATCCTCGCCCTCGGGTGGCCGGTGCTCGTGGTGGTCGTCGGGGTCGTGGGGCTGGGCATCACGCTGACCCTGGCGCTCGCCCGGTGGCTCGGGGTGCCCGGTGACACCGCGCTGCTGGTCGCTTGCGGGTTCTCGATCTGCGGAGCCGCGGCCGTGGTGGCCGTCGACGGCGTACGCCGTCCGCGGAGCCGGGGCCCGGACGGCGCGGCCGCCGCCGTGTCGCTCGTGGTGGTCTTCGGCAGTGTCGCCATGCTGCTGATCCCGGCGCTCGCCGGCCTGGCCGGGTTCGACCAGGTGGCGGCCGGTGCCTGGTCCGGGGCGTCGATCCACGAGGTCGGTCAGGTGGTCGTGGCCGGCGGCCTCGTCGGCGCGGCGGCGGTGCCGGTGGCGGTCGCGGTCAAGCTGGCGCGGGTGCTGCTGCTGGCGCCGGTGCTGGCCGTGCTCGCGGCGCGCACGCGCCGGACGGAGGCGGTGGGAGCACGACCACCCCTGGTGCCGGCGTTCGTCGCGGCGTTCCTGGGCTGCGTGCTGGTCCGCACCCTGCTGCCCGTCCCGACCGCGGTGCTCGACGTCGCGGCGCTCGTCCAGGCCGGCACCCTCGCAGCGGCGATGTTCGCTCTCGGGTGCGCGCTCGAGCCGGCCGTGCTGCGGCGTACCGGCGCTCCGCTGCTCCTGCTCGCCGCCGGCGCGACGGTGCTCGTCTCGCTGCTCGGGCTCCCGGCCGCGTTCGTGGCCGGCTGACGTCGGTAGCCTTGCCCGGTGACTGACACCGCCGCGACCCCCACGCCCGAGGACGACCTGCCCGACCAGATGCGGGTACGCCGGGCCAAGCGGGCGCGGCTGCTCGAGCAGGGCCGCGAGGCCTATCCGGTCGGGGTGCAGCGCACCCACACCCTCGCGCAGGTGCGCGAGACGTGGGGCCACCTCGAGGCCGGCGAGGAGACCCAGGACGTCGTCGCGATCACCGGTCGGGTGGTGTTCATCCGCAACACCGGCAAGCTCTGCTTCGCCACCCTGCAGGAGGGCATCGGCACCCGGCTCCAGGTGATGCTGAGCCTCGCCGAGGTGGGCGAGGAGGCGCTCGAGGACTGGAAGCACACCGTCGACCTCGGTGACCACGTGGCCGTCGAGGGCCGGGTGATCTCCTCCAAGCGCGGTGAGCTCTCGGTGATGGCGACGTCGTGGGCGATGGCCTCCAAGGCGCTGCGGCCGCTGCCGGTGCTGCACAAGGAGCTCTCGGAGGAGTCGCGGGTCCGGCAGCGGTACGCCGACCTCATCGTGCGCCAGGAGGCGCGCGACATGGTCCGCACCCGCGCGGCCGTCCTCCGCTCGATCAGGTCGACCCTGGACGATGCCGGCTTCCTCGAGGTCGAGACGCCGATCCTGCAGATGGTGCACGGCGGCGCCGCCGCCCGGCCGTTCAACACCCACTTGAACGCGTTCGACCAGGACATGACGTTGCGCATCGCGCTGGAGCTCTTCCTCAAGCGCGCGGTCGTGGGCGGGGTGGACCGCGTCTACGAGATGGGACGGATCTTCCGCAACGAGGGTGTGGACTCCACGCACAGCCCCGAGTTCACGATGCTGGAGTTCTACGAGGCCTACGGCGACCAGTTCACCGCCGCCGAGCGCACCCGCGCGATCGTGCTCAACGCCGCCGAGGCGGCCGGTGTCGGCACCACGATCGTGGACCACCACGGCCGGGAGATCGATCTCTCGGGGGAGTGGCGGTGGCTGCCGATCGCCGAGGCCGTCTCCGAGGCGCTCGGCGAGGAGATCTCCACCGACGAGACCGACGACAACGCCGCGGTCCTGCGTGGTCTCGCCGAGGCGCGCGAGATCGCGCTCAAGCCCGGCTGGGGTGCTGGCGAGATCATCCTCGAGATCTACGAGCAGCTCGTCGAGCACACGCTCGTGCAGCCCACGTTCGTCTGCGACTACCCCGAGTCCGTGCGCCCGCTGGCCCGGCAGCACCGCTCCAAGCCCGGTCTGGTCGAGGCCTGGGACCTCATCATCGGCGGCATGGAGCTCGCGCCGAGCTACTCCGAGCTCGTGGACCCGGTGATCCAGCGCGAGCGGCTGACCGAGCAGTCCCTCCTCGCGGCCGGCGGCGACGCCGAGGCGATGCAGCTCGACGAGGACTTCCTGCGGGCCCTGGAGTACGGCGCCCCGCCCATGGGCGGCACCGGCATCGGCGTCGACCGGCTCGTCATGCTGCTCACCGGGGTGGGCATCCGCGAGACGATCCTGTTCCCGCTGCTCAAGCCGGAGGCCGAGCGCTGAGGCGCTGAGCCGACGTCGGCCCGCCGAGTGGTCGGCGGGTGCCGGGGCCCTACCCGTGTGGCCCCGGCTTCCCGCCTGCGCATCACCGGACCGACCTCATCCCCCGATGTGGGTCGTACCAGTGTTGGCCAGGCCCCGAGATCGGTGCGCGGCCGACTGCGCCTGCGGAATTCTCTCATTGACATCTCCGTGCCAGACGGGCAGAAGTGGCCCGTGTCACTAAGATGCCAGATTAAGATGCCGCGATGGCACGCTCAGAACCGACCACCGTCCTCGCCGCCCTCGGGTTCAGCCCGTCGGTGGAGCGCACCTACGAGCAGGTGGTGCGCCACTCCGGCCAGCGGCTGGCGTTCGTCGCGACGGCGATGCTCCGCTCGCCCGAGCAGCTGATGACGGACCTCGGGCCCCTGCTGGAACGACAGATCGTGCGCGTGGTCGACGACCGGGTGCACGTCGAGCCACCCGCTCAGGCGTTGGCCCGGCTGATCGTCGAGCTGAGCAAGGTGGCCTCGCACGCCCACGCCGAGCTGACTGCGCTGGCCAACGCCGTACCGCTCCTGGCCGCGCACGCCGCCCGGCCCGCCGAGGGCGAGGTCGACGACGTGTCGCCCATCGACGGCGAGGTCAGCTCGGGCGGCGATCCCCGGCCCCTGATCGCCGCGCTCATCCGGCAGAGCAAGGGGGACCTGTGCTGGCTGCGGCCCGACCAGTGGCGGGTCAACCGCGAGAGCCACATGCTCGAGGTCGTCCGCGAGCTCGTCGCCTCCGGGCGGCGCTCGCGGGCCATCTATCCGGTGCGGGTGCTGCGCGAGGCGCCGGAGATCGTCCGGGCGCGGGCCGAGGCCGGCGAGCAGATCCGGGTGCTTCCGGAGGTGCCGACCCGGATGTTCATCATCGGCAACACGCACGCCGTGGTGCCCGAGCCGCTCGGCTTCTTCGACGAGCCGCGCACGCTGGTGCGCCAGCAGGGCATCGTCGAGGCGATGGGACTGCTGTTCGAGATGATGTGGGAACGCGCCTCACCGGTGCCCGAGCTCGAGCAGCGCGACGGACGACCCGACCTGCGGGCCTTCCTGCTGCGGCAGCTGGCCACGGGCGCCCAGGACGAGCAGATCGCCCGCCAGCTCGGCCTGAGCCTGCGCACCGTGCGCCGCCGGGTCGCCGACCTGATGAGCGAGCTCGGCGCGGACTCCCGGTTCCAGGCCGGCGCCGAGGCCGTGCGCCGCGGCTGGCTCTAGAGGTAGGCGCGCAGCACGCAGAACTCGTTGCCCGACGGGTCCGCCGACCTTCTGGAAGCACAGGTCGAGCACCGGCCCCCCTCGACGGCCAGCCGGGTCTCGTAGCCCGCCTCCTCGTCCGTCAGCCGCTCGCAGCCGAGCGCCGCCTCCCAGAACCGGCCCACCCGCTGCGGCTCCACCGCGTCGAACACGATGTTCTCGAGGTACATGTCGTCACCCTAGGAGAGGCGCCTGACGGTCTGCGCGGGGTGGCGGTGGTCGGGCGGCTGCG
>NZ_JANINT010000075.1:0-117 GCF_024509035.1 Nocardioides sp. | reverse complement strand
GAGCACCGGCCCCCCCTCGACGGCCAGCCGGGTCTCGTAGCCCGCCTCCTCGTCCGTCAGCTGCTCGCAGCCGAGCGCCGCCTCCCAGAACCGGCCCACCCGCTGCGGCTCCACCGC
>NZ_JANINT010000074.1 GCF_024509035.1 Nocardioides sp. | reverse complement strand
GCGAGCTCGGAGTCGCGCTGGGTGCTGACCGAGACGTACTCGCCCGCCCCCATGCTCATCGCGCCGGCCGCGACGCCGGCGACGCCGGCGATCAGGATCGCGTTGCGGTCGCCGGTCGCACCCACGGCGCCGATCACGATGCCGGCGGTCGACACGATGCCGTCGTTGGCGCCGAGCACGGCGGCGCGCAGCCAGTTCAGCCGGTTGTTGAAGCCCCGCGGGTGCGGCTCGTCGGCGTGCGGGCCGACGGGCATCGCCTCCATCTCACTGACTGCCATGGGTCGATTCCAACGCGTTGCGCCGGGCGCCGCAAGCAAGGTTTGCCTGGGCTACCCGGCGCGCGGCACGGCCTCGACGACAGCCTCGTGCGCCGTCAGGGGCGCCTCTCAGAGCCCGAGGTCGCGCCCGATCAGCTCCTTCATGATCTCGTTGGAACCTGCCCAGATCTTCGAGACCCGGGCGTCGCGCCAGGCACGCGCGACGCGGTACTCGTTCATGTAGCCGTAGCCCCCGTGCAGCTGCACGCAGTGGTCGAGGACCTCGTTCTGCACCTGCGAGCTCCACCACTTGGCCTTGGCCGCGTCGACCGCCGTCAGCTCGCCCGCGTCGTGGGCGACGACACACTGGTCGATGTAGGCCTCGGTGACCTCGATCTGGGTGAACAGCTCGGCGAGCAGGAACTTGTTGTGCTGGAAGGAGCCGATGCCCTGGCCGAAGGCCTTGCGGTCCTTGGTGTACTGCAGCGTCTCGATGAGGATCTGCTTGGCGTGGGCGACGTTGGAGATCGCACAGCCGAGCCGCTCCTGGGGCAGCTTCTGCATCATGTGGATGAAGCCGCCGTCGAGCTCGCCGACGATCTCGGCGTCGGTGACGCGGACGTTCTCGAGGTACAGCTCCGCGGTGTCGGACTCGTCCTGGCCCACCTTGTCCAGCTTGCGGCCACGGCTGAAGCCCGGGGTCGTGGTGTCGACCGCGAACAGCGTGATGCCCCGGGCCTTCTTCTCCGGCGAGGTGCGCGCCGCGATGATCACCAGGTCGGCGGAGTAGCCGTTGGTGATGAACGTCTTGGACCCGTTGAGCACCCACGCGTCGCCGTCCTTGACGGCGGTGGTCTTGAGCGCGGCGAGGTCGGAGCCACCCGAGGGCTCGGTCATGCCGATGGCCAGCAGGATCTCGCCCGCGGCGACGCCGGGCAGCCAGCGCTTCTTCTGCTCCTCGGTGCCGAGCTCGACGAGGTACGGCGCGGTGATGTCGGCGTGGATGCCCACGCACGACCCGAGGGCGGCGTTGACCTTGTTGAGCTCCTCCAGGAGCACGGCGTTGAAGCGGTAGTCGCCGGCCTCGGCGCCGCCGTGCTCCTCGGGGATCTCGAGGCCGAGGAAGCCCTGCTTGCCGGCCTCGAGCCAGAAGTCCCGCGGGATGGCCTTGTCCGCGGCGTGCTGCTCGACCTGCGGGATGACCGACCGCTCCAGGAACTCGCGTACGGAGGCGCGGAACGCCTCGTGGTCCTCGTCGTAGATGCTCCGCTTCATGGCGGGCATCCTACGACGCGGGCTACTAGTCGGTAACCGGCTCCACCACGCGGCGGGACATGACCAGCGAGACGGCGACCAGTGCGACCGCCGCCACCGCCGACGCGACGAACACCGCGTGCACCGCCGGGTGCAGGACATCCGGCGTGAGGTGCTCGAGGTCGGGCACACCGCGCCCGAGCCGGGAGGTCACGACACCGTTGGCGATCGCGCCGAAGACCGCCACCCCGACCGCGCTGCCGACCGACCGGGCGAACATCGTCGTACCGGTCGCGACGCCGCGGTGCTGCCAGGTCACCGACGACTGGGCGGCGATCACCGAGGGGCTGGCCACCAGGCCGAAGCCGATGCCCATGACGAACGAGGGCGCCGCCAGGTGCAGGATCGAGCTGTCCTGGTCGATGGTCAGCAGCAGCGCCGCGCCGGCGAAGCCGATGACGCCGCCGATCAGCATCGTGGAGCGGAAGCCGATCGTGAGGTAGAGGCGACCGGCGTTCGAGGCCGCGATCGGCCAGCCGAGCGTCATCGCGGCCAGCGCGAAGCCGGCGACGACCGCGCCGTGGCCGAGCACGGCCTGGGCGTAGAGCGGGACGTACGTCGAGAGGCCCATCATCAGCACGCCGACCACGAGCGAGGCCAGCATCGCCGAGACCAGCACCCGCCGGCGGAACACCCACAGCGGCAGGACAGGCTCGGCGGCGCGGCGCTCGACGAGGCCGAAGAGCACGAGCAGGGCAGTGGCGACGGCGAACAGCCCGATGCTGGTGCTCGAGGACCAGGACCAGCGGATGCCGCCCTCGAGCAGTGCCAGCAGGAGCAGCACACCGCCAGCGGTGAGGAGCGCCGAGCCGGCGACGTCGATGCGGTGCCGGGCCCGGGCGACGTCCTCGGAGAAGTGCCGCACGAGCATCCACGCGGCAGCGATCCCGAGCGGCAGGTTGATGAAGAAGATCCACCGCCACGACACGTAGTCGGCGAAGATCCCACCCAGCGTCGGACCGACCACCGCCGAGATCGCCCAGACGCTGGCCAGGTAGCCCTGCACCTTGGCTCGCTCCGCGACCGAGTAGATGTCGCCGACGATCGTCATGCCGACCGGCTGGACGGCGCCGGCCCCCAGGCCCTGCACGGCCCGGAAGGCGATCAGCGCGCCCATCCCCCACGCGAGCCCGCAGAGCAGCGATCCGAGGAGGAACAGCGCGATGCCGACCAGCATCACGGGCTTGCGGCCGACCTGGTCGGCGAGCTTGGCGTAGACCGGCACGGACACGGCCTGGGCGAGCAGGTAGACCGAGAACAGCCAGGGGAACTGGGTGAATCCCCCGAGGTCCTCGACGACGGCCGGGACGGCGGTGGCGAGGATCGTGGAGTCGATCGCGACGAGGCCGGTGCTCAGCATCACCGCCAGCAGGACCGGTCCGCGCTCGCTGCGCAGACCCACGCTCGCGCGGGACACCTCCGAGACAGCCACGACCCCTTGGAACCCCGCCGGGTCCTGGCGCATTCCCCGCGGTGGCGTGAGGTGCGCCGCGGTTCGTCCTGGACCGCCCTGGGTACAGGCATCCAGAATCGCTGACCAGACCGAGGGGTGTGCTTTGATCGTTCCAACCGCCGACAGGGTGGGGCCGCTGGACGAGCAGGTGGAGGGTGTCATGGAGGTCTGGCCGGGGCGCGCCTACCCGCTGGGGGCCACGTTCGACGGGAGCGGCACCAACTTCGCGCTGTTCAGCGAGGTCGCCGAGAAGGTCGAGCTGTGCCTCTTCGAGCCCGACGGCTCGGGCGGGTTCCGCGAGACCCGCGTCGAACTGACCGAGGTCGACGCCTACGTCTGGCACTGCTACCTCCCCTCGGTGCAGCCGGGGCAGCGCTACGGCTACCGCGTGCACGGACCGTGGGACCCCGAGAACGGCCAGCGCTGCAACCCCACCAAGCTGCTGCTCGACCCCTACGCCAAGGCGACCGCCGGCGAGATCGACTGGGACCAGTCCCTGTTCTCCTACAACTTCGGGGACGAGGACTCGCGCAACGACGACGACTCGGCCGCACACATGACGCACGGGGTGGTGATCAACCCGTTCTTCGACTGGGAGGGCGACCGGCGCCTGGACTACCCCTACAACGAGACGATCATCTACGAGGCCCACGTCAAGGGCCTGACGCAGCTGCACCCGGACGTGCCCGAGGAGATGCGTGGGACGTACGCCGCCCTCGCGCACCCGGCGATCATCGAGCACCTGACGAAGCTCGGCGTCACCGCGATCGAGCTGATGCCGGTGCACCAGTTCGTCCAGGACAGCACGCTGCTGGAGAAGGGGCTGCGCAACTACTGGGGCTACAACACCCTCGGGTTCTTCGCACCGCACGCCGACTACGCGGCCACCGGCCAGCCGGGCCAGCAGGTGCAGGAGTTCAAGTCGATGGTCAAGGCGCTGCACGCCGCGGGCATCGAGGTCATCCTCGACGTGGTCTACAACCACACCGCTGAGGGCAACCACCTCGGGCCCACCCTGAGCTTCAAGGGCATCGACAACGCGGCGTACTACCGCGTCGTCGAGGACGACCAGCGCTACTACATGGACTACACCGGCACGGGCAACAGCCTCAACGTGCGCCACCCGCATTCGCTGCAGCTGATCATGGACTCGCTGCGCTACTGGGTGACCGAGATGCACGTCGACGGCTTCCGCTTCGACCTCGCCTCGACGCTGGCGCGCGAGTTCTACGACGTCGACCGGCTCTCGACGTTCTTCGAGCTCGTGCAGCAGGACCCGGTCGTCAGCCAGGTCAAGCTGATCGCCGAGCCGTGGGACATCGGCCCCGGCGGCTACCAGGTCGGCGGGTTCCCCCCGCAGTGGACGGAGTGGAACGGCAAGTACCGCGACACCGTCCGCGACTTCTGGCGCGGCGAGCCCTCGCTCGGCGAGTTCGCCTCGCGCCTCGCCGGCTCGGCCGACCTCTACGAGCACTCCGGACGCCGACCGGTCGCGAGCATCAACTTCGTCACCGCCCACGATGGCTTCACGCTCAACGACCTCGTCTCCTACAACGAGAAGCACAACGAGGCCAACGGCGAGGACAACAACGACGGCGAGAGCCACAACCGCTCGTGGAACCACGGCGTCGAGGGGCCGACCGACGACCCCGAGATCCTCGCGTTCCGGGCCCGCGAGCAGCGCAACTTCATCGCGACGCTGCTGCTGAGCCAGGGCGTGCCGATGCTGCTGCACGGTGACGAGATGGGCCGCACCCAGCAGGGCAACAACAACACCTACGCGCAGGACTCCGAGATCAGCTGGGTGCACTGGGACGACGCGGACAAGCCCCTCATCGAGTTCACCGCCGCCCTGGCGCGGTTGCGCCGTGACCACCCGACGTTCCACCGCAAGCGGTTCTTCACCGGCGGCACGGTGCGGGTTCCCGACGGTGGCGACGGCGACCGGCTCAACGACATCGTCTGGTTGCACCTCGACGGCCGGCCGATGGAGGACGGCGACTGGACCAGCGGCGCCCAGGCGATCGGCATGTACCTCAACGGGCACGGGATCGCCGGTGTGGACGAGCGCGGCGACGCGATCGTCGACGAGCACTTCCTGCTGTACTTCAACGCCGACGGACCGGCCGAGGTCACCCTGCCGCCCGACGAGTACGCCGACGGCTGGGACGTCGTCGTCGACACCGGCGGCACGGCCGACGAGCAGCCGGCGTACGCCGCGGGGTCGACGTACTCGATGACCTCACGCAGCGTCGTCGTGCTGCGGGAGCATCGCGAGCCCGAGGCCGAGCCGGACCACTCCGTGGCCGCGTCGGTCGCCCAGGCCCGACGTGGCTGAGGCGGGGGCCGGACCCGCGCGGGTGCCGGTCAGCACCTACCGGCTGCAGATCACCGCCGACTTCGACCTGTTCGAGGCCGCACGGCGGCTGCCGTACCTGCATGCGCTCGGCGTGGACTGGGTCTACCTCTCCCCCCTGCTGGCGGCCGAGCCGGGCAGCAGCCACGGCTACGACGTGGTCGCGTTCGACCGCGTCGACCCCGCGCGCGGCGGCGCCGAGGGTCTCGCCGCGGTGTCCGCCGAGGCCCGACGTCTCGGCATGGGCGTGCTCGTCGACATCGTCCCCAACCACGTCGGCGTCGCGACGCCGGCCGAGAACGCCTGGTGGTGGGACCTGCTCCAGCACGGTCGCGACTCGGCGTACGCCGACGCGTTCGACGTCGACTGGGACGCCGGCGACGGCAAGGTGCTGATCCCGGTGGTCGGCGACGGCGACGAGGGCGCCATCCGGGTGGCCGACGGCGAGGTCCGCTACCACGACCATCGCTTCCCGCTCGCGCCCGGCACCTCGACGCACGAGGAGCAGCACTACCGGCTCGTGAGCTGGCGCGACGCCGACGACCAGCTCAACTACCGGCGGTTCTTCGCGGTCAACACCTTGGCGGGCGTGCGGGTCGAGGACCCCGAGGTGTTCGCGCGCTCGCACGTCGAGATCAAGCGCTGGTTCGACGAAGGCCTCGTCGACGGGCTGCGGGTCGACCACCCCGACGGCCTGCGCGACCCGAAGGGCTACCTCGACGACCTCGCCGAGCTCACCGGCGGCGCCTACGTCTTGGTGGAGAAGATCCTCGAGCCCGGCGAGTCGCTTCCGACCTCGTGGGCGACGCACGGAACGACGGGCTACGACGCCCTCGCCTTCATCGACCGGGTGCTGACCGACCCGGCCGGCCAGGCGCCCCTCGATGCGCTCGAGGCGCGACTGCGCGGTGGCGAGATCTGGTGGCAGGGCTACGTCTTCGCTCGCAAGCTCGAGGTCGCCAACGGCATCCTGCACTCCGAGGTGCGCCGGATCGTCCGCGAGGTGCGACAGATCGACGACTCCGTCCCCGCGAGGGAGCTGGAGTACGTCGTGGCTCACCTGCTCGCGGCGTTCCCGGTCTACCGCTCCTACCTGCCCGAGGGCCGCGAGCACCTCGAGGAGGCGTTCGAGACCGTACGGATCGGCACCCAGGACCTGGAGTCGACTCGCGCCGTCGACCTGCTCGAGCGGGTGTTGAGCGACTCGGCCAACCCTCCCGCCCTGCGGTTCCAGCAGACCAGCGGCATGGTGATGGCCAAGGGCGTGGAGGACTGCGCGTTCTACCGCTGGTCGCGGCTGACCTCCCTCAACGAGGTCGGCGGCGACCCGTCGGTCTTCGCCATCGACCCGAGTGCGTTCCACGAGGCCATGGACGTCCGCCAGCGCGACTGGCCGCACGCGATGACGACGCTGTCGACCCACGACACCAAGCGCGGCGAAGACGTGCGCGCCCGGATCACCGTGCTGGCCGAGATGCCGGACGTGTGGGAGCAGGCCCTCGACCGGCTGCTCGAGCTCGTACCCCTGCCGGATCCCGGCTTCGGCTCCCTGCTCTGGCAGGCGATCCTCGGCGCCTGGACCCCGGAACACCTGCCCGACCTGCCGCAGCGGCTGCACGGCTACGCCGAGAAGGCCATGCGCGAGGCGGGCGACCGCACCACGTGGACCGCGCCCGACGAGGCCTACGAGGCGGCCGTGCACCGCGCCGTCGACGCGGTCTTCGAGTCCGACGGCGTTCGCGCGGTGCTGACCGACCTGGCCGCACGCATCGACGAGCCCGCGCGGGCCAACTCCCTGGCCGCCAAGCTCGTGGCGATCACGATGCCCGGAGTCCCCGACGTCTACCAGGGCAGCGAGCTGTGGGAGACCAGCCTCGTCGACCCCGACAACCGCCGCCCCGTCGACTTCGACCACCGAGCCGCCGTCCTGGCCGGTGAGGCCAGCGACGACGCCGTCGACAAGCTGCACGTCACCTGCACCGCACTCACCCTGCGGCGCGACCGGCCCGAGCTGTTCACGACGTACGACGCCGTCCCAGCGACCGGCGATGCAGCCGGCCACGTGCTGGCCTTCGACCGCGGCGGCGCGATCACCGTCGCGACCCGCCTGCCCGCCGGACTGGCCGCGCGCGGCGGTTGGGGCGACACCGAGCTCGTACTGCCGCCGGGCGAGTGGCACGACGCGCTCACGGGTACCCCCGCCACGCCGCGGCTCGCCGAGCTGCTCGCCACGCTGCCGGTGGCCCTGCTGGTGAAGGAGACGTCGTGACCCGAGGCCCCTTCGACATCTGGGCGCCGCTGCCCGAGCGACTGCGGCTCTCGGTGGCCGGCGAGACCGTCGACATGACGCGCGCCGACGACGGCTGGTGGACGCCGGCCGAGCCGGTGCCGGTCGGCGCGGACGTCGACTACGGCTACCTCGTGGGCGTCGACGAGACACCCCGGCCCGACCCGCGCTCGCGCCGCCAGCCCGCTGGCGTCCACGGGCTGTCGCGGACCTACGACCCCGCGACGTACGTCTGGAACGACCACACGTGGACCGGGCGACAGCTCGCAGGATCGGTGATCTACGAGCTGCACATCGGCACGTTCACCCCCGAGGGCACCTTCGACGCCGCGCTGGAGAAGCTCGGCCACCTGCGCGAGATCGGCGTCGACCTCGTCGAACTGATGCCGGTCAACGCGTTCAACGGCACCCACAACTGGGGCTACGACGGCGTCGGCTGGTTCGCCGTCCACGAGCAGTACGGCGGCCCCGAGGGCTACCAGCGCTTCGTCGACGGCTGCCACGCCGCCGGGCTCGGCGTGATCCAGGACGTCGTCTACAACCACCTCGGACCGTCGGGCAACTACCTGCCGCTGTTCGCGCCGTACCTCAAGAGCGGAGCGAACACCTGGGGCGACTTCCTCAACCTCGACGGGCCCGGGGCGGAGGAGGTGCGGCACTACATCCTCGACAACGTGCGGATGTGGCTCGCCGACTACCACGTCGACGGGCTGCGGCTCGACGCCGTGCACGCGCTCAACGACGCCGGCCACCAGCACCTGCTGGAGGAGATGGCCGTGATGGTCGACGCGCTCTCGGCCCACCAGCGCCGGCCGCTGACGTTGATCGCCGAGTCCGACCTCAACGACACCCGGCTGGTGCGCCCGCGCGAGGCCGGCGGCTACGGGCTGCACGCCCAGTGGAGCGACGACTTCCACCACGCCGTGCACGTCGCGCTCACCGGCGAGACCGAGGGCTACTACGCCGACTTCGCGCCGCTCTCGGCGCTGGCGAAGGTGTGCGAGCGCGGCTTCTTCCACGACGGCACGTGGTCGTCGTTCCGGGGCCGCACCCACGGCTTCCCCGTCGACCTGCGCTCGATGCCCGCGTGGCGGCTCGTGGTGTGCAGCCAGAACCACGACCAGATCGGCAACCGGGCCCGCGGCGACCGGATCACCGAGGTGCTCGACGACGACCAGCTCGCGTGCGCGGCACTGCTGACGCTGTGCGGACCGTTCACGCCGATGCTGTTCATGGGCGAGGAGTGGGCGGCGTCCACGCCGTTCCAGTTCTTCACCTCCCACCCCGAGCCCGAGCTCGGCACGGCCACCGCCGAGGGCCGGATCGCGGAGTTCGAGCGGATGGGTTGGGACCCGGCCGTCGTGCCGGACCCGCAGGACCCCGAGACGTTCCGCCGCTCCAAGCTCGACTGGGCGGAGGCGACCGGCGGCCGGCACGCCCGGATCTTGGAGGTCTACCGCCGTCTTGCCGCGCTGCGCCGCGAGCACGAGTCGCTGACGGACCCGTCGTTCGCCGCCGTCGAGTGCACCGCGGACGAGGCGACCCGGGTGTTCACGATGCGTCGTGACGAGCTGACGATCGTGGTCAACTTCGGCGACGCCGCGGCGACGGTCGAGACCGCCGCCGCGACGTTGCTCTTCGAGACCGGTGCCGGCGTCACGCTCGACGCCGGCCGCCTGACGCTGCCCCCGCACGCGGGAGCGCTGGTCGGGCCCT
>NZ_JANINT010000073.1 GCF_024509035.1 Nocardioides sp. | reverse complement strand
CGCCGGCGTCGCCCGGCCCGGCCCGACGCTGCGCGACAACCTCGCGGTGCACGCGCTGGCGCGGATCCTGCTGCACGGCCGGATCCGCAACATCCAGACCTCGTGGGTCAAGCTCGGTGTCGAGGGCACGCGCGCGATGCTGCAGGCGGGTGCGAACGACGTCGGCGGCACGTTGATGGAGGAGACGATCTCGCGGATGGCCGGCTCCGAGCACGGCTCGGCCAAGACGGTCGCCGAGCTCGAGGAGATCGGCGCGGGCATCGGCCGGCCGGTCGTCGAGCGCACCACGACGTACGCCCGACGACCGGCCTGAGGCTCAGGCCTCCGGGGCGTTGAGCTCCGGGTCCTCGGTGACGCGGCGAGGCCCGAAGGACCCCTCCCAGCTCCACTCGCGCACCTCGGGGAGGTCCTCGCCGTAGGTGCGGATGTACTGCTTGTGGCGGATCAGCGCGTTCTTGAACTCCTCACGCGCGGCGCCCGAGGTCGCCCGCAACCGAGGCAACCGGTCGATCACGTCGATCGCCAGGTTGTAGCGGTCCATGTGGTTGAGCACCGTCATGTCGAACGGCGTCGTCGTGGTGCCCTCCTCCTTGTAGCCGCGCACGTGGATGTTCGCGTGGTTGGTGCGCTTGTAGGTCAGCCGGTGGATCAGCCAGGGGTAGCCGTGGTAGGCGAAGATGACCGGTTTGTCGGTGGTGAACAGCGCGTCGAAGTCGGCGTCGGAGAACCCGTGCGGGTGCTCGCTCGCGGGCTGCAGACGCATCAGGTCGACCACGTTGACGAACCGGATGCGCAGGTCGGGCAGGTGCTCGCGCAGCAGCGCGACGGCGGCCAGCGCCTCCATCGTCGGGACGTCGCCGGCGCAGGCCATGACCACGTCGGGGCCCTCGTCGGTGTCGTTGGACGCCCACTCCCAGATGCCGGCCCCCTTGGTGCAGTGGACGATCGCCTCGTCCATGCCGAGGTACTGCAGCGCCGGCTGCTTGCCGGCGACCACGACGTTGACGTATTGCTTGCTGCGCAGGCAGTGGTCGGTCACCGACAGCAGCGTGTTGGCGTCCGGCGGCAGGTAGACGCGGACCACGTTGGCCTTCTTGTTGACCACGTGGTCGATGAAGCCCGGGTCCTGGTGGGAGAAGCCGTTGTGGTCCTGACGCCACACGTGCGAGGTGAGCAGGTAGTTGAGCGAGGCGACCGGACGCCGCCACTCGATCCGGTTGGTCGACTCCATCCACTTGGCGTGCTGGTTGAACATCGAGTCCACCAGGTGGATGAACGCCTCGTAGCAGGAGAAGAGCCCGTGACGACCCGTCAGCAGGTAACCCTCGAGCCAGCCCTGGCAGGTGTGCTCGGAGAGGATCTCCATGATCCGCCCGTCGGGGGCCAGGTGGTCGTCGTAGTCGAGGATCTCGGCGTTCCAGGTCCGGTTGGTCACCTCCATGACGTCCTGGAGCCGGTTGGAGGAGTTCTCGTCCGGGGCGAACAGTCGGAAGTTCTGCATGTTCTGGGCCATGACGTCGCGCAGGAAGCCACCCATCACCCGGGTCGCCTCCACGGCACCGGTGCCCGGCGCCTCGACCTCGACCGCGTAGTCGCGGAAGTCGGGCATCCGCAGCGGCTTGAGCAGCAGGCCGCCGTTGGCGTGCGGCGAGGCGCTCATCCGCATGTCGCCCTTGGGGTGCAGGGTGCGGATGTCGTCGGCCGGTGCGCCCTCCTCGTCGAAGAGCTCCTCGGGGCGGTAGCTGCGCATCCACTCCTCGAGCACCTCGCGGTGCGCGTCGTCACTGCGAGCGTTCGCGAACGGCACCTGGTGGGAGCGCCAGAAGCCCTCCACCCGCTTGCCGTCGACCTCCTTGGGGCCGGTCCAGCCCTTCGGCGAGCGCAGGATGATCATCGGCCACGCACGGCGCGGAGCCGTCCCGGACGACTCCCGCGCCTCGGCCTGGATCTCGGCGATCTCGTCGAGGCAGCGGTCCAGGGTCTCGGAGAACTCCGCGTGCATCTGCTCAGGGTCGGAGCCGGAGACGACGTACGGATTGTGTCCGTAGCCGCGCAGCAGCGCGAGCAGCTCCTCCTCCGGGATGCGGGCCAGGACCGTGGGGTTGGCGATCTTGTAGCCGTTGAGGTGCAGGATCGGCAGCACCGCGCCGTCGCGGCGCGGGTCGACGAACTTCGTGGAGTGCCAGCTGGTCGCGAGCGGACCGGTCTCGGCCTCCCCGTCGCCGACCACGGCCGCCACCACGAGGTCGGGGTTGTCGAACGCGGCGCCGTACGCGTGCGAGAGCGCGTAGCCCAGCTCACCGCCCTCGTGGATCGAGCCGGGGGTCTCGGGGGCGACGTGGCTGGGGATCCCGCCGGGGAAGGAGAACTGCTTGAACAGCCGCTGCATGCCGGCCGCGTCCTGCGACACGTCGGGGTAGACCTCGGAGTAGGTGCCCTCGAGGTAGGACGACGCCACCAGTCCCGGCCCGCCGTGGCCGGGACCGGTGATGAAGATCATCCGCTGGCGGCGGGCCATGATCGTGCGGTTGAGGTGCGCGTAGATGAAGTTGAGGCCCGGGGTCGTGCCCCAGTGACCCAGCAGCCGCGGCTTGACGTGGTCGGCCACGAGCGGCTCGCGCAGCAGCGGGTTGTCCATCAGGTAGATCTGGCCGACGGAGAGGTAGTTGGCGGCGCGCCACCAGCGGTCGAGGGTCTCCAGCGATGCATCCATGGCTTTACCGTTCCGGTTGCCCGAGACCCACGCAAGGGGCAATCAGACCGGTTTAGCGGTGGGCTAGCGTGGAGGTGACGAAGGAGGATCCCGTGAGCAGTCACAGCGAGGGCGAGTCGGAGATCTACGGCGACTACAGCGTCGACGACGAGGACCAGCCGAGCAACATCGAGGACCTCGGCGACGGCGACGTCGACGACGAGCTCGACCGCGGCTACTCGCCGCCCGAGCACTACTCCGCCGGCCAGGGCTACGGCAACACGCCCTGGGAGGAGGAGCACCGCGAGAACATCGACCAGCGGCTCCGCCAGGAGATCCCCGACACCGACCCCTACGCCGACACCGGGGACGAGGACGTCCTCGACGACGGCGAGGTCGGCACCCGGCGCGCCGGGCGGCTCGTCGACCTCGACGAGGGGCTCGGCGAGGACACCGAGAAGGACCTGGTCGGCACCGACGTCGGCATCGACGGCGCCGCAGCGTCGGCCGAGGAGGCCGCCATGCACATCGTGGAGGACGTCCCCGACGAGTGAACCTCCACCCGATCGGGTAATGACCTCTGGTCACACATGGGGGTCAATCAGAGGGAGGAAACATTCATGGTGTTCTTGCTGTGGATCCTGGCGGTGATCCTCGTGATCGCCGGCATCGTCCAGTTGTTCAAGGGCCAGATGCTGTGGGGCATCGTGCTGATCATCGTCGGCTTCGCCGTCGGTCCCGGCGGCTACAGCATCTTCAAGTAGCGACGTCGCGCCGGTGCGGGTTTCCCCGGCCGGCCGGTGAGACCCGCACGACACGCCGCAGCACACCGGCGTGTCGTGCGGGTCTCGGCCGCCAGGTCCCCCTCCTGCGGGGATCGGCGGCGAACAACGAGAACACGTTCTAGTGTGCTCCCGTGCGCTTCTCGATCAGCATGGCGTTCCAGCCCGTCGACCACCTGCTGCCCCTCGCCCGGGCCGCCGACGAGCTCGGCTACCACTCGATGGCCGTGCCCGACCACGTGGTCGACCTCGAGGAGCTGGCCACGCCGTACCCCTACACGGCCGACGGGGCGCGTCGCTGGGACTCCGGCACCGCCTGGCCCGACCCCTGGGTGCTGATCGGCGCCCTGGCAGCGGTCACCACCCGGCTGCGGTTCTTCACCTCCGTCTACGTGCCCGCCATCCGGAGCCCGTACCAGGTGGCCAAGAGCGTCGGGACCGCGGCGGTGCTCTCGGGCAACCGGGTCAGCCTGGGCGTCGGCATCGGCTGGTGCCGCGAGGAGTTCGAGCTGCTCGGCCAGGACTTCTCGACGCGAGGACGGCGCACCGACGAGGCGCTCGCCCTGATGGAGCAGCTCTGGACCCCGGGGTGGACCGAGTTCTACACCGCGCCGCGGCTCACGATGGAGCCGACGCCCACCGAGCGCATCCCGGTGCTGATCGGCGGCCTCTCGGAGATCGCCTTCCGGCGGGCAGCGCGGCACGACGGCTGGGTCGGCGACATCTACCCGACCGACGAGGCGATCACCCTGGCCGGTCGCCTCGCCGAGGTACGCCGGGAGGTTGGCGCCGAGGGCGAGTTCTCGGTGATCACCGCGCTGAGCGACGCCTTCCTGCCCGAGCACTTCGCGCGCGCCGAGGCCGGCGGGATCACCGACTGCTGGACGATGCCGTGGGCCTACTACCACGGCCTGGACGCCACCCTCGAGCAGAAGATCGACGGCCTGGAGTCGTTCGCCCGCGACGTGATCGGGCCGCTCCAGGGTTGAGGCTCCGATGGTGGGTCGGCGCCTCGGATCCTACGGGGTGCGTCCGGCGCTGCGCCGTTCGGCGATGTAGGCGAGCCGCCGCAGCGCCTCGACGTTGCGCCACTTCAGCTGGACGTCGCGCAGCGGCTTGGGCATCAGCAGCGCCGGGCCGCTGACCGCGTCCTCCTCGATGCTCACGTCGGTCTCGGTGCCGACCGCGTCCAGACGCACGACGACCCGGGCGGCGCCGGTGGGCCAGGCGCGGGCGTGCAGGACGAGCGTCGACCCGGGGGTCGACTCCAGCACCTCGGTGGTGTCGTCGAGCAGCATCGGCCAGGTGCCGACCGAGTGGTGCAGCTTGGCCCCGACGGCCGGCCAGCTGTCGTCGACCTCCCGCATCCGGGAGGCGCCCACCACCCACAGCGGGTAGAGCCAGCCGTCGGCCAGCACGTCCCACACCTGCTCGGGCGTGGCCTTCATCCTGCGCGTGTTGATCGACATGGCAGGGCGGTACCCACTCGGAAATGGAAGAACCGCCGGGGTCTCGGGTCCCCGGCGGTTCGTTGAAAACTCTAGCGGTTCACCCGAGCGTTGTCTCCGGTTCCGAAACAGGTCGTGGGGATGACCTTCGTCACTCGGCCCGCGCTCACTCCCACTCGATGGTGCCCGGGGGCTTGGAGGTGATGTCGACGGTGACCCGGTTGACCTCGCGCACCTCGTTGGTGATGCGCGTGGAGATCCGCTCGAGGACGTCGTACGGGAGCCGGGCCCAGTCGGCGGTCATCGCGTCCTCGGAGGTCACCGGGCGCAGGACGACCGGGTGGCCGTAGGTGCGGTGGTCACCCTGCACGCCGACGGAGCGTACGTCGGCGAGCAGCACGACCGGGAACTGCCAGATGTCACGGTCCAGGCCCGCGCGGGTGAGCTCCTCGCGAGCGATCGCGTCGGCCTCGCGCAGGATGTCGAGGCGCTCGCGGGTGACCTCGCCGATGATGCGGATGCCGAGACCGGGGCCGGGGAAGGGGTGCCGCCACACGATCTCGGCCGGCAGGCCGAGCTGCTCGCCGACCAGCCGGACCTCGTCCTTGAACAGGGTGCGCAGCGGCTCGACGAGCTCGAACTCCAGGTCGTCGGGCAGGCCGCCGACGTTGTGGTGGGACTTGATGTTGGAGGTACCCGCTCCCCCGCCGGACTCGACGACGTCGGGGTAGAGCGTGCCCTGGACGAGGAAGGCGACCTTCTCGGCCCCGTCGCCGGTGACCGCGTCGCCCAGGATCTCGGCCTCGGCGGCCTCGAAGACCCGGATGAACTCCCGGCCGATGATCTTGCGCTTCTCCTCGGGGTCGGTGACCCCGGCGAGCGCGTCGAGGAACTGCTTCTCGGCGTCGACGACCTTGAGGTCGACACCGGTGGCGGCCACGAAGTCGCGCTCGACCTGCTCGGTCTCGCCCTGGCGCATCAGGCCGTGGTCGACGTACACACAGGTGAGCCGGTCGCCGATCGCGCGCTGCACGATCGCAGCGGCGACCGCGGAGTCGACGCCGCCGGAGAGCCCGCAGATCGCCTGGCCGCGGTCGCCGATCTGGGCGCGGATCGCCTCGATCTGCTCCTCGACGATGTTGACCATCGTCCAGGTCTGGCGACAGTGCGCGATGTGGACGAGGAAGTGCTCGAGCACCTTCTGGCCGTGCTCGGTGTGCAGCACCTCGGGGTGCCACTGGACGCCGGCCAGGCCGCGGTCCACGTTCTCGAACGCCGCCACCGGCGTGCTGGCCGTGGAGGCGAGGACGTCGAAGCCGGCCGGGGCTGCGGCGACGGAGTCGCCGTGGGACATCCAGACGGTGTGCTGCTCGGGGATCTCGGCCAGCAGCGTGCCCGGCCGGGCGACCGTGACCGCCGTGCGCCCGTACTCGCGGGCGCCGGTGTGGGCGACCTCGCCACCCAGGCCCTGGGCCATGAGCTGGAAGCCGTAGCACATGCCGAACACCGGGGTGCCGGCCTCGAAGATCGACGGGTCAAGCGTCGGGGCGCCGGGCTCGTAGACCGAGGACGGGCCGCCGGAGAGGATGATCGCCTTCGGCTGCCGGGCCAGGATCTCCTCGACCGGCATCGTGTGGGGCACGATCTCGGAGTAGACGCGCGCCTCGCGCACCCGCCGGGCGATCAGCTGGGCGTACTGCGCCCCGAAGTCGACCACCAGGACCAGATCGTGCTCCGCCGCCGGGTTCATAGGGTCAGCCTATCGATCGCCGTGGGGACGCACGCACCTGACAGAACTGTCGTCCTCCGGCCGGATGAGGAGCATCTGCGTCTGGTGCGTGCGGGTCAGGAGGCGCGGTAGCCGAGCCAGACCGCCCGGTCGCCGTTCCCGAGGCCTCGGCGAGCGGCCACCGAGGAAGTGTCGACCCACCACTCCGGCTGCTCGAGGGTCCAGCGGCGCGGCGCGGTACCTGGCTCCGTACGGCGCTCTGCAGCCCGCCGGCGCTCCGCCCGCTGAACCAGCGCGCGCCCTGCCACGCGAGCGCCGCCCAACCGGTCGCTGCGGTGAGGCCGGGCGTCCCGAGGACCGCCTCGACGATCCGCTGGTCGAGCTGATCCGGGTCGCCGTCGGCCGGGACGTACAGGCCGCTGCCCACCCGACGCCAGCTCGGACCGCGAGCCTGTCCCGGGGTCGGCCCGGACCGGCCGGTGGGGTCGAGATGCACCGGGACGACGACGCCCGGGCGGGTGATCAGGTGCGACATGCGGCCGACCCTGCCCCGAGCGGCTGGTCCGGTGCGGAGCTTCTCCACAGGGCCGCTCACGCACCTGCCGGAGGTCTCGCACGCACCCGACGTATCTGTCGCTCGGACGCCCGATCCACGACAGATACGTCAGGTGCGTGGGAAAACGCCGACCCCAGGAACGCATCAGGGCCCGGCCGGGGAGGGAGGGATGGCCGGGCCCTGACCGTCCACGCTTCTGCTGGACAGAGCCTGGACATGGGACCCGGCGGTGGGAGGGAGCGTTATTACCGGGTCCGCTGGCTCAACGACGGGTCACGACCCGGGTCACGGGAGTTTCTCAGGTAATTTCTCCCGACTCCGTCCGGTTCACCCCTCTGGCTAGCTGACCCCCACGATCGGGAGCCGGAGGGCACCCGGGGCGTCGTCGGGCACCACCGGCGCGGCCGGGGCGACCGGCTCGATCCGGCGGTAGTCCGCACCCAGCGGCGGGCGCGGGTCGGCCTCCCCCTTGTTGGGCCAAAACGACATCGCGCGCTCAGCCTGGGCGGTGATCGTCAGCGACGGGTTGACGCCCAGGTTGGCCGAGATCGCCGACCCGTCGGCGATGTGCAGACCGGGGTGGCCGTAGACGCGCTGATAGGGGTCGACGACCCCGGTCTCCGGGGAGTCGCCGATCGCACAGCCGCCGAGGAAGTGGGCGGTCAGCGGCTTGTTGAAGGCGTCACCCACGGCGCTGCCCGGGAAGCCCCCGGTGAGCCTGGCCATGATCCGGATCGCCTCGTTGCCGGCCGGGATCCAGGTCGGGTTCGGCACGCCGTGACCCTGCTTGGAGGTCACGTAGCGCTTGCGGGTGCCGGGGATGCGCTTGGTGTAGAGCGTGATCGAGTTGTCGAGGCTCTGCATCACCAGCGCGATGATCGTGCGCTCCGACCAGTGCTTCATGTCGTAGAGGTCCCTGACCCGCGAGCGCTGGCGCCACATCTCGCGCAGCCAGGTGCGCCATCGCGGCTCGTCCCCGTCGCCGTCGGTGAGCACCGACTGGAGCAGCGACATCAGGTTGCTGCCCGGGCCGTAGCGGACCGGCTCGATGTGGGTGTTGGGGTCGGGGTGGAAGCTGCTGGTGATCGAGACGCCCTGGCTGTAGTCGACCGAGAGGTCCGGAGCGACCACGCCGCCGATCGACTCGGAGTTGGTGCGCGAGAGGTAGCCGAGCCGGTCGGAGAGCCGGGGCAGGTGCCCCTCGTCCTTCATCCGGTGCAGCAGCCGCTGGGTGCCGAGCGCCGACGCGGCGAAGACGACCTGCTCGGCGGTCAGCACCCGCCGCACCGAGGGCCGGCTGACCTTGGCCTTGGTGTAGCGGATGTGGACGTCGTACCCGCCACCGTCGCGCGGCCGGACCCGGGTGACCGTGGTCAGCGGCATCACCTTCGCGCCGTTGCGCTCGGCGAGGTAGAGGTAGTTCTTCATCAGGGTGTTCTTGGCGTTGTGACGGCACCCGGTCATGCACGAGCCGCAGCCGATGCACGTACGCCGGTCGGGCCCGACGCCCCCGAAGAACGGGTCGTCGACGGTCTGGCCCATGCCCGCGCCCGGTCCGCCGAAGAACACGCCGACCGGGGTCGGGTGGAAGGTGTGGCCCACGCCCATCTCGGTGGCGACCTTCTCCATGACGTCGTCCGAGGGCGTGCGGAGTGGGTTCTCGACCACGCCGAGCATCCGCTTGGCCTGGTCGTAGTAGGGCGCGAGCTCGGACTTCCAGTCGGTGATGTGGCTCCACTGGGCGTCGGCGTAGAACGCGGGCAGCGGCTCGTAGAGCGTGTTGGCGTAGACCAGCGACCCGCCGCCGACACCGGCGCCCGAGACGATCAGGCAGTCCCTGAGAGCGTCGATGCGCTGGATGCCGTAGCAGCCGACCTCGGGGCGGAAGAGGTACCTCGACACCTCGAAGGAGGTCTCGGGGAAGTCGTGGTCGTCGAAGCGGGCCCCCGCCTCGATCACGCCGACCTTGTAGCCCTTCTCGGTGAGCCGCAGCGCCGTGACGGACCCGCCGAAGCCGGAGCCGACGACGAGGACGTCGTAGTCGAAGCTCATGCTCGTCCCACCTTCTTCATCAGTCGCAGGTTCGCGTTCATGACCTTGGCGTAGGTCTCGTCGGACATGCCGTAGTGCGGGCCGAACCGGACCAGCCGCTGGGTGGCCACGGCCTGGGTCTCGGTGAAGCGCCGGATGCCCTCGGCGCCCTGGCGCCGGCCGGTGCCCGAGTCGCGCATGCCGCCCATGGGGGCGTCGATGCTCGCGAACGTCGCGGCGAACG
>NZ_JANINT010000072.1 GCF_024509035.1 Nocardioides sp. | reverse complement strand
CGACGGCGTCGAGGACCCCGACCACCGTGACGACCTCGAGGCCGCAGCGCTCTACGACCTGATCGAGAACGACGTCGCGCCCCGCTTCTACGACGTCGACGCGGAGGGCGTCCCGACCCGCTGGCTCGAGATGACCCGGCACACGCTGAAGTCGCTGGGCCCCAAGGTCCTCGCGACCCGGATGGTGCGCGACTACATGCGCGAACTCTACGCACCCGCCAGCGAGACCGCCCACCGCCTCAACTCCGACTACCACGGCGCCGCCGAGCTCGCCGCGTGGAAGAAGAAGATCAAGTCCGGCTGGGCCGACGTCCGCGTCGACCACGTCGAGAGCAGCGGTGTGGGCGACGCCCCCGAGGTCGGCGACCAGATGAGCGTGCGCGCGTTCGTCTCCCTCGGCTCGCTGTCTCCCGACGACGTCGACGTGCAGCTGCTGCACGGCAAGACCAACGGCGAGGACGTGCTCGTCGAGACGCTGGTCGACTCGCTGCACGTCGCGGAGTCCTACGAGGGTGGCCGGCACCGTTTCGACGGCGACGTCGTCCTCGACCACTCCGGCTCGTTCGGCTACACCGTCCGGATCGTCCCGCGCAACGACGTCCTGGCCTCCCCGGCCGAGCTGGGCCTGGTGGCCCTCGCCTGACCCGTCCTGTCACACACACCGCGTCGGCGCATCTGCACCGCAGATGCGCCGACGCGGCATTTCGGGTGGTTGGCGCCTGGGAGGACGCCGACCTGTGGTCACCCCCGGGGCGTCATACGTTCTGGTCGCTGGGGCGCCCACTTCGTATGACGTCCCCGGGCGGCGCGCAAGGCGTCATGCGTCCTGGTCGCTGGGGCGGCCACCTCGTATGACGTCCCCGGGCGGCGCGCAAGGCGTCATGCGTCCTGGTCGCTGGGACGGCCACCTCGTATGACGTCCCCGGGCGACCGCCAAGACATCTGCGTTGTCGCGCGGGGTCAGGCCTCGCGGAACACCACGACGGTGCGGCGGCCGATCGAGAGCCGGTCGCCGGCCTTGACGGGGGTGCCGACGGGGAGCTTGAAGTCGGTGGAGAGGACGACCTCGCCGGCCTGCACCCAGTCGTTCTCGGGGAGCACGACCTTCTGGGGCAGCCAGTCGGAGTTGAACCACAGCACGAAGGTCTTGTCCTCCTGCTGCTCGCCGCGCGGCCCGGGTGCCCGCAGCGGCGAGCCGGACACGAACATGCCGACCGCGCGCAGGGTCGGGTCGTGCCAGTCGTCGCCGGTCATCTCGCGGCCTGACGGGTGCAGCCAGGCGAGGTCCTTGGGGCCGCCGCGGATCGTCGGGCGTCCCTCGAACCAGTGCCGCTGGCGCAGCGCGGGGTGCTCGCGCCGCAGTCGGAGCGCGGTCTTGGTGATCTCGTAGACGTCCAGCCAGGCGTCGTCGGGGCGCCAGTCGATCCACGAGGTCTCGTTGTCCTGCGCGTAGGCGTTGTTGTTGCCGCGCTGGGTGCGCCCGCGCTCGTCGCCCGCGGTGATCATCGGCACGCCGTTGGACAGGCACAGCGTCGCCATCATGTTGGCGACCTGCCGGCGACGCACGGCCAGCAGCGCAGGGTCGTCGCTCTCGCCCTCGACGCCGTGGTTCCAGGACCGGTTGTTGTCGGTCCCGTCGCGGTTGTCCTCGCCGTTCGCCTCGTTGCGCTTGTGCTCGTAGGTCACCAGGTCGCGCATCGTGAAGCCGTCGTGGGCGGTGACGAAGTTGATCGACGCGTACGGCGAGCGCCCGTCGTCGAGGTAGAGGTCGGACGACCCGGCCAGGCGCGTGGCGACGCCGCGGATGCCCGAGGTGTAGTTGCGCCAGAAGTCGCGGATCTCGTCGCGGTACTGGTCGTTCCACTCCACCCACGGCGGTGGGAACTCACCCACGCGGTAGCCGTCCATCGAGGCGTCCCACGGCTCGGCGATGAGCTTCACGTGGCGCAGCACCGGGTCCTGGCCGATCGCGATCAGCAACGGGGCGCGCATGTCGATGCGGTGGTGCACCCGGGTCAGTGCCGACATCAGGTCGAAGCGGAAGCCGTCGACGTGCATCTCGGTCACCCAGTAGCGCAGTGAGTCGAGGATCAGCCGGAGGGCGAACGGGTTGGAGGCGTCGACGGTGTTGCCGCAGCCGGTGACGTCCCAGTAGGTGTCGTCGAACGGCTCGCCGGGGTGGTCGTTGCCGTTGCGGCAGTAGAAGCCGCGGTCGTCGAGCCCCCGGAAGGACAGGGTGGGACCGATCACGCCGGCCTCGGCGGTGTGGTTGAAGACGACGTCGAGGATCACCTCGATCCCGGCGGCGTGGAAGGCCTTGACCATCGCCTTGAACTCGGTGACCTGCTGACCCCGGTCGCCTGAGGAGGAGTAGGCGTTGTGGGGGGCGAAGAACCCGATCGAGTTGTAGCCCCAGTAGTTCACCAGCCCGCGCTCGAGCAGCGCGGCCTCGGAGACGAACTGGTGGACGGGCAGCAGCTCGACCGCGGTGATGCCGAGGTCTTTGAGGTAGTCGACGACCGCCGGCGTGGCGAGGCCGGCGTACGTGCCGCGCAGGTGCTCGGGCACCCGGTCGTGCAGCGCGGTCATGCCCTTGACGTGCATCTCGTAGATCGCCGAGTCGCGCCACCGGTGCCGCGGCGGTGCGTCGTCGCCCCAGTCGAAGTGGTCGTCGGCGACCACGACGCCGTGGGGCACGTACGGCGCGGAGTCGGTGTCACTGCGCCGGCTCGGGTCGTCCTGGGCGTAGCCGTAGATCGCGGGGTCGAGCGTCAGCGTGCCGGCGATCGCCCGGGCGAAGGGGTCGAGCAGCAGCTTGTTGGGGTTGAACCGGAGTCCCTGGTCGGGGTCCCACGGGCCGGCGACGCGGTAGCCGTACCGCGAGCCCGGGGCGACCTCCGGGACCGCGCCGTGCCAGATGCCGAGCTCCTGCTCGGTGAGGCGGTGGCGCCGCTCGCCGCCCTCGTCGTCGAAGAGGCACACCCAGGCGGCGGTGGCGCGCGGGGCGTGGACGGCGAAGTTGGTCGCCTCCGGGGACCAGGTCGACCCGAGAGGGTGACTGCTGCCCGGCCACACGGGTGAACGCTCACCTCGGTTGCGCCAGAGTCCAGGGGTCACCAGCCCATTGTCCCTGACCGTGCAGAATGCCGGGGTCGGTTGGTCCCAATGAGGAAGGTGGTTCGCGAGATGGGCGAGTTCGTGCGACTGGAGGTGGCCGACGGTGTCGGCACGATCCGGCTGGACCGGCCGAAGATGAACGCGCTCAACGTGCAGGTGCAGGAGGAGATCCGCGCCGCGGCCGCCGAGGCGACCGAGCGGGACGACGTCAAGGCCGTCGTGGTGTACGGCGGCGAGCGGGTCTTCGCGGCCGGGGCGGACATCAAGGAGATGGCCGACATGTCCTACACCGACATGGTCAAGCGCTCCGGGCCGCTCCAGTCCGCGCTCACGGCGGTCGCCCGCATCCCCAAGCCGGTCGTCGCGGCGATCACCGGCTACGCGCTCGGCGGCGGCTGCGAGCTCGCGCTCTGCGCGGACGTCCGGTTCGCTGCCGACGACGCGGTCCTCGGCCAGCCCGAGATCCTGCTCGGCATCATCCCGGGCGCCGGTGGCACCCAGCGGCTCACGCGGCTGGTCGGCCCGAGCAAGGCCAAGGACATCGTGTTCACCGGCCGCTTCGTCAAGGCCGAGGAGGCCCTGGCCATCGGGCTGGTCGACCGGCTGTTCCCGGCCTCCTCGGTCTACGACGAGGCGATGGCGTGGGCGCGCCAGTTCGCCGGCGCCGCGACGTACGCCCTGCGGGCCGCCAAGGAGAGCATCGACCGCGGCCTCGAGGTCGACCTCGAGACCGGCCTCGAGATCGAGCGCCAGCAGTTCGCCGCACTGTTCGCGACGGAGGACCGCACGACCGGTATGCGATCCTTCGTCGAGAACGGACCGGGCAAGGCACAGTTCGAGGGCAGGTGAGCAGTCGGTGGCGGAGCGCAGGATGACGGCGCGTCGCGGGTCCCGGGTGCGGGTGCGCGCGGCCCAGGTGGTGTGGATCCTGGCCGTGCTGTGCGCGCTCGTCCTCGCCGTCGGTGCGCTGTTCGTCGCACTCGACGCCAACCAGGACAACGCCCTGGTCAAGCTCGTCCTCGACGCCGCGGACGTCGTGGACGTCGAGATCTTCTCCCGCGACAACGGCATCTTCACGTTCCACGGCGCCGATGCCGCGACCAAGAACGCCCTGGCCAACTGGGGTCTCGGGGCGATCGCCTACCTGGTCGTCGGCCGACTGCTGGAGCGGGTCGTGCGGCCCTGACCCGGACCCGACCGGGCCCCCGCAGGGCCCGGACTCTGACAGTGCCGCTGTGACATAACCAACCCTGTCACGAGTTTCGACCGCCTCCACGCGGCGGTAGCCTCACCACCACATCCGAGACACAGGAGGGGCCGAACCGGCCACACACCATGAACATTGTCGTCTGTGTGAAGTACGTCCCCGACGCCACTGCCGACCGGCAGTTCGAGTCGGACAACACCGTGGACCGAGTCGGCGTCGACGGGCTCCTCTCCGAGCTCGACGAGTACGCCGTCGAGCAGGCCTTGCAGCTGAAGGAGAAGGCCGGCGACGACACCGTGGTGACCGCGCTCTGCGTCGGTCCCGAGAAGGGTGTCGACGCCGTGCGCAAGGCGCTGCAGATGGGTGCCGACAAGGGTGTTCACGTCGTCGACGACGCGATCGCCGGCTCCGACGCCGCCGCGACCTCGCTGGTGCTCGCCAAGGCCATCGAGAAGGCCGGTGCCGAGGGCAAGGTCGACCTGGTCGTCTGCGGCATGGCCTCGACCGACGGCGTCATGGGCATCCTGCCCGCGATGCTCGCCGAGCGGCTCGACCTGCCGCAGGTCACGCTCGCGTCGGTCATCGAGACCCAGGGTGACCAGGTCCGCGTCAAGCGCGACGGCGACACCGCCACCGAGGTCATCGGCGCCACGATGCCGCTGGTCCTCTCGGTGACCGACCAGTCCGGCGAGGCGCGCTACCCGTCGTTCAAGGGCATCATGGCCGCCAAGAAGAAGCCGCTGGAGACCTGGTCGCTGGGCGACCTCGGAGTCGACGCCGGTCAGGTCGGCCTCGGTGCGGCGTGGACCGCCGTCGAGGACACCACGGCCCGCCCGCCGCGCACCGCCGGCGAGATCGTCAAGGACGAGGACGGGTCGGGCGCCTCCGCGCTGGCTGACTTCCTTGCCTCGAAGAAGTTCATCTGAGGAGCTGACCGATGTCTGAAGTTCTCGTTCTCATCGACCACGTCGACGGCGCGGTCCGCAAGCCGACGTACGAGCTCCTGACGATCGCCAAGCGGCTCGGCGAGCCCTCGGCGGTCTTCATCGGCAGCTCGTCCCAGGGCGCCGAGGTGGCCGAGAAGGTCAAGGCCTACGGCGCCGAGAAGGTCTACGTCGTCGACGACGCGCAGATCAAGGGCTACCTCGTGGCCCCCAAGGCCGAGGCGCTGCAGCAGCTCGCCGAGAAGACCTCGCCCGCCGCGATCCTGATCCCCTCGACCTCCGAGGGCAAGGAGGTCGCCGCGCGACTCTCGATCAAGATCAGCTCGGGCCTGATCACCGACGCGGTCGACGTGGAGGCCGACGGCTCGGCCACCCAGTCGGTCTTCGCCGGCAACTTCACGCTCAAGGGCAAGGTCACCCACGGCACGCCGATTATCACGGTGAAGCCCAACTCCGCTGCTCCCGAGCAGGCCGAGGGCGCCGGTGCGGTCGAGGAGTTCGCCGCGACGATCTCCGACTCCGCCAAGAAGGCGCAGATCGTGGCCTCCCAGCCGCGCAAGTCGACCGGCCGCCCCGAGCTCACCGAGGCCGCGATCGTGGTCGCCGGTGGCCGTGGCACGGGCGGCAACTTCGAGTCGGTCGAGGGACTGGCCGACGCACTGGGTGGTGCCGTGGGCGCCTCCCGCGCGGCGGTCGACTCCGGCTGGATCCCGCACACCTTCCAGATCGGCCAGACCGGCAAGACGGTGTCGCCGCAGCTCTACGTCGCCACTGGCATCTCCGGCGCCATCCAGCACCGCGCCGGCATGCAGACCTCCAAGACGATCGTCGCGGTCAACAAGGACGAGGAGGCGCCGATCTTCGAGCTCGTCGACTTCGGCGTCGTGGGCGACCTGCACACCGTCCTACCCGCGCTGACCGAGGAAGTCACCAAGCGCAAGGGCTGAGCTGTGCCAACGTTGACCCGCCCGAAACTTTCGGGCGGGTCAACGTGATTTCGGGTCGATTGAGGGGCGGGATGGACGGGTTCGCAGCGATGGAGCCGCTGGAGGGCGGCTGGTCGGGCGAGACCTTCCTGGCCGAGGCCGGCGGAGACCGCACCGTGGTGCGGATCTTCGCCGGCCTTCGGCATTCGCCGGAGGCCGCGCAGGTCCAGGAGGCGCTGCTGACCCTCGTGCGCGGCCTGCTGCCGGTGCCCGAGGTGCTCGAGGTCCGTCGCGCCGACCCCGCTGCCGGGATGCCCGCGCTGCTCGTGACGTCGTTCCTGCCCGGCACGCGGGGCGACCTGCTGCTGCCGACGCTCGACCGTGCGGGACTGACCCGCCTGGGCGCCTCCTGCGGCCGGGTGGCCGCCGCCCTGGGCGGCATGCCGCTGCTGCGGCGCGGCAGGTTCGCCGACGCCGAGCTGCGGGTGGAGCCGGACGACGTCGACCTGCCGGCGTACGTCGAGACGCTCGAGCTGGACCTGCCGGGCCTGCCCGAGGTCGCCGAGCATGCCCAGGCCCTCCTCGACGAGGAGTCCCGCACCTGCCTGGTGCACAGCGACCTCAACCCCAAGAACCTCCTCGTCGAGCCGCTGACGCTCGAGATCACCGGAGTGCTCGACTGGGAGCACGCCCACGCCGGCCATCCGTTCACCGACCTCGGCAACCTGCTCCGGTTCGACCGTGAACCGGCCTACCTCGACGCGGTGCTGCAGGCCTACGCCGAGGTGCGCGGCACCCCGCCGGCGCGGGCGCTCGAGCTGGCGCGTGCCGCGGACCTGGCGGCGCTCGTCGAGCTGGCGTCCCGGGCGGGGGAGAACCCCGTCGCGACGCGGGCCTGGGAGCGGGTGCGCGCGATCGCCCGGACGGGCGACCTCCACGCCACCGAGTGACCCCAGGTCGAGCCGGGAGTCCCGGCTCGACCTGGGGTCCTGGCTCAGCCGACCCCGCCGTAGCCCTCGTCCTTGACGATGCCGACCTGCGAGACCGTGACGCGGCGGTCGTTCTTCGGGCCGCTGAGGCGGATCTGGCGCAGCGCCTGGTTGTTGGTGGTGTCGGACTCGACCAGGTTCTGCCCCGGGTTGGCGGTCACCGCGATGTAGTAGGTGCCGTTGGGCAGGTCGGCGATGGGGAACGACTGCCCGGCGCGGTACTGGGTGTAGGTGTCACCCCAGCCCGAGACCAGGACCTCGCGGATCGAGAGCGAGGAGTAGTCGCCGCACGAGGTCGAGAGGTCGGTGTTCTCCGGCTTCCAGTCGGCCGCGGTGACGGTCAGGTCGACCGAGTCGGTGTTGGCCAGGCAGAACGCCTCCTTCTTGGAGCGCGACACCTCGCTCTTGCCGGCGTCGAGCAGGCTGTAGCGGGCGAAGTCCTCGAAGTGCCAGTGCGAGTGCGAGGGCCGCTTGTCCCACTCGAGAGCTCCCACGGGCTGGTAGCCGGTCTGGTTGCCCTGGGCGTCGAAGAAGTACTGGTAGGCGTCCATCTCGTCCTCGCCCTCGCGACGGAACCCGTCGACGACCAGCGGGCTGTCGCCGGCGTTCCAGACGGTGGCCGAGAAGCGCAGGTAGGTGCCCTTCTTGTTCAGCGAGATGCCCCAGGCCGGCAACGAGCGCAGGTCGGGCTGCGGCCCGGCCTCGTCGGCGCGGCCGGCGGGACCGGTGGGCCGGTGCGCGGCCGGCGTCGCGAGCCGGCCCGCCGGCTCCATGGGTCCGTGGCCGTGGCCCTCCTCGATGGCCTGCTCGTCCTTGACGTCGAGGGTGAACGTGCGCGTCGCCGCGGCGGCATCGAGTCCGAAGAACGTGGCCCACGAGGGGGTGACGCGCGCGGTCACGGTGTAGAGGCCCGGACCGATCTTCAGCGGCCGGCGTGCGCTGCCGAGCAGCGGCGAGGCCCAGCCGTCCTGGATCCCCTGCACCGACCCGACGGTGAACGGGTTGTACCAGCAGCCCACGGGGTACGGCGAGCGCGCCGGTGCGTCGGGGCGCACCCGCTCGGCGTATCCGTTCAGGCAGCCCTTCTTGGTCATCGTGAGCGTCTTCTGACCGGGCTTCTTCGGGTCGATCGAGACCGACAGGAACCGGTCGAGCCCCGAGAAGTCGGTCATGGAGCCGGCCGGCAGCGCGACGTCCCCGTCGGCGGTGCGCCACACGCTCTGGATGGGCTCGTCGTAGGAGGAGCGGTGCGACCAGATCTCGAGCGGCGCGCCCTCGGCGATCAGCCGCAGGCCCAGGTCGGTCCAGGTCTTGTTCTTGTAGGCGTAGGCCGTGACGGTCTTCGGCGCCCACAGGGAGAGCGGGGCGGCGTCGGCGGCGCGGTTCCCGTGCGTCCGGTCGGCGGCTGCGGTGGCTGCCGGGAGCGCGGCGGCGACCGGCGCCACCAGCGCGAGCGAGGCGAGGAGCGCGAGAGCGCGGGAGGTCGAGCGGATCAACGTAGGGTCCTTCCCCGACGGCAGCGGTCGCTGCGGTGAGCTGACGCAGCGTACGACGCCGGGAGACCGCGTTTGGTTGCCGAGCAGCAAGACGAGCAGCGCGTCTGGACCGCCGCGAACTACCCTTCGGACCATGAGCACCCCGCACGATCCCGCCGCTGTGGAACAGGTGGTCGCCGTCGCCGAGCGCGCCCGTGCCGCGAGCCACGGCCTGGCCCTGGCGACGCGCGCCGAGAAGGACCGCGCCCTGCAGGCGATGGCCGACGCGCTGCTGGCCCGTGAGGGCGAGGTGCTGGCCGCGAACGCCGAGGACGTCGCGCGCGCCGAGAGCGGTGGTACGCCCGCCAACATCGTCGACCGGCTGCGGCTCACGCCCGAGCGGGTCGCCGCGATGGCCCAGGGGCTGCGGGACGTCGCCGGCCTGCCCGACCCGGTGGGGGAGGTGGTGCGAGGGAGCACGCTGGCCAACGGGCTCGAGCTGCGCCAGGTGCGCGTGCCGTTCGGCGTGGTGGGGATGATCTACGAGGCCCGGCCCAACGTCACCGTGGACGCCGCCGGGATCTGCCTGAAGTCCGGCAACGCCGTGCTGCTGCGGGGCAGCTCCAGCGCCCGGTCGAGCAACACCGCGATCGTGGCGGTGCTGCGCGACGCGGTCGGGGCGGCCGGGCTGGACGCCGACGTCGTGCAGCTGGTGCCCGGTGACTCCCACGACAGCGTCAAGGCACTGATGCGCGCCCGCGGCCACGTCGACGTGCTGATCCCGCGCGGCGGAGCCGGACTGATCCGCTCGGTCGTGGAGGAGTCGACGGTGCCGGTCATCGAGACCGGCGTGGGCAACTGCCACGTCTACGTCGACCGGGCCGCCGACCTCGACAAGGCCCTGGCGATCGTGCTCAACGCCAAGACGCACCGCACCAGCGTCTGCAACGCCG
>NZ_JANINT010000071.1 GCF_024509035.1 Nocardioides sp. | reverse complement strand
GACGTGCAGCTCGCCGACGCCGTACGCCGGCTCCTCGCGGGCGACGTCGGCGACTACGTGCGCTCCCACGGCGGCGCCATCGAGCTGGTCCACGTCCGGCACGGGGTGGTGACGGTGGCGATGCGCGGTGCGTGTCACGGCTGCCCGGCCTCCGCCTTCACCCTGCGGGCGCGCTTCGAGCGCCGGCTCCGCGAGGAGTGCCCGGCGCTCGTGGCGGTGGAGTCCGACTAGTTGACCTGGCGATCGCGGCCCTCCCAGTAGGGCGCGCGCAGCTTGAACTTCTGCAGCTTGCCGGTGGCGGTGCGCGCCAGCTGGTCGCGGAACTCCACCGACGTCGGCGCCTTGTAGCCCGCGGCCTTCTGCTTGCACCAGGCGATCAGCTCCTCCTCGGTCGCCGTCTGTCCCTGCGCCAGGACGACGAGCGCCTTGATCGTCTCGCCCCACTTGTCGCTCGGCACGCCGATCACCGCGACCTCGGCCACGGCCGGGTGGGAGAACAGCACGTCCTCGACCTCGATCGAGGAGACGTTCTCCCCGCCGGTGATGATCACGTCCTTCTTCCGGTCGCTGATCGTCAGGTAGCCGTCGTCGCCGAGCACGCCGCCGTCACCGGTGTGGAACCAGCCGCCCGCCAGCGCCCGCTCGCTCTCCTCGGGCTGCTCCCAGTAGCCCTCGAGCACGACGTTGGAGCGAGCCAGCACCTCACCGGTCGACTCCTCGTGCTCGGAGATCGAGAGCCGTACGCCGAGCGCGGGCGCGCCGGCTCGTGTGAGCCGGACCGCCCGCTCCTCGGCGGACAGGTCGTCCCACTCGGCGCGGGTGCGGTTGAAGGTGAGCAGCGGCGAGGTCTCGGTCAGGCCGTAGATCTGGATGAACTCCCAGCCGAGCTCCTCCTGCACCCGGATCACCGTCTTGGTCGGCGGCGGGGCCCCGGCCATGATGATGCGGACCCTGTCGCGGCCGGGGATCTCGCCCTCCCAGTCCTGGGCGGCGTCGAGCACCGCGGCGGCGACGGCGGGCGCGGCGCACATCACCGTCACGCCGTGGTCGCGGACCCGGCGCAGGATCTCGGCCCCGTCGATCTTGCGGATCACGATCTGCTTGATGCCCAGGCCGGTCGCCACGAACGGCCAGCCCCAGCCGTTGGCGTGGAACATCGGCAGCGTGTGGAGGTAGACGTCGCGGTCGGAGGCCTGCGCGTGCATCGCGAACGTCACCGCGTTGACCCAGATGTTGCGGTGGGTGATCTGCACGCCCTTGGGGCGAGCGGTCGTCCCGGAGGTGTAGTTGATGCAGGCCGTGGCGTTCTCGTCGGGCTCCCACGGCCGCGGCTCGGCGCCTCCCTCCGAGGGGGGAGCCGCGAACATGTCGTCGTCCTTGCCCAGCACGAACTTGAACTCCGCCGGCACGTCCTCGAGGGTCTCCTCGAGCTCGGGGTCGATCAGCAGCACGCGCGCGCCGGAGTGCTTGACGATGTAGTGGACCTCGTCGGGGCGCAGCCGGAAGTTGATCGGCACCAGCACCCGGCCGAACCCGCTCACGCCGAAGAACGCGGTCAGCAGCCGTGCGCTGTTGTGGCTGACGATCGCGACGCGGTCGCCGACGCCCAGCCCGAGCTCGTCCAGCTTCGCGGCCTGCCGCCGGGCCAGCTCGCCCAGCTGCGCGTAGGTCAGCTCGCCGCCTCCCAGGGGCGGCGCGGGCTGGTCGGGCTCGTCGACCACACCGATGCGCTCGCCGTACACCTGCACGGCCCGGTCGAGGAAGTCGGTCACGCTGAACGGGACGATCATCGAAATGCCCTCCTGGAGCCCTCCGGATGTGGTGCCCCTCACTGTAGTGACGCGCTCGTTGGCGCGAGGTTGCCCGACGCCTCGATGAGAGTCCTCTCATGGCGGCCTCATCACCGCCCCACGATCGGGGAGGATGGTGGTGTCATGAGGACGATCTGGAAGGTGCTGGTCGCGCTCGCGCTGGTGGTGCCGATGGGCGCGTACGTCGCGGGCTCGCTGGTCGCGTCCGCCGCCGACCCGTCGCCCCGGCCGGCGATCGTGATCGAGGGCCCTCCCACGACCAGCTCGCCCAGCGGCTCGCCCGGCGAGGACCCGACGCCCTCCTCCTTCCCGTCGTCCTCACCGCGCGAGGTCGGCGAGATCGAGCTGGACCCCGACGACATCGATGACGACAGCGACGACTGGGGTCGTGACGACGACCGCGGCGACGACCACGGCGACGACCACGGCGACGACCACGGCGACGACAACTCCGGTCACGGTGGTGGCGACGACGACCGCTCGGGCCACGGCGGTGGCGACGACGACTGAGCAGCGACCCCCTCGAAGCGCCCGGCCGGAGCGACGGTCGGGCGCTTCCGTGCGCCTGCGGATCACCGCGGCGGTCGCGCTGCTGGTCACGCTCGCACTGAGCGGCGCCGGGGCGATCGTGTACGTCGTGGAGGGTCAGCGGATCGAGGAGCAGATCGTCGCGGAGGTCGACCAGGAGCTCGCGGAGCTGGCCCGCTTGCAGGAGGACGGACTCAACCCCGACACCGGCCGGCCCTTCGACAGCGTCGGCGCCATGCTCGACACCTTCCTCGCGCGCAACGTGCCCGACGACAACGAGATCCTCGTCAGCTGGTACGACGGCGGACCCCAGAACGCCACCCCGAGCAGGGAGTTCGCCGCGACCGCCCTCTTCCGCGAGACCGCGGCCCCGCGGGTGGCCGAGGGCGGCTCGACCCGCATCGACGTGCCCGGCTACGGCGAGGCGATCGTCACCGTCCAACCCGTGCGCAGCTCCCGGGAGGCCGGCGCCCTGGTGATCGTGACCTACCTCGAGGAGGCCCGCGGCGAGCTGCGCGACACCATGCGCACCTACGCGATCGTCGCGCTGCTCTCGCTGCTCCTGGTCACCGCCGCGGCTGCCTGGCTGTCGGGGCGACTCCTCGCTCCCCTGCGAGTGCTGCGCGAGACCGCGGACGACATCTCCGAGAGCGACCTCTCCCGCCGGCTGCCGGTGACGGGCAACGACGACATCACCGCGCTCACCCGCACCTTCAACGGCATGCTCGACCGGCTGGAGCACGCGTTCGTGGGCCAGCGCGACTTCCTCGACGACGCCGGCCACGAGCTGCGGACCCCGCTCACGGTCCTGCGCGGTCACCTCGAGCTGCTCGACACCGGCAGTCCCCAGGAGATCGCCGAGACCAAGGAGCTCCTGCTCGACGAGGTCGACCGGATGGCGCGGCTCGTGGGCGACCTGATCCTGCTCGCCAAGAGCGACCGTCCCGACTTCCTCCGGCTCGAGAGCGTCGACGCCGGCGCCCTCACGGCGGACGTGCTCGCCAAGGCGCGTGGCCTCGGCGACCGCGCCTGGACGCTCGATGCGACCACCGACGCCGTGGTCCGCGCTGATGAGCAGCGCCTCACCCAGGCGCTCCTGCAGCTCGCCGACAACGCCGTGAAGCACACCTCGCCCGGGGACACGGTCGCGCTCGGCTCGTCGTACGACGGCGGCCGGGTGCGGCTGTGGGTGCGCGACACCGGGCCGGGCGTACCGCCGGACCAGCGCGAGGTCGTCTTCGAACGATTCGGCCGGGCAGCCATACCTCCCGGTGACGAGGGTTTCGGCCTCGGCCTGTCGATCGTGTCCGCCATCGCGCGGGCCCACGGCGGCACGGTCGGGGTCGAGGACGCCGAGCCGGCGGGCGCCCGCTTCGTCATCACGCTGCCGACACCGAAGGAGGGCCCGTGGCCCGCATCCTGATCGTGGAGGACGAGGAGCGGATCGCCTCGTTCCTCGCCAAGGGCCTGCGGGCCGACGGGCACACCACGACGTGTGTCGGGGACGGCCGGGAGGGCCTGGACCTCGCGCTCACCGGCGACGTCGACCTCGTGGTGCTCGACATCGGGCTGCCCGGCATGGACGGGTTCGAGGTGCTCGACCAGCTGCGCTCGCAAGGCTCGAAGGTGCCGGTCATCGTGCTGACGGCCCGGGACTCGGTCGGCGACACGGTGTCCGCCCTCGAGGGCGGGGCCGACGACTACATGCCCAAGCCGTTCCGGTTCGCCGAGCTGCTGGCGCGGGTCCGGCTGCGGCTGCGCCAGGCCGGCGAGGGGTCCGCCGCACCGCGGGAGGACGTCCTCGAGGCCGGCGGGGTCCGGCTGGACCTGCGCACCCGCCGCGCCCGGGTCGGCGAGCGGCAGGTCGACCTGTCCGCCCGGGAGTTCACCCTCGCCGAGATCTTCATGCGAAACGCGGGGCAGGTGCTCTCCCGCGAGCAGCTCCTCGACCACGTGTGGGGCATGGACTTCGACCCCGGGTCGAACGTCGTCGACGTGTATGTCGGCTACCTGCGCAAGAAGCTCGGCGCCGACGCCGTCGCCACCGTCCGGGGCATGGGCTACCGCTTCACCCGTTGACCCGCCCGAAACTTTCGGGCGGGTCAACGTCGAATGTCGACATCGCCCGTTGACCCGTCGTGAAGTTTCGGGCGGGTCAACGTGTCAGCGGGTCTTGAAGCCACCCAGGCGCACAGGGGGCAGCCGGTCGAGCACCGGATCGAGGGCCTCGGCGACCTCGCGCGGAGCGGGCCGGTCGGCGGGACGGCGCTCGAGACCGGCGTACAGGATCTTGGCGACCTCGGCCGGGGTGCGGTCCGGGAGCTCGTAGGGCTCCTCGTCGAGCTGGGGCCAGCCCGGGCCGTCGAACGCGCGGTAGCCGGCCACCGCCTCGAACAGCGTGGCGCACAGACCCCACACGTCGCTGGCGGGCCCGGGCTCGCCGTACCGGTCGGGGTCGGCCTGCTCGGGCGCCATGTAGGCGTCGGTGCCGATCTGCCGGGTGCCGGCCGCGTCGGCGGCCGGGCGGGCCACCGAGAAGTCGATCAGCCGGGCCGGCGCCCCCATGATCACGTTGCTGGGCTTGACGTCGAGGTGCACCCAGCCGATCCGGCCGAGGTAGTGCAGGGCGCTGGCGATCTCGATGGCCAGGGGCAGGTACTGCTGCTCGGGGAGCGCGCCGTAGCGCCGCACCAGCGTCGAGAGCCGCGGGCCGTCGATCTGCTCGAGGACGACGTGGGGGCGAGCCCCGGTGAGGTCGTGGCGCAGGCCCCGCACGACGACGGGGTGGTTGACGCACGCGAGGGCCTCGACCTCGCGGGCCAGTCCGCGCAGCGTGTGCTCGTCGTCGACCCGGTCGGGCCGGACGGTCTTGACGACCACGGGTGCGTAGGTGACCTCGTCGAAGGCCAGGTAGGCCTCGTAGGCGGACCCACCGCCGAGCCGACGGACGGCCGTCAGCTCGGCGGTGATCGCGTCGCCCTCGACGAAGCCCCAGGAGCTGGGGTCCGTCACGACGTCAGCCCCGCGTGTTGTGGCGGGTGCCGTCGTTGGTGTGGTGACGGGAGTGGTCCACGTTGCCGCTGCCCGGGCCGTCGCTGGTCAGGTCACGGACGCTGCCGCTGCGGCTGTGGTCGGTCACGCCGCCACGGGTGCGGGTGCCGGTGTTGGTGTCGGCCACGTCGTCACCGCCCCGGGTGCGGGTCTGGGTGCCGTGGCCGAGCCCGGTGTCGTCGTCATCGTCGTCGTCGACCGTGGTGATCACGGCCGCCGCGTCGTCGTCGCGCTTGACGGCCGTGAAGCGGTCGTCGCGGCCACGGTCGTCGCGGCCCTCGTCGGCCAGCGCCAGCGGCGCCTGCCAGGCGATGAGCCCGGTCGTGACCAGGCCTGCCAGCCCGAGCGTGCCGGTGGTCATCAGCTTGTTCATCGTCGTCTCCTCTGAGTGTGGGTGCGGTACGACGAGGAGCCTCCCGACCGGCCGTGAGGTGACCATGAGGCGTCGATGAGAGAGCTCTCACCGCGCGGCCACGTATCCTGTGCGCGCCCACCTCTGCGACCTGTGCGCACCTGAGACCGACCCGGAGACCCCGATCTCGACCCGCCCCGCGACCGCAGCCTCCGCACCGCCGACCCTGGTGTGGGGGCGCGCCGCGCTGCTCGGGGCCGCGATGCTCGGCACGGGGACGATCTCGCACGTGTCGGCGGGGGGCCTGTTGCCGCACCCGGTCGCGCTGCTCGCGCTCGCCGTCGGGTTCGTGGCGCTGGCGGCCCGCTTCCTGCTCGGGCCCGCCTCGACCCGTCGGGTCGTGGCCCTCGTGGTGATCGGGCAGGGTGTCGCCCACACCGCCCTGTCGGCGCTGGCCGGCCACCGCGGCGACGCCAGCGCGCCGCCGCACGACCTCGCCCACCTCGCGATGCCGGCCCCGACTCCGCTCGCGGGCAGCCTGCCCGTCGACGCCGACGGTCGACGGGTCGGGTCGCTCATGGACGCCTACCAGTCCTCGACACCGGCCCTCGGCCACGACGGCCCAGGGCTGCCCGCCGGGGCGCTCACCCACCTGCTCCACCACCTCGCCGAGCAGGGACCGCTGATGCTGGCGGCCCACCTGGCCGGCGCGGTGGCGCTCGGACTGGTGCTCGCCGTGGGCGAACGCGCCCTGTGGGCCCTGATCCACCTGGCCGCGGCCCGCGTGGTCGTGCTCGCCGCCGCCGGCCGCAGTGCGGCGGCGGCCCTGGCCGCGCTGCGAGCCGCTGCTGCGACCCCACGCCCCCGGCCGCGGGCCACCGGCTTCACCCCGGTTCCCCGGCTCGACCGCCCCGCGCTCTCGCGCCGCGGTCCCCCTGTCCTCCTCGCCGTCTGACAGCCAACCCCCACGGAGCCGCCCGACCGGGCCGTTCCGGGGCGCACGCACGCGCCCATCCAGACCTGAGGAGAACACCGTGACGACCCTCGTCAACAGCACTGCCGCGCGCCGCCGAGCGCGCACCCTGATGCCCGGACTCGCGCTGGTCCTCGCCGTGGCCGGCCTGGCCGGCTGCGGCGGGGACACCGACGCCGCCACGCCCGCCGCGGCGCCCACCGACAGCGGAGCGATCACCGTCGAGGACCCCTGGGTCCGTGCCACCGCGGGCACCGAGGACCCCTCGATGACCGCCGCCTTCCTGGCCGTCGACAACGAGACCGACGAGGACGTGACGCTCCAGGCCGCGTCCTCGCCGGTGGCCGGCATGGTGCAGCTGCACGAGATGGCCGAGGTCGACGGCGAGATGGTGATGCAGGAGGCCCCCGGCGGCATCCTGGTCAAGGCCGGCGGCGGACAGCTGCTGCAGCCCGGCGGCTACCACGTGATGCTGATGGGCCTGAAGGGCGAGCTCGCGCCGGGCGACGAGGTCGACCTGACCCTGGAGTTCTCCGACGGCACCTCGATCGACGTCACCGCGCCGGTCAAGGAGTTCACCGAGGAGGGCGGGCACTACCACTCCCCCGGCACCGCCGAGCACAGCCACTGATGAGCGGCCGGACGGGACTGCCACGGCGGCGGTTCCTGGGCTACGTCGGGTCGGCGGTCGCGGGAGCGGCCGCCGGCACGGCGGGCGGCGCCGCCTGGGGCGCGACGCGCGACGACGCGCCTCCGGCCACGGCTGATCGCCGCGGCCTGGGCGTCGAGCACTCGCCGTACGGCGTGCACCAGGCAGGCATCAGCGCGCCGACCCCGGCCGTGGTGGAGGTCGTCGCCCTCGACCTGCTGCCGAGCACCGACCGGGCGGCGCTCGGCCGACTGCTCCGCGCGTGGACCGGAGACATCGAGGCCCTCACCACCGGACGGCCCACGCCGGGCGACACCGAGCCGTGGCTGGCCGCGGCACGCGCCGACCTCACGGTCACCGTCGGGCTCGGCCCGGGCGCGCTCGCGGCCGGTCGCGTCGAGGGCCCGCTCGGCTTCGAGCCGATCCCGCCGATGCGGCACGACCGGCTCGAGGACGCCTGGTCGGGCGGCGACCTGGTGCTGGTGGTCGGCGCGCGGGAGGGCACGACGCTCGCCCACGCCGTGCGTCAGCTCCTGCGGGACGCCGCGCCGTTCGCTCGCGAGCGGTGGCGGCAGACCGGGTTCTGGAACGGGACGGACGCCGAGGGGCGACCGGTCGTCGGCCGCAACCTGTTCGGTCAGCTCGACGGCACCGCCAACCCGACGCCGGGCACCGACGTGTTCGACGAGACGGTGTGGATCCCCGCGACGGCGTGGGCCGCAGGCACCACCCTCGTCGTGCGCCGCATCGCCATGGACCTCGACACCTGGGCCGAGCTCACCCGCGACAAGCAGGAGCAGGCGCTCGGGCGGACCCTCGACGACGGTGCCCGCCTCCCGGATCCGGGACCGCAGGCGCACGCCCGGCTGGCGCACCCGATGGAGAACTCCGGCGCACGGATCTTCCGCAAGGGCGTCAGCTACGCCACGGGCCGCCAGAGCGGACTGGTGTTCATGAGCTACCAGGCCTCGGTCGCCGGACAGTTCGTGCCGATCCAGCGCTCGTTGGACCGCGCGGACTCCCTCAACACCTGGACGACGGCGGTCGGGTCGGCGTCGTTCGCGGTGCTGCCGGGGTTCGCCGAGGGTGACTGGCTCGGCTCGGGGCTGCTGTCGTGAGGCTGGTAGCGGGCCGGTTCAGCGCCGCCAGGCGGTGAGCCGGCGGCCGGGTGCGTCGGCCTGCGGCGACTGCGTCTGCTCCCAGATGCGGCGCCAGGGCGCGACGTCCGGCCCGGAGGGGTCCGGCGTCGTGCCCGAGGCGGCGCGGCGCCGGGCCTCCCACCAGGTCGTGCCGTCCTCGTCGAGCAGAGCGGCGACGGCGTCCTTGATCCGGGGCGCGAAGTCGCGCACCGACTCGTCCTCGCCCGGGACGAGCGGCTCGCCGAACCGGATCGTCACCTGGCGCCGGCCCGGCGCCGGCCAGCCCTGGCCGCGTGGCATCGCCGCGAACGTGCCGCGGTGGGCGACCGGCACGATCGGGACGCCGTGCTCCTTGGCCAGGAACGCGGCACCCATCCGGAACCGGCCCATCCAGCCGTCGGTCGACCGGGTGCCCTCGGGGTAGATCACCAGGCTCCAGCCGTCGGCGAGGACCTCGCCCGGGGTGGCTGCCATCGTCCCGCCCCGGCGGTCGATCGGGAAGGTGTTGAACAGCAGCGACGACCCGACCGCGCGCCACCAGGTGTCGAAGAAGTAGTCGGCCGCGGCCGCCACCGCCGTACGCCGACGCCACTCGTCGGGCAGCGACAGCAGGATCAGCGGCGTGTCCAGGTGCGAGGCATGGTTGGCCACGAAGATCACCGGACCGTCCGTGCGCTCCAGCACGTCGAGGCCCTCGACGCGGGTGCGGACCTGGGAGCGGAACAGCGGCTCGAGGCCGGCCTTCTGGGCGACCTCGCGGGCGGCCATCGCGGGGCGGCGCCGCGACCAGTCGGTGTTGAAGACGGTCGACCGAGCCGGCGGCACCCACTCCTCGGCCGAGCGCGGCACCTGGGGACGCCGCCCCCAGCGCCAGCCGCGGGCGACCAGGCGGACGTCGTCGGCGGTCTCCCGCAGGAAGCCGCTCATCGAACGTCCGCGAGCAGGTGGGGCGGGTTGTGGAGGTAGGTGATCGACGGACTGGTGCCGACGGTGCCGGACGCCATCTCGAGCGCGTCCGCGAGCGTGCTGGCCGCGCGGAACCCCAGCCGGGAGGCCACCCGTCGGTCGCCGCCGACCCAGATCACGTCGTCGACGTGGTCCATGGCATGCGCCGCCCAGTACCACATGTAGAACGGGTGGACGCCGTGGTAGGCGTGCGAGGTGCGGTAGAGGTGGATGTACCAGGGGTCCTGGGCGAACTGCTGCTCGTACTTCTCCCCGACCACCGCCGGGTCGGTCGACTCGGCGAGCACCTCCTCGTAGAAGTCGACGTACG
>NZ_JANINT010000070.1 GCF_024509035.1 Nocardioides sp. | reverse complement strand
CCGGGGTCTGCCAGCGGCCGAGACGCGGGCCACGGACGGGTGCGATCTGGCGCCCTCCACGTCCCCCGGAAAGCCGTTGCACCCACGGATCCCGCCGTGCGTCACTGGCAGGCGTGACACCGACCGCAGACGACTTCTTCGCCCTGGCGCGCAGCTCGCCGTGGCGATGGACGACGCTGCACCTCCGGCACCGTTCGTCCGATCTGCGTGGGCGGTACGGCGACCAGGTCGAGGTCTGGCTGGCGCGGCCGGACGGCATCCGGCTCCGCGGCGCCGACGGCACCCCCGTCCCGCTCAACCTGGACTCCCAGCGTCGCGACGGCCGGCCGACCGGCCCCTGGCGACCGCCCGCGGCGACGTACCGCCCCGACGGGCTGGTGGCGGACCGGCCCGACCTCGACGACGACGACGGCCTGTTCTGGGAGAACTACTCCTGGGTCGCGATGCTCGACCCGGTCGAGCTGAGCCATGACGTGGACGTCGCGGACGTGCGGGTCGGGGTGCGGGCGGGCCGGCCGACGTGGGAGGCGCGGCTGCGGCCGCTGGAGGCCTACGAGCCGCGTTGCGGGTGCTGCTCCCTGCTGCGCTCGCCGACCGTGGACCGCGAGGAGTGGGGCGACCGGTTCGTCGACCACCGCTATCCCGACCACCACGAGGTCGCGCTCGACGTGCAGACCGGCGTCGTCGTACGTCAGCACCCGGTCGGCGGCGAGCAGGGTGGCGCGTGGCTGGAGAACGACATCCTCGAGGTCGACGCCTGACCTGAGCGCCGTACTCCCAGGACTGGTCGGGTGATCCCTGCACTTGTCGGGTGAAGTCTCGTCCGAAACGTGCAGGTTTCCCCGGCCGGCCGGGGAAACCGCCGCCAGCGCCTACGCCCCCACGTCCTCCGCGTCGACGATCCGGTAGGCGTACCCCTGCTCGGCGAGGAACCGCTGCCGGTTCTGGGCGAACTCGGCGTCGACGGTGTCGCGGGAGACGATCGTGTAGAAGTGCGCGGTCTTGCCCTCGGACTTGGGACGCAGCAGCCGGCCCAGGCGCTGGGCCTCCTCCTGGCGCGAGCCGAACGACCCGGACACCTGGATCGCGACCTCGGCCGAGGGCAGGTCGATGGAGAAGTTCGCGACCTTGGAGACCACGAGCAGGCCGATCTCGCCGGACCGGAACGCGTCGAAGAGGCGCTGCCGCTCCTTGACCGGAGTGTCGCCCTTGATGACCGGCGCGTCGAGCGCGGCGGCGAGCTCGTCGAGCTGCTCGATGTACTGGCCGATCACCAGCGTCGGCTGGCCGGGGTGGGACGCCACCAGCGAGCGGACGACATCGATCTTGTGATGGGTGCACGACGCCAGTCGGTAGCGCTCCTCCGGCTCGGCGGTCGCGTAGACCAGCCGCTCGGAGGACGGCAGCGTCACCCGCACCTCGACGCAGTCGGCCGGGGCGATCCAGCCCTGGGACTCGATGTCCTTCCACGGTGCGTCGTACCGCTTCGGCCCGATCAGCGAGAACACGTCACCCTCGCGGCCGTCCTCGCGCACGAGCGTCGCGGTGAGGCCCAGGCGGCGCCGCGCCTGCAGGTTGGCGGTCATCCGGAAGATCGGCGCCGGCAGCAGGTGCACCTCGTCGTAGACGATGAGTCCCCAGTCGCGCGCGTCGAGCAGCTCGAGGTGCGGGTAGACGCCCTTCCGCCTGGTCGTCAGCACCTGGTACGTCGCGATCGTGACCGGCCGGATCTCCTTGACGGACCCCGAGTACTCCCCGATCTCGTCCGGCGTCAGGGACGTACGCCGGACCAGCTCGTCCTTCCACTGGCGAGCCGAGACGGTGTTGGTCACCAGGATCAGCGTCGTGGCCTGGGCCTGGGCCATCGCGGCGGCGCCGACCAGGGTCTTGCCGGCGCCGCACGGCAGCACCACGACGCCGGACCCGCCGTGCCAGAAGGACTCGGCCGCCTCGCGCTGGTAGGCGCGCAGCTGCCAGTCGACCTCGGCCAGCGCGATCGCGTGGGCCTCGCCGTCGACGTACCCGGCGAAGTCCTCGGCCGGCCAGCCGAGCTTGAGCAGCGCCTGCTTGAGGTTGCCGCGCTCGGAGGCGTGCACGGCCACGGTGTCGTCGTCGATGCGGTTCCCGAGCATCCCGGCGACCTTCTTGGCGCGCAGCACCTCCTCGAGCACCGGCCGGTCGTTGCTCACGAGCACCAGCCCGTGGACCGGGTTCTTCTCCAGCCGGAGGCGGCCGTAGCGGGCCATGGTCTCGGCGACGTCGACCAGCAGCGCGTGGGGGACGGAGTAGCGGCTGTACTCGAGCAGGGTGTCGATGACCTGCTCGGCGTCGTGGCCGGCGGCCCGGGCGTTCCAGAGGCCCAGCGGGGTGAGCCGGTAGGTGTGGATGTGCTCGGGCGAGCGCTCCAGCTCGGCGAAGGGCGCGATCGCCTTGCGGCAGTCGGCGGCGCGCTCGTGGTCGACCTCGAGCAGCAGCGTCTTGTCCGACTGGACGATCAGGGGGCCGTCATTCATCGGGGTCCCCGCGGAAGCGCGAGCGCAGCGAGCGGTTTCGTGGGGCGATCATTCACCGAACAAGCCTACGGAGGGCCCGGTCATGCAGTGGCCGCGACGGCCTTCTGCCGGGCGCGGTAGGCCGCGACGTTGGCGCGCGAGGAGCAGCGCTCGGAGCAGTAGCGGCGCGACTGGTTGGGGGAGGTGTCGACGAAGACGTCGGTGCACGGCTGGGCGGCGCACACCCCGAGCCGGTGGGGGCCGAGGTCGCAGACCAAGGTGGCCAGGCCCAGCAGCGACTCACCGACCAGCAGCTCGGCGACGCTGGCGTTCTCGGTGGCGACGTGCAGGTGGAGGTCGCCGTCGTGGTCGGAGATGCGGGGGGTGACCGGGTGGCGGCCCATCAGGTCGTTGAGCCGCTCGACGACCGCGCCGGTGTCCGCGCCGGTGTCCTCGCCGGTGTCGGCGTCGGTGCCGGCCTCGAAGACCGGCCGCAGCTCGCGCTGGAACTTGCGCAGCAGCATGCAGTCGCGGTCGGTGGCCCGCTGGGCGAGCCACTCGCGGTCGTCGAGGTAGGCCACCAGGTCGTCGACATCGGCCATGTCGGCGTTCAGGAGGGCCGCGGCGGCCTCGGCGTACCGGATGAAGTCCACGTTTCAATCTTACGGATCGGGCGTGACCGGGAGGACGGTCGTGATGCGATGCACAGCAAAGCTTCGGACGTCGTCGGAGCGGTGGTCGTACGCCGTGAGCGAGCCGCCCTCGACCCGCACCGGGTCCACGAGCCGCTCGGTGCGGGTGCCCTGGTTGTCGAGGTAGCCGATCAGCACGGTCTCCCCGGCCTCGGCCGCCTCGCGCAGCGCGGCCATCGACCCGCTGGGGGTCAGCACGGTCGCCGGGACCTCGGGGCGGCTCGACGCGGCCCGGTCGCCCGCTCGGATCGCGGTGACGGCGTGCGCGGCGTGCGCGGTCTCGCGGGCGACCTTGGCGGCTCGCGCCCGGTGCTCGCGAGGCGTCCGGGCGCGCACGAGGTCGGGCCGCGCGACGTGGACGGTGCCGTCAGCGGCCTCGACCACCGGAGCGGCGCCGAGCTCGCGCAGCCGGGGGAGCAGCACGTCGAGCGGGGTCGAGCTGATCAGCACCGTGGGGGCGAGCCGCCGCAGCCCGAGCGTCCCGGCCCGGGGGTGGTGCAGCAGCTCGGTGAGCGCCGCCTCGTCGTCGGCGCGCAGGAACGCCTCGGCGTGACCGACCCGGATGGTGCCGAAGGTCCGGGCGGTGTCGTCGACGAGGTAGGTGAGCGGCTGGGGCACCGGCGTGCGCGAGACCCCGGCCACGAACTCGTGCAGCTCGGCCGCGGTCCACCCGGTGTCGAGGGCGCGGCGCACCGAGCCCGGCGTGAAGCGGTAGACGGTGGCGCCGCCGCGGGACTCGACGTCGGCGACCAGCTGCAGCCGCCGGGCCAGCTGAGACTCGAGCGGGCCGGGCGCCACGGCGGTGAGGTCGGCCTGCAGCAGCACGTGGTCGACCGGCTCGGGCAGCAGGGCGGCCAGGCCCGCGAGCCCGGACGCCTCGTCCCCGCTGAGCAGCGGCCGGGCGTACGACGCCAGGCCGCCGAGTGCGGCCAGCCCGAGCGCGGTGGCCTCCTCGACGGCCCAGGCGACCTGGTCGGCGCGGGTGCGGGGCCGACGCGGGCGCCGCCACGCGACCCGGCTCACCAGCGAGGGGACGCCGGTCCCGGTGGCCAGCACCTCACCCGCGGGCAGCTCGAGGAGCACGTCGAGCGCCATCCGCCGCGACTCGACCTGGTGGATGCCGGACAGCTCGGGCGCCAGCGCGTTCCAGACCTTGCCGGCCGGGTCGCGCGACCCCACGAGCCCGGGCAGGCGGGGGCTCTCGAGCCAGGCGCGCACCAGCGCGGCCCAGCGGTCGACCACCGGTTGCGTCGTCCACTGGTCGAAGGCGTCGGTGGGGATCCAGGCGGGGTTGCCGTCGGGGTCGGCGGCGGTCGCGAGCAGACCGGCGGCGGCCGCCACCTCGATGAGCAGGGCGGCGGTCGGCTCGTCGACGTGCAGCTGGACGGCGGTGGCGCGCAGGTCGCGCACGCCCAGGCCGCCGGCGCGCAGGGCGCTCGGCGGGGCCAGGCCCCACTGGTCGAGGACCAGCTCGACCCGGCGCACGGCCTCGAACGCCGCGCCGGCCGCGGCCCGGTCGACGATCGAGGCCGCCCGCTCGGAGGTGGCGAGGGTGGGCTCCTCGTCGACCGTGTCGACGGTGGTGCGCCCGCCGCGCAGCGCGATGCCGACCTCGCCGGGCACCACCACCACGCCGCCCGAGCGAGGAACGAGCAGCCGGCGGGCCAGCAGCTCCTCGGCCGGGGTCCGGGCGTCCTCGGGCAGCACGGTGTGTCGCGCCGAGCCGGCGGTCGCCTCACCGCCGGAGTCGAGGACGTGCTCGAGCAGCGCCCGCGCAGCGGGCGAGAGCTCGTCGAGGCGTCGGCGTACGTCTGCGGCCGGCGGCGGGTCCTCCGAGACCGGCCGCAGGCCGCTCACGGCGGTCGCGCCGCCGGTCTGGGTCAACGCCTCCGCCACCGCCGTCAGAGCGCGTACGCCGCCCGGTGCCTCCCACACGAGCGCGAGGTCGAGCAGGCGGCTCACGGCGGCCTCGACCGAGGCCGGAGCGGCCCGCACCACCGACGCCAGGCCCTCCGCGGACGTCTGGCCGACGACCACCAGGGCGTCGAGGACGCTGAGCTCGGCCGTCGTGAGCTGGTCGAGCGCCCGCAGCAACGACGACCGAGCGGCCGCCCGCGACGCCAGCTGCGCGGAGTCGTGGGGGGCCGGGGTGGCCAGGTCGGGACGCGCGACGAGCAGCCGGGACAGGCGCTCGTCCGGCCAGCTGCGCAGCTGGTCGGCGAGCGTGCGGAACCCGGTCGCGGACATCCCCACAACGCTACCGGGCGCTGACGCGCGCCGGGGGTGGAGCGAGGACGCTCACCCGAGCACGGCGCGCCCGCGGGTCGCGTGGAAGACCAGGCTGGTCTCGGCGTGCACGACGCCGGCGCGGCCGGTGAGGTTGTCGAGCACGAAGTCGCGCAGCGCCTCGGGGGTCGTGGTGGCCACGTGCACCAGGAAGTCGTTGGCGCCCGAGATGTTGTAGGCGGCCAGCACGCCCGGCAGCCCGGTCACCTCCTCGGCGAACGCGTCGACGTCGGCGCGCAGGTGGCCCGAGAAGCGCACGGTGACCATCGCCTGCACGGGCAGTCCGAGCCGGGCCAGGTCGACGTCGGCGGTGACCCCCGTGACGATGCCGCGCTCCCGCAGGCTGCGGACCCGGGCCAGGCAGGTCGACTCGGCGATGCCGACGCTCCGGGCGAGCTCGACGTTCGGGGTCCGACCGTCGCGCACCAGGGCGTCGACCAGGGCCCGGTCGACGTCGTCGAGCACCGGGCGCTCGCGGGGCGGCGGGCCGGGGGCGAGGTGGGGCGCGATCTTCGGCATGAGACGACCGTAGCCGACCCGGGCCGAAGATCCTGCGGCAGTCATGGTGGTCAACGAAGGATCTGCATGACCATTGTGGCCGCAGCGCTGCGGTTCGACCCTGGAACCATGACCCGCCTCGACACCCACGCCGTCCACGCCGGCCGGGAGGACCTGGTCGCGCTCGGCGTGCACGTCCCCCCGCTGGACCTCTCCACGACGTACCCCCTCCCCAGCGTCGACGGGGGCGGAGCCGCCTACGAGCAGCTCGCGACGGGCGGCCGCCCGGAGGGTGTCGACTCGCTGGTCTACCAGCGGCTCTGGAACCCCAACGTCGACCGGTTCGAGCGTGCCGTCGCCGAGCTCGAGGACCTGCCCGGCGCGGTCGCGTTCGCCACCGGCATGGCGGCGCTCAGTGCGGTGCTGGTCGCCGCCGTCGCGGCCGGCCGGCCTCACGTGGTGGCCGTCCGCCCGCTGTACGGCGGCACCGACCACGTGCTCGCGACCGGCCTCCTCGGCACCCGCGTGACCTGGGCCCGGGCCGACCGGATCGCCGAGGCGATCGAGCCCGAGACCGGGTTGGTCGTCGTCGAGACGCCGGCGAACCCGACGGTCGACCTGGTCGACCTCGACGCCGTCGTGGCCCAGGCCGGTGAGGTGCCCGTGCTGGTCGACAACACGTTCGCGACGCCCGTGCTGCAGCGGCCGGGCGCCCACGGGGCGGCCCTGGTGCTGCACTCGGCCACGAAGTTCATGGGTGGCCACGGCGACGCGATGGGTGGGGTCGTGGCCGCGGGCGAGGCCTGGCAGGTACGGCTCCGCCAGGTCCGTGCCCTCACCGGCGGCCTCCTGCACCCGCGGGCGGCGTACGACCTGCACCGCGGGCTGCAGACGCTGCCGCTGCGGGTCCGGGCGCAGCAGGAGTCGGCGGCCGTGCTCGCCGGCCGGCTCGCCGAGCACCCCGCGGTCGCGCGGGTGCTCTACCCGGGGCTCAAGGAGTGCGACCCCACCGGGCTCGTCGGCACCCAGATGAGCGGCCCCGGCAGCCTGCTCGCCTTCGAGCTGCCCGGTGGCCACGCCGCGGCGGCCCGTACCGCCCAGGCCTGCCGGCTCATCACGCACGCGGTCTCGCTCGGAGGCGTGGACACCTTGATCCAGCACCCGGCGGGGCTCACCCACCGGCCGGTCGAGGCAGCCGCCCGGCCGGGTGAGGGGCTGCTCCGGCTCTCGGTGGGGCTCGAGGACGTCGAGGACCTGTGGGCCGACCTGGAGCACGCCCTGCACTGACCGGGACGCGATCGCGTCGCGGGGCGGTTGTGCACCGCTCGGGCCGGGCGGTGTTTGGCGGAGGACGACGCGGGCATCTAGGACTCGGAGCCTGGACCCAGGCTGAGCGTGGCCGCGGCCAGCAGGCCGGGGCGCACCCAGGGACGTCGGAGTCGTGAAGGGCCGGTGGCGATGCATCAGGTGGAGATCCGCTACGGGGCCGCGACCGATGTCGGGCGGGTGCGCGAGGTCAACGAGGACGCCCACCTCGCGAGGCCTCCGGTCTTCGTCGTCGCCGACGGCATGGGCGGTCACGAGGGTGGCGACGTGGCGAGCGCGATCGTCGTCGAGGAGTTCGGGCGCCTGGCCGAGTCCGGCTACGACCCGCGCCGCGGCGTCGAGGCGATCTCCGAGACCCTGGCCGCGTGCGCGGACCGCATCGGCGAGTACGCCGCCGCCCAGCGGGCCGCCGGGGTGGCGCGCGGTCGCTCGGCGGGCACGACGGCCGTGGTCGCCCTCCTGGTCGAGGCCGAGGACGGGCCCGCCTGGCTGCTGGCCAACCTGGGTGACTCCCGCGTCTACCGGTACGCCGAAGGACATCTCGCCCAGGTCAGCACCGACCACAGCCTCGTGCAGGAGCTCGTCGACGCCGGGCAGCTGGCGGCCGAGGACGCCGCGACCCACCCCGAGCGGAACGTCATCACCCGGGCGCTGGGAGAGTCGACCCGTGCGCAGCCCGACTTCTTCGTGCTCCCCGCCACCCCGGGCGAGCGGCTGGTGCTGTGCTCGGACGGCGTGAGCGGGATGGTCGACGACGAGGGCCTGGAGCAGATCCTCGCGGCCTGCTCCGACACCGCTGACGCGGCCGACCGCCTGGTCCGGGCCGCGGTGGCTGCCGGAGGTGAGGACAACGCGACCGCGGTCGTCGTCGAGGTGGTGGCCTCGGTCGACGAGACGGCCGCTCTCGCGTAGGACGCGGAGGGAGAGCCGTCGTGACCGAGCCGCGCACCTGGTCCTTCCGCACCGGCGACTGGATCGGCATCCTCGGCCCGCGGTCGGTGCTGGCGCTGCCTGCGTCGCAGCGGGCCCGGGCCGGGGCGCTGTGGGAGCTGATCGACGACGGGGCCGGGTTCGACGAGACGCTGGACGCGGTGATCGCCGGCGGCCTGCGGGAGCTGCCCGGCTTCGTGCTGGTGAGCAGTCACGACGACCGGGTCCGGGTCGTGGTCCGCGGTGCCGCCCGGGTCCGGCTCACCACTGCCGACGACGAGGTGCACGTGGAGGGTGACCCCACGGGCGCGGCCACCTGGGTCGAGCGGACCGTCACCGGCGTGACCCGCACCCGCATCGAGGTCGCGGTGGAGCCGGACACCGCCGACCTGCTCGTGACCGGCGGTGTGGTGCGACTGTCCGTCGCCGAGTGCCCGCCGGCCCCGCCGCGCCACGAGGCTCCCGCGCCGCCCGAGCCCGACCCGGTCCTCGAGCCCGTCCTGCCCGAGGGGCCGATCACCGAGGCGATGCCGGCTGTCGCCCCGGCCCCGGAGCACGATGGGCTCACCCGCAGCGGCGGCCTGCACGCCGCGCCTCCGGCGGCAGTGGACCACCTCGACCTCCAGGCGACCCCGGCGGTCGGCTCCCGACCGGTGGCGCGCCTGGCGTTCTCCAGCGGCGAGGAGGTCCTGGTCGATCGCGTCGTCCTCGTCGGACGCGCTCCCGAGGCTCGGCACCACACCCACGCGGGGGAGCCGCGACTGGTCGCCGTCCCGAGCCCGCACCAGGAGATCTCCTCCACGCACCTCGAGGTCCGGCCGGGCTCCGGCGCCGATCACGGCACGGCGGTCGTCACCGACCTCGGATCGACCAATGGCACCCTGCTCGTCCAGCCCGGCCTGCCTCCCGAGGACCTGCAACCCGGCGTGGCCGTTCAGCTGATCCCGGGCGCGGTGGTCGACCTGGGTGACGGGGTCACCGTCCAGGTGCTCGACCCATGAGACCGCTGCCGCGGGACGCCCGAGAGCCGGCCGACCTGGAGCGCCGGCTGCACGCGTTCGTCGTCGACCGGGTGCTGGCGTGGACCGTGGTCGCCGCGGCCTACCTCGTCCTGCGCCACGTCGTCGGCCCGGACCGTCCGATCGTCGGTGTCGCCGTGGTGGCCGCGCTGGTGGTGGCGGTCGGCGCCGTCCTCGCCGTCCCGCTCGGCCGGACCGGCTCCACGCCCGGGCTCGCCGCCGTCGGCCTCCGGCTGGTCGACGTTCGCACCGGCGCCCCGCTCGGGGTCACCCGGGCGATGCGGCGTCAGCTGCTCCTGGGCCTGGCGACGGTGCCGACGTGCGGACTGGGGGTCGCCGTCCTGGCCTGGACGGCGGCGACCGATCCCGGCGGCCGACGCCGGGGATGGCATGACCGGGTCACCGGGTCGGAGGTCGTCGCCGTACCTGCGTCCCACCATCCCGCCGAGCCGGAGGAGGACGTGCCCGAGGAGGCCGGACCGCGCCACGTCGTCAACCTCACGGCCCTGCGCCTCGCGCCGGTCGTGCCGGCCGCCTCCCACGCAGCGCCCACGCGCCGGGCCCGGCGGGAGCCGCCCCGCGTCCGCGCGGCCGATGGCCCGGA
>NZ_JANINT010000069.1:1014-9848 GCF_024509035.1 Nocardioides sp. | reverse complement strand
CCCTACCGCGCCGACGGCTACCTGAGCCGCATCCACGGCGTCTCGGTGCTGCTCGTCGTCCCCCAGTTCGTCGTGTGGACCTTCGCCCTGGCCTGGCTGGTGCAGGACCGCGGCTGGTCGCCGGCCGCGGCCGGCACGGTCGTCGCGGTCGCCCAGGTCGCCGGTGCGCTCGGGCGCATCGCGGTCGGCCACCTCTCCGACGTGGTCGGCGGCCGGATGCGACCGCTGCGCTGGGTCGCGCTGGTCGCCGCCGCGAGCATGGCCCTGCTGGGCTTGACGGCGGCGCTCGACCTGGCGGTGGCCGTCCTCCTCGTGGTCGTCGCCACCGTGGTCACCGTGGCCGACAACGGGCTGGCGTTCACGGCCGTCGCCGAACGCGCCGGGCCGTTCTGGTCGGGCCGCGCTCTCGGCGTCCAGAACACCGCCCAGTTCCTCGCCGCCTCCGCCGTCCCGCCGATCGCCGGCACGGTCGTCACCGCGTGGGGGTACGCCGCCGCGTTCGCCCTGGCCGCGCTCTTCCCCGTCCTCGCCGCACCGCTGGTGCCGGTCCACGACGAGCGCGAGCTCTCCTGAGCGGCGGCCGAGGACTGTCCCGACCAACAGCGGGGTACGGGTCCGCTGGGGGTACACGACCAGGGAGGACCCATGAAGACCGTCATCATCATCATCGCGGTGCTGGTGGTGCTCGCCATCGCCGTCGCCGCCTACCTGATGAGCAAGCGCCGCACCGAGCAGCGCCGGGAGCAGGCCGGGCACCTGCGGCAGGAGGCGGAGCTCCAGCGCAGCGACCTCGACCTCGAGCGCCAGCGCGCGGCCGAGGCCGAGGCCCGAGCCGAGGTGGCCCGCGCCGAGGCCGAGCGCGCCGAGCAGCAGGCGGCCGAGGCGCGCCGGGGGATGCAGGTCGAGGAGGCCCGCCACGAGGACGTGGTGCGCCAGGCCGACGCGCTCGACCCGGACGTCGACCACCGCGCCGACACCTACCAGCCCGGCTCGACGGGGTCCCGGGAGGCCTGACCCGCGGCGGGTAGCGTCCGCCGCATGAGCCAGGTCCCCGCCGCCACCCGGACGTTGCGGGTGCTGCGGTTCCTGGCCGGCCAGCCCGACCCGGTCGCCCTGGACCGCATCATGCGCGCGGTCGAGCTGCCCCGCAGCACGACGTACCACCTGTTGCACGCCATGATCGACGAGGGCTTCGTCGTGCACCTCGCCGACGAGCACCGGTTCGGCCTCGGGCCCGCCGCCTTCGAGCTCGGCAGCGGCTACGCGCGCCAGGAGCCGCTGCAACGCATCGCCCGTCGCCCGCTCGCGGACCTGGTCGACCGGGTCCGGCAGTCGGCGCACCTGGCGATCCTGCATGGGCGCGATGTGCTGTACGTCGTGGAGGAGCGCGCCCCGGGGCGCGCTCCTCTGGTCACGGACGTGGGCGTGCGGCTCCCGGCCCACCTCACCGCCAGTGGCCGCGCCATCCTGGCCCTGCTCCCGCCGGCCCAGGTGCGAGCGCTCTACGGACGGCCGGAGGACTTCGTGGATCGGCACGGGTCCGGGCCGCGCACGCTCAGCGCGCTGCGACGGGTGCTCGCCGACACCCGGCAGCGAGGGTACGCGGTCGAGGACGGCGAGATCACGCCTGGCCTGGCGAGCGTCGCGGTCGCCGTGCTCGACCACAACCAGCACCCGGTCGCGGCCGTCGCCGTCACGTTCGCCGACGACGGCGACGCCGCGGTGCTGCGCAGCGCGGTGACCGCCACCGCCACCCAGCTCTCCCGTCGCATCGGCGGCCCGTCCAGCCCGGCCTGACCCCGGTCTGGACGTCTGGTTCCACGGCACGCCGACGGGGAACCATCACCCGGGTCCACCCCGCTCGTTGAGGCACCAGACGACGCGAAGGAGTGCCCCGGTGACTGACCCCGCATCCGGCCCCGCATCCGGTCCCGCAACCGGTCCGGCGAGTGAGAAGCGAGCCGGCCGGCGGCTGGCGTGGGCCGGCGTCGCCGGCGCCACCGTGGTCGCCGTCGCGATCTCGATGGGTGGGGCCGCGGGTCTGCGGCCGGGCGGCCTGGGCGAGCGCTACGCCTTCGCCCAGAACGCCGGCGACGCCCTGAAGACGGACAAGAACGCGCTCTCCCGGGCCGGCGACCTCGGCGCGATCACGCGCGACCCCACGACCGCGGCCGAGAAGGCCGCCGCGGCGTCGTACGTCGAGCGCGAGCGCGCTCTGCCCGACCCCGAGCTCACCACCGCGCCGATCACCGGCCCGCGGCTCCTGCACCCGCAGAACCGCTACGCCCTGGCGGGCGGGTGCTACGCGCTCACCAGCGGCGGCGAGCCGCTGTTCTTCCAGGCCACCGACCTCGGCAGCTACCTCCTCTACGACGCCCACCGGGCCTTCGTGCTCGCCGACGGCGATCGGGCCGACACCCCGAGCCCGGACGCGGTCTGGCGGATCAGGACCCTCGGCGAGGGGCGCTACTCCTTCGCCAACACGACCGGTGCGCTGACGCTCGACCGGACCTCGACCTTCCGGCCGACCCGGACGACCGGCTGCGCCACCTACCCCGAGTCCCAGATCGACATCACCGGTCGCCCGCACGCCGGGGTGACGCCGTACCAGGAGGTGCGCGGCTACGTCGACGCGCACACCCATGGCATGGCCTTCGAGTTCCTCGGCGGCGACGCCCACTGCGGCAAGCCGTGGGACGCCTACGGCGCGCCGTACGCACTGGTCGACTGCCCCGACCACACCGCGACCGGTGGCTACGGCGGGGTGCTGGAGTCGGTGCTCTCCGGCGAGCCCCACCACGACCCGGTCGGCTGGCCGACCTTCAAGGACTGGCCGGCACCCAACTCGCTGACCCACGAGGGCACGTACTACCGCTGGCTGGAGCGCTCCTGGCGTGGCGGGCAGCGGATCTTCGTGAACCTGCTGGTCGAGAACAACCAGCTGTGCCAGCTCTACCCGATCAAGCACAACTCCTGCGACGACATGGACTCGGTGCGGCTGCAGGCCCAGGACATGTACAAGTTGCAGGACTACATCGACGCCCAGTTCGGCGGCCCCGGCAAGGGCTTCTACCGGATCGTCACCAACCCCTTCCAGGCGCGGAAGGTGATCAACGCCGGCAAGATGGCCGTGGTCATGGGCATCGAGACCAGCGTGCCGTTCGGCTGCACGTTCAAGGCGCTGCCCGGCGGTGACGTGCCGGCCTGCGACCTCGCGGACATCGACGAGCAGCTCGACGAGGTCAAGCGCATGGGCGTGCGCCAGATGGAGCTCGTCAACAAGTTCGACAACGCCCTGTCCGGCATCGCCGGCGACAACGGCGCGGTCGGCGCCGCGGTCAACACCGCGAACTTCCTCGAGACCGGGACGTTCTGGGACATGCGGCACTGCGAGCCGGAGGTGCCGGGCGCCCACGACCACAACCAGGTCGCCGCACCCGACATCTCCGCCGGCCAGCAGGACGCGCTGTTCGGCGCGGTCGCCGAGCTGTTCGGCCCGTTGAACCTCCCTGCCCTCCCGATCTACGGGACCCCTGACCACTGCAACAACCGCGGTCTCACCACGCTGGGCGAATACACGATCCGCGGCCTGGCCAAGCGGCACATGCTCTTCGACCCCGACCACATGAGCGTCAAGGCCCGCGTGGCTGCCCTCGACCAGATCGACGACATGGGCTACCACGGCGTGCTGTCCAGCCACTCCTGGTCGACGCCGGACGCCTACCCGCGGATCTACGAGGAGGGTGGCTTCATCGCGCCGTACGCCGGCGACTCGACCGGGTTCGTGGAGAAGTGGCGTGCGCACGTCGGATGGGCGGATCCGCGCTACTACTGGGGCCTGGGCTTCGGGGCCGACATCAACGGCCTGGGCGCCCAGGGCGACCCGCGCGGGGCCGACGTGCCCAACCCGGTCACGTACCCCTTCACCGGCCTGGGCGGCGTCCGCGTCGACCAGCAGCACGCAGGCGAGCGGGTCTACGACATCAACGTCGACGGGGTCGCCCAGTACGGGCTCTACCCGGACTGGATCGAGGACCTCGCGAAGGTCGCCGACGCCCAGCACCGCGGCGACGGCGCGGAGATCAAGGACGACATGGCGCGGGGCGCCGAGGCCTACCTGCAGATGTGGGAGCGCGCCGAGGGCATCGCGCCCGACTCCTGCCGCAACCCCGCGCAGCGCAAGCCGGTCCAGCGGGTGCTGTCCCTGATCCACCGGGGGATGACGACCGCGCAGGTGATGCGGGCGGTCGGCCAGCCCTACGAGCGGCTCGGCACGTCGTACGGCTTCTGCGCCAAGACGCGCACCAAGGCCCGGGTCCCGATGACCGTGACCTTCTCCCCCGGCGGGCGCGTGAAGGTGGTGCGGCAGGGCTAGCCGACGGCGGTCGAGGCGCGCCGATACCGGTGCCGGCGGCGGGCACATGCCCTTTCGGGTGACTGCAGGTCACGGGCCTTCCGCGGGGGGACGGCGTCGGTTAGGTTGCTGGCCCCGTCTGACCCAAGGAGAGGCCATGTCTCGATCGGCCCGCACACGTCTCGTACCCGCCGCAGCAGCCCTCGTCTCGCTGGGCCTGGTGACCGCCGGTGTCTCCACGGCCACTGCGACGCCCCAGCACCGTCCCGGCTCCTCGCTCAGCGACGGAGCCTCCGGCAAGACCAGCTACCGCCAGCTGACGAAGCCGGCCGCGAAGAACACGTACGTCAAGGTCGACCTGCTCGCCCTCAACGACTTCCACGGCCAGCTCGAGCCCGTCCCCTCGACGAGCTCCAGCGGCCGGATCAACAACACGCCGGCCGGCGGCGCGGCGTACCTCGCGCGGCTCCTCAAGGACGAGCGGGCCCGCTCGCGCGCGGCCGGCGCGACCCCGCTGACCGTGGCTGCCGGTGACCTCATCGGTGCCACGCCCCTGCTCTCGGGTGCGTTCCACGACGAGCCGACGATCAAGGCGATGAACCTCCTCGGCCTCCAGGTCGCCTCCGTCGGCAACCACGAGTTCGACGAGGGCTGGCGCGAGCTGCGCCGGATGCAGAACGGCGGCTGCCTCGACGACGGCCCGAACGGCGCGAACGGCGCCAACTCCTGCCCCGGCGACCAGGGCTTCGACGGCGCCGACTTCCGCTACCTCGCCGCGAACGTGAAGTGGGCCGACGGGAAGAAGCACGCGCGCGACACGCTCTTCCCGGCGACCAAGGTCATGAAGGTCAAGGGCGAGAAGATCGCGTTCATCGGCATGACCCTCGAGGGCACCCCCGACATCGTGACGGCCGCCGGCGTCCAGGGCCTGTCGTTCGCCGACGAGGTCGAGACCGCCAACGCGCTGGTGCCCCAGCTCCGCAAGCGCGGCGTGAAGTCGATCGTCGTGCTGCTGCACGAGGGGGTGGCACCGACCGACGCCACCGCCTACAACGACTGCTCCGGCGTGAGCGGCCCCGCGCTCGAGATCGCCCAGAACCTCAGCCCGGCGATCGACGCGGTCGTCTCCGGCCACACCCACCAGGCCTACAACTGCGTGGTCAAGGACCCGAAGGGCCAGCCGCGGCTGCTCACGAGCGCGATGTCGATCGGCCGGATGCTCACCAAGATCCACCTGCTCATCGACCCCAAGACCCACGACGTCGTGCGTCCCGCGGAGTACGCCGCCAACCTGATCGCCCAGAACGGCCCGTCGGTGACGCCGGTGCCAGCGGTGCAGTCGCTGATCGACGCCTACAAGGCGCTCGTCGCGCCGATCGAGAACCAGGTCGTCGGTCACATCGAGCCGGGCACGTCGATCAGCCGGACCGCCGACGCCAACGGCGGCGACTCGCCCCTCGGCAACCTGATCGCGGACGCGCAGCTCGCCGACGCCTCGGTCGTCGAGTCGGGCGCCCCCGGGCGGACCGGCGCCAAGCCGGTGATCGCGCTCATGAACCCCGGCGGCATCCGTGCCGACCTGCTGGAGAACTCCGCCGGTGACGTGACCTACGGCGCCACGTTCACCGTCCAGCCGTTCAACAACTACGTGGTCTCGATGGACCTCACGGGCGCACAGATCAAGACGCTGCTCAACCAGCAGTGGAACGGCGCCAACGAGGCCAGCCGCAAGATCCTCCAGGTCGCGGGCCTCAGCTACTCCTGGGACCTCTCCGAGGCCGCAGCGGCCGACACCGACGCACTGGTGGCGGACTCGGTGATGGTGGACGCCGACGGCGACCCCGCCACGCCGATGGTCCCGATCGAGGACGCCGCGACGTACCGCGTGGTCGCCAACAACTTCCTCTACGGTGGCGGCGACGGCTTCACCACGTTCAAGGAGTCGACCAACGGCTACTTCGGCGGCCTCGACGTCGACTCGCTGGTCTCCTACCTGCAGGCCCACGACCCGGTCGCGCCGACGCCGACCGACCGGATCACGCAGGTCCCCTGACCATCGACCGGCCGTCCGGATCCCGCCGGGATCCGGACGGCTGGCGCGCGCAGAAGTTACCAATCGGTAGGATCCTTCTCACGCTCCCCGGGGACTGACGGCCCGCGCGCCTGCCAATAGGCTCGCCGTCACGCCCTCGGGCGTGCATGCCGACGACCTGACAGGGAGCAACCAGTGACTGCAGTGCTGATCTTGGGTCTCGTGATCAACGCGATCGCCCTGCCGATCGCGGGGAAGCGGGCGCTGTTCCTCTACCGCCTGATCGCGAGTGGCCAGCCGGCGCCCGACCGGATCGCCGGGGTCACCCGGCGCCTCGGTGCCGCCGCCAAGCGTCAGGTCGTCGAGGTGTTCGGCCAGCGCAAGATGCTGAAGTGGACGGTGCCCGGCACCGCGCACTTCTTCGTGATGTGGGCCTTCTTGATCCTGGCCACCGTCTACCTCGAGGCGTACGCCGCCCTGATCTCGCGCGACCCGCAGTGGAACTGGTTCGTCTTCAACAACTGGGGCGTCCTGGGCTTCCTGCAGGACTTCATCGCCGTGATGTGCACGCTCGGCCTCGTGGTCTTCTGGGCCATCCGGCTGCGCAACCAGCCCAAGCAGATGGGCCGCAAGTCCCGCTTCTTCGGCTCCCACCTCGGCCCGGCGTACTTCACGCTGTTCATGATCTTCAACGTCGTCTGGACGATGTTCCTCTTCCGGGGCGCCGTCGCGGCCCGCGACATCGCCGAGGCCGAGGCCACCGGTGTCGAGCACGGCTACGGCAAGGCGGCGTTCGTCTCCTACCTGCTCGGCAAGGTCTTCCCCGACAGCACCGCACTCATCGGCGTCGGCCTGCTGCTGCACATCGGCGTCATGCTGGTGTTCCTCATCTTCGTGCTGAACTCCAAGCACCTGCACATCTTCATGGCGCCGCTCAACATCCTCTTCGGTCGTGAGCCGGTCGCCCTGGGCGCGGCCAAGCCCCTCGTCTCCGCCGGCAAGCCGGTCACGCTCGACGACATCGACGACCTCGACGAGGACGCCAAGCTCGGTGTGGGTGCGATCGAGGACTTCACCTGGAAGGGCCTGCTCGACATGGCGACCTGCACCGAGTGCGGTCGTTGCCAGTCGCAGTGCCCGGCGTGGAACACCGAGAAGCCGCTGTCGCCCAAGCTGCTCATCATGGGCCTGCGCGACGCCGCGTTCGCGAAGGCGCCGTACCTCCTCGCCGACGAGGGCAAGCGCGAGGCGCTGCTCGAGGGCAACGACACGCTCACCAAGGAGGTCGAGCGGCCGCTGGTCGGAGAGACCGGCGACGAGTGGTTCTACATGCCCGAGGACGGCTCGGGCGTCATCGACCCCGACGTGCTGTGGTCGTGCGTGACCTGTGGCGCGTGCGTCAACCAGTGCCCCGTCGACATCGAGCACGTCGACCACATCATCGACATGCGCCGCTACCAGGTGCTCGTCGAGTCGAACTTCCCCAGCGAGCTCAACCAGCTCTTCCGCGGCCTGGAGAACAACGGCAACCCCTGGAACATGTCGCCGAACGCCCGCATGGACTGGGCCAAGGGACTGGACTTCGAGGTCAAGGTCGTCGGCGAGACGATCGAGTCGCTCGACGAGGTCGACTGGCTGTTCTGGGTCGGCTGCGCCGGCGCCTACGAGGACCGCGCCAAGAAGACCACCCGCGCGGTCGCCGAGCTGCTGCACATCGCCGACGTGTCCTTCGGCGTCCTCGGCAACGGCGAGACCTGCACCGGTGACTCCGCCCGCCGCGCCGGCAACGAGTTCGTGTTCCAGGGACTGGCACAGCAGAACGTCGAGACGTTCAAGGAGTACAAGGTCAAGAAGGTCGTCTCGACCTGTGCCCACTGCTTCAACACGCTCAAGAACGAGTACAAGGAGTTCGGCATCGAGCTCGAGGTCGTGCACCACACCCAGCTGCTCAACCGGCTGGTGCGTGAGGGCAAGCTGACCCCGGTGCGCGACGGTGCCGGCGCCCACAAGCGCACGATCACCTACCACGACCCGTGCTACATCGGGCGCCACAACGGCGTCTACACGCCACCGCGCGAGCTGCTGCAGGTGCTGCCCGGCGCCCAGGTGGTCGAGATGGAGCGCAACTCCGAGCGGTCCTTCTGCTGCGGCGCCGGTGGCGCCCGCATGTGGATGGAGGAGAACATCGGCGAGCGGATCAACGTCAACCGCACCGTCGAGGCCGTCGCCACCGGCGCCGACCAGATCGCGGTGGGCTGCCCGTTCTGCCGGGTCATGCTCTCCGACGGCCTGACCGCCCAGCAGGACAAGGGCGAGGCCCGCGCGGAGGTCGAGGTCCTCGACGTCGCGCAGATGCTGCTCGCCTCGGTCAAGGGCGAGCCGGCGACGACGTCCCCGAGCTGAGGTCGCTGCTCGCTCGGTCACCGGCGAGGCGAGCGGGGGCTCTGC
>NZ_JANINT010000069.1:0-1004 GCF_024509035.1 Nocardioides sp. | reverse complement strand
CAGATGCTGCTCGCCTCGGTCAAGGGCGAGATGGCCACCCGGTACGCCCCGGGCTCCGGCGGCGCCGCGGCACCGGCCGCGAAGTCCACCGAGACCAAGGCCGAGCCCGAGGCCGGCGACGAGACCCAGACGGCCAACACGGTCACCGAGACCGCCGACGCCGGCCCGGCCGCCAAGGCCTCCGGCGGTACGTCGCTCTTCGACACCCCGGCCGAGTCCGAGACGGCGACCCAGGACAAGTCGGTCACCGAGGAGGCGCAGGCCGCGAAGCCCGCGTCGTCCGGCGGCTCGCTGTTCGACCTGGGCGGCGACACCGACTCCACGGTGGAGGCCAAGCCGACCGCCGAGACCCAGGCCGAGGTCACCGGCACGGCCAGCGACTCGGCCTCGCCCGGCTCGCTGTTCGACATCGCCGACGACAAGCCCGAGGTCGACCGCCAGGCCGACACCGCCGCATCGTCGGGCTCCTCCGAGGGCGACCAGCCCCCGACGTCGTCGTCGGTCGGTCCGGACCTCGGATCGGGGTCGCTGTTCGACATCGCCGCCGACCAGCCGGCCGTCCCCGAGGCGAAGCCGGAGCCGAAGGCGGAGACCCCGCCGGCCTCGGCCCCGCCGGCCGAGGCCCCGAAGACGGAAGCACCGACGACCGAGCCTGCGTCCGAGGTCGACCTCGGCTCGGGTGGCTCGCTCTTCGACATCGCGGCCCCTGAGCCGACGGCCGAGCAGCCGACGGCCGCCGAGCCGGAGCCGGAGGTCGAGCCCGTCGAGACCCCCGCAGCCGAGAAGCAGCCGGAGCCGGCAGCTGAGCCCGCACCGCAGCCCGCTCAGCCGGAGCTCGACCTGAGCTCGGGCGGCTCACTCTTCGACATCGCCGCGCCCGCCCCGCAGGAGGTCAGCGCGTCGGCGACGGCTGCCGCGAACGCGGCCGCCGGCGAGCCGGAGCCGGCTCCCGAGCCCGAGCCCGAGCCGGAGGTCGCGACGGCGGCGGAGACAGCGCCTGCAGC
>NZ_JANINT010000068.1 GCF_024509035.1 Nocardioides sp. | reverse complement strand
CACCAGCCCGCGCACGTCCTCGGCCTCGAACAACAGGTCGGGCCCGATCGGGACCTCTTGGCCGGCCAGGACGGTCGTGCCGCGCACGTCGTCGCCGGGCGCGAACCACCGGCGCTCGTAGAACTCGCGGTACGTCGGCAGGTAGGACTTCGGGGCGACGCCGAGGATCCGGCCGCGGTGGATCACGACCGCGGCGTTGAGCACCCGGTTGCCGTGGACGACCGGAGCACCGACGACGAGCACCGGCAACAGGTCGCCCGACTCCTCGACCAGCTGGGCGATCGCGTCCTCGACGGCTCGCAGCAGCGTGTCCTGGAGGAACAGGTCGTCGATCGCGTAGCCGGACAGGCACAGCTCGGGGAAGATCGCGACCGCGACGCCCTCCTCGGAGCAGGCGCGCGCCCGCTCGAGCACCGCACGCAGGTTGGTCGCGGGGTCGGCCACCCGGATCGGCACCGTGCAGGCGGCGACGCGGGCGAAGCCGTGGGCGTAGGCGGAGTAGAAGTCCACGAGTCGGATGTTCCCACGCACGCGGCGTTCACGTCCGGGCGACCACGCTCCACGCGGTGGCGTCGATGGTGAACGGCCCGTCGGGCAGCAGCGCACGACAGTGCTCCCGCAGCTCGGTCCGCGCCGCCTCGTCGAGCTGCCGCACGTGGTCGCCGGCAGGTCCGACGCCCAGGGTGTAGGGCTCCCACCACTCCTCGAACGAGGAGTAGGGAACGCTGACGGTGATCGTCCCCTCCTCGACGTCCTGCAGGCCGGCCTGCCGGGCCAGGGTGCCGAGGTCGCCCTCGCCGGTGCCGGGCAGCGCCGCCTCGTCGGCCACGTCGGGATCGAGCTCCTGGGCGGCCTGCCAGAACGTCGAGAGCGGCCCGGTCGCCGTCGCGTGGTTCCACACCGTGGCCGCGACGACGCCGTCGGGACGGGCGACGCGCCCCATCTCCTGCAGCCCCCGAACCGGGTCGGACATGAAGTGCACGACGAGGTTCGCCAGCACGGCGTCGTACGCCGCGTCCGCGAACGGCAGCGCCTCGGCCCTGCCGTAGCGCACATCCACACCGGGGCACCGCTCGCGTGCAGCCTCGACGAACGGCGGCGACGGGTCGATCGCCACGACGTTCTCGGCACCCAGTCGGTCCGCCAGGCGTGCGGTGAGGACTCCCGGGCCGCAGCCGACGTCGACCGCACGTTGCCCGGGCCGGACCCCGGCGAGCTCGACGAGCTGGTCGGCCAGGGGCTCGGAGTAGCGACCCATGAAGCGGGCGTAGGCGCCCGCGGCGACATCGAAGGCCATGGGCGAGTCTAGGCCCGCTCGCCGTCAGGAATCACCCAGCAGGTCGGAGGCGAAGCTGACGTGCTTCATCGCGTCGGACTCGACGGTCGCCGCGAGGGCCAGGTCGACGGATGCCGGGTCCCACCGCACGACCCACCACTGCTTCGGCTCACGCGGGCGCGGCGGGGTGACCCGCAGGAGCGCCGAGCCGTCGGCGAGCGCGGCCACAGGCCCGACCTCCCACCCCGTCGCCGCGGGATCGAGCTCGGGCAGACCGAGCGTCCACTCGGGCTCCGCCCTCGCCGTCGCGCTCGCGCCCTCGACGCCTCGGTCGGCGTCGAGGAGCCAGGCCCCTTCGCCGTCGGAGAGCAGCAGGCGCTGTTCGTCGACCCAGCGCACCACCGGCGCCCGCGACGACGGCGTGAAGCCGTCGGGCAACGGTCTGCGGACCTGGACGCCTGTGGTCAGGTCCACCATCACCACGCCGTCGACGACCGTCACGGCCACCCGCGTCCCGCGCGGCGACAGCACCGGCGGCGGCTGGGTCTTGCCGTCGACGACGACACAGCGCCAGCGACCGTCCGTGCCGAGCAGCAGCACGTCGGCTCCGTCGTCGACGCTGAGCACGGCGGCGTCGACCGGGTCGTCCTCGACGCGCGGCGCCACGTCGGGCACCTCCAGGACGTCGGGCAGGAGCGGTGCGACATCGGCGTCCGCCGGCGGGAGGTCCGCCACGTCACGCGGGTCCCAGCGCACGTCGCGCACCGACATGGACGGGGTCTGCGAGGCCGGCGGGACCTCGTGGCTCTGCGACTCCCCGTCGACCACCTGCAGGGAGACCACCACCGCGGCGACGGCTGCTCCTGCCACAGCGCCGGCGACGAACCCGCGCTGGCGCGTCCGGCGCCGACGGGCCCGGACGAGCACGTCGGCGTGGTCGAGGTGCGACTCGATCGCGTCGGTGGCCCGGTCGAGCAGCTCCTCGAGCCCCTTCATCGGCCCCTCCCGATCAGCTCGAGCAGCTCGGGGGCGCCCTCGCGCAGCCGCGCCAGCGCTGCGGCGTTCTGGCTCTTCACGGTGCCCGGTGCCACCCGCAGGATCGCGGCGGTCTCCTCCACCGAGAGGTCGTCGAAGTGCCGCAGCACCACGACGGCACGCTGCGCGGCCGTGAGGCGCTGCAACGATCGGCGTACGACCATCGCGACGTCGGGGTCGCTGGACACCGCCGCGCCGCCGAAGACCTCCTCGACCGGGATCTCGCGACGGCGCCGCCACCACGAGATCTGGTCGCGCACCAGGATCGTGCGGGCGTACGCCGTGGGGTTGCCGGCACGCAGCCGGTCCCACCGCATCGCCACCTTCACGAGCGCCTCCTGGACGAGATCCTCCGCACGGTGCAGGTCGCCGGTGAGCAGGTACGCCGAGCGCAGCAGCCGGCGCTCGACACCGACCGCCCACGCGGTGAACTCCTGCTCGTCCATCGGCCTCCTCGCCCGGTCGAACGCGCCACGGGTGCTGCCAGGTTGGCACGACTTCGCAGCGGGAGCGCGATGAGTTCGCGTCGGCGACGTGGTCAGAGCTGCATGCCTGAGATCAGCACCTGCCTGTGGTTCGACGACAACCTCATGGAGGCCGTGGAGTTCTACACCGCGGTCTTCCCCAACTCCGAGATCGGAGGCGTCTCCTACTACGAGGGCCGCGTGCTCGGTGCGGAGTGGACGCTCGACGGGCAGCCGTTCCGAGGCATCAACGGCGGCCCGATCTACGCCGGCTTCACCGAGACGATCTCGATCAGCGTCAGCTGCTCCGACCAGTCCGAGGTCGACTACTACTGGGACACGCTGGTCGACGGCGGCCAGGCCGATCAGTGCGGCTGGCTGAAGGACAGGTTCGGCCTGTCGTGGCAGATCATCCCGACCCGCCTGTACGAGCTCCTGTCGGACCCCGACCAGGCGCGAGCCGGCGCAGCCTCGGACGCGATGATGCAGATGCAGAAGATCGTGATCGCCGACATGGAGGCCGCGGCCGACGCCGCCGCACGGCCCGGCCGAGATGCCGGGTGACGATCGACACAGGAGTGAACTCCTCGGTACGCGGCTAGCCTGACCAGCGGTCCGTGGACTCCACCAGGGAGCTGCGAGATGACGTCAGGGAGCACACACATGAGCACCGAGGAGACGCCCCCGTACGGTTCCGGGGCCTCGACCAGCAGCACCGCATCCGGCGCCGCGCCGATCAAGCGGATCCGCACCCATCACCTGCGCGAGATGAAGCAGCGCGGGGAGAAGTTCGCGATGCTCACCGCCTACGAGCAGTACGCCGCGCAGACCTTCGATGAGGCCGGCATCGAGGTGCTCCTCGTCGGTGACAGTGCCTCCAACAACGTCTTCGGCAACGAGACGTCGCTGCCGGTGACCGTCGACGAGCTGATCCCGCTCGTGCGCGCCGTGACGCGGTCGGCCCGCCGTGCGCTCGTCGTCGCCGACCTGCCGTTCGGCTCCTACCAGGCATCGCCCGAGCAGGCCTACCTCACCGCCGTGCGGTTCATGAAGGAGGCGAACGCGCACGCGGTCAAGCTCGAGGGCGGCGTCGAGATGGCGCCGCAGGTGCGCAAGCTCACCGAGGGCGGCATCCCCGTCATGGCGCACATCGGCTTCACTCCCCAGTCCGAGCACAACCTGGGCGGCTACCGCGTCCAGGGCCGCGGCGATGCGGCCGCGAAGGTCGTCGCCGAGGCCCGCGCCATGGAGGAGTCCGGCGCGTTCGCCGTCGTGATGGAGATGGTCCCGGGCGCCGTCGCCGCCGAGGTCACCACGGCCGTCTCGATCCCCACGATCGGCATCGGTGCCGGCGTCGAGTGCGACGGGCAGGTGCTGGTCTGGCAGGACGCCTTCGGCCTGCGCACCGGCCGGATGCCGCGCTTCGTCAAGCAGTACGCCGACCTGCACGGCGTACTCCTCCAGGCCGCGCGCGACTACGCCGCCGACGTCAAGGCCGGCACCTTCCCCACCCCCGACCACACCTTCTAGGCACGTTGAATCGGGACTTCTGACCGTTGAGTCGGGAGTTCTGACGGTCGAGTCGGGAGAAAGCTCCGGACTCGACCGTCACAAGTCCCGACTCAACGTTGGTCATGACAGATGTCATGGCGCAGTCGTGACGCTCGGGCGAGGAGCGGGGCACCGGGGGCCGCCAGGCTGAGGCCATGACCTTCACCGACACCCTCACCACGGCGCGACCGGCCACCGGCACCGCGCACGCGCCGGCGGTCCGCCTGGCGGGAGTGACCAAGCACTTCGGCGACGTGCAGGCGGTGCGCGGGATCGACCTCGAGCTCCAGCAGGGCGAGATCGTCGCGTTCCTCGGCCCCAACGGCGCCGGCAAGACCACGACCATCGACATGATCCTGGGCCTCACCCGCCCGACGACGGGGACGGCCCAGGTCCTCGGGCTGGAGCCGCGCCAGGCCATCGCCCGGGGGCTGGTGTCCGCCGTCATGCAGACCGGCGGCCTGCTCAAGGACCTCACGGTCCGCGAGACCGTCGCCTACACCGCGAGCCTGTTCGCCGACACCCGTCCGGTGGCCGAGGTGCTCTCCGACGCCGGCATCACCGAGCTCGCCGACCGCAAGGTCGCGAAGTGCTCGGGCGGCGAGCAGCAGCGCCTGCGCTTCGCGATGGCGCTGCTCTCCGATCCCGCCCTGCTGCTGCTCGACGAGCCCACGACCGGCATGGACGTCGAAGGACGCCGGACCTTCTGGTCCGCGATCCGCCGCGACGCCGAGCACGGCCGCACGGTGCTGTTCGCGACCCACTACCTCGAGGAGGCCGACCAGTACGCCGACCGGATCGTGCTGATCAGCCACGGCCGGATCGTCGCCGACGGCACCGGCTCGCAGATCAAGGCGCTCGCGTCCGGCCGCACCGTCCGCGCGACGCTCCCCGAGGCCGACACCGACGCCCTCACCCGGCTCGCCGGCGTCACCGGGGTCGAGGTCCGCGGCGACTCCGTGCTCGTGCACACCCGCGACAGCGACGCCGTCGCCCGCCACCTGCTCACCCACACCCCCGCCCGCGACCTCGAGATCACCTCCCACGGCCTCGAGGAGGCCTTCATCAACCTGACCGGAGACGCCCGATGACCACCACCACGATCGACCACGCCGTCCGCCGCGTCCCGGCCGCCGGCGGCTTCAACCGGCGCGTCCTGCGCATCGAGCTGCTGCGCATGCTGCGCAACCGGCGCACGGTCGTCTTCACGATGGTGTTCCCGGCGGGCCTGTACTTCGCGATCACCGGCAGCGACACGACCTGGGACGCTCCGGTCGGGTCGGGCAACGAGGCGGCGTACATCCTCATCTCGATGGCGCTGTACGGCGCCGCGCTGATCGCCGCCGCCTGCGGTGCGATGGTCGCCACCGAGCGCGCGCTCGGGTGGTCGCGCCAGCTGCGGCTCACTCCGCTCAACCCGGTCGCCTACGTGACGATGAAGGCGCTGGTGGCCCTGGTCATGGGCGCCCTCGCGATCGCGGTCGTCAACGCGTGCGGCGTCCTCCAGGGTCGCGCCGACATGCCCGGGAGCGTCTGGATCGAGGCAGCCGGGGTGACGCTGTGCTGCACGCTGACGTTCGCCGCGCTGGGCGTGTTCATCGGCTACATCGTCCCGGGCGAGAACGCCATGCAGCTGCTCGGCCCCGGACTGGCGCTGCTGTCGTTCCTCGGAGGCGTCTTCTGGCCACTCACCGAGGGCAGCGGCCTGTGGCACGTCGCGGTCCTCACCCCGATGTACGGCGTCGCCGAGGTCGCCCGCTCCCCGCTGACCCACGAGCTGCCGTGGTACGCCCTGGTGAACGCCGCGGGCTGGCTCGCGGTGTTCGTCGCCGGCGCCGCGTGGCGGATGAGCATCGACACCGCGCGCGTGTGACGCAGGGTGGCTAGTCTTCGCGACGTGAGCGAGACCCCGCCGAGCCGCATCGGTCGCGCGGGGCCGCTCTTCGCCGGCATCTGGCTGTTCTTCCTCCTCGACCCGCTGCTCGAGGGCTGGGCCCACCGCGACGAGGCGCGCGGCGTCGTCGGCATCGTCGCGACGGTCGTGTTCGCGGTCGTCTACATGACGTTGTGGGTGCGGCTGCGCGCGGACCGGGCCCGGCTCGTCGTGGACCCGCCGATGAGGTTCACCGCCCCCTACCTCGGCGCGCTCGTGCTCCTCGGCGGTCTCATGGTCGCCTGCGTCGGCGAGACGGGGATGGCGAGCGTCGTCTACCTCGCGGTGGCGACGGTGATGGTGTTCCCCCTGCAGGTGGCAGCCCCCGTGGTGGCGACCCTGATCGCAGGCTCGCTCGGGCTCAGCGCGGTCGAGGACTGGGGCAGCCAGGTCGGCCTGGCCTTCGCGATCATGGCGGCCTCGGTCGCGATCCTCGGCATGCGCACGGTGATGCGCCGCAACGTCGAGCTGCTGCGCGCCGAGCAGGAGAACGCCGCCCTCGCGGTCGAGAACGAGCGGACCCGGTTCGCCCGCGACCTGCACGACATCCTCGGGCACTCCCTGACCGTGATCACGGTCAAGGCCGAGCTCGCGCAGCGACTCCTGGACCAGGACACCCCCGAGGCCGTCGAGCGGGCCCGCACCGAGCTCGCCGACCTCGAGCGGCTCAGCCGCGACGCCCTGACCGACGTACGCCGCGCGGTCGAGGGCTACCGCGACCTCACGCTGCCCGGCGAGCTGGCCCGGGCCCGCGCCGCGCTGGCCGCAGCAGAGGTCGAGAGCCACCTCCCCAACTCCGCGGACGAGGTCCCCACCGAGCTGCGCGAGCTGTTCGCCTGGACCGTCCGCGAGGGCGTGACCAACGTGCTCCGCCACTCCGGGGCGACCACCTGTGAGATCCGGTTGACCGCGACGAGCGCGGAGGTGCGCGACGACGGCCGTGGTCTGCCCGCCCAGACCGTCGGCGGGTCGGGTCTGGCGGGCCTGCGGGAGCGGGCGGCCGCCGTCGGAGCCGTCGTCGTGACCCGCGAGCTCTCCCCCGGCTTCTCCCTCAGGGTGGCGCGGTGATCCGGCTGCTGCTGGCCGACGACCAGGCGCTCGTCCGAGGTGCGCTCTCCGCCCTGTTGGGCCTCGAGCCCGACCTGGAGGTCGTGGCCGAGGTCGGCTCGGGCGACGCGGTGGTCGCCGCGGCGCTCGAGCACCGGCCCGACGTGGCTCTCCTCGACGTCGAGATGCCCGGCACGGACGGCATCACCGCGACCGCCGAGCTGCGCCGGGCGGCTCCCGACGTGCGCGTGCTGATCGTGACGACGTTCGGCCGGCCCGGCTACCTGCGCCGGGCGCTGCAGGCCGGGGCCTCCGGCTTCGTCGTCAAGGACACCCCCGCGGCCCAGCTCGCCGACGCCGTACGCAGGGTGCACGCCGGTCTGCGCGTCGTCGACCCGGCCCTGGCGACCGACAGCCTCGTCGCCGGCGAGTCGCCCCTGACCGCCCGCGAGACCGACGTGCTCCGGGCCGCGCGCGACGGCTCCTCGGTGGCGGTGATCGCCACCCGGCTGTTCCTCTCCGAGGGCACGGTGCGCAACCACCTCTCCGCGGCCATCGGCAAGACCGGGGCCACCAACCGGGCCGAGGCCGTCATCACCGCCGAGGGCAACGGGTGGTTATGACGCGGCCGAGCGGGCACCCTGGCTGCATGCGCTCGCTCGTTCTCGGGACCCTGGCCGCTCTCGCCGCCACGCTGCTCACGCCCACCGCCCACGCCCAGGCACCCGCCGTCCCCGGGCACCACTCGGTGGCGCGGGCGAAGGCTCCCACGCTCCACGTCAGCCGCCTGGTGACCGGCCTCGACCACCCGTGGGACGTGCGGCCGATCGGCGCCGGCCGGCTGATCTTCACCCAGCGCGACCGGGCGACGGTCTCGATCTGGGACGGCGAGCGCACCCGGCTCGTGCAGGGCTTCCCGACCGACTCGGTGTGGGTCTCCGGCGAGACCGGGCTGATGGGTCTCGAGGTGGACCCCGCGTTCGCCGACAACCACCGCTTCTACACCTGCCAGGGCGGCACGACGACGAGCGGCGGCCACGACGTACGCGTCATGAGCTGGACCCTGCGCGACGACCTGGTCTCGGTCTCGACGAGCAGGCTGCTGCTCGGCGGGCTCCCGGCCACCAGCGGACGCCACGGCGGCTGCCGGCTGCTCGCCGTCGGCCCGCGGCTCTACGTCGGCACCGGCGACGCCGCGACCGGCACCAACCCCGAGAACAAGAGGTCGCTGGGCGGCAAGACGCTGTGCCTGCTGGCGACGTCGGGCAAACCGTGCGGCGACAACCCGTTCGTCCGCTCGACCAACCGCAACAAGCGCTACGTCCACACCTACGGCCACCGCAACGTGCAGGGCCTCGATCAGCGACGCGACGGGACGCTCTGGTCGGTCGAGCAGGGCACCTACCGCGACGACGAGGTCAACCGGCTGCGCCGCGGCGGCGACTACGGCTACAACCCGGTGCCCGGCTACAACGAGTCGGTGCCGATGACCGACCAGTCACTCCCCGGCCGTCAGCTGCGGGCCGCGTGGAGCTCGGGCGACCCGACGCTGGCCACCTCCGGTGGCGGGTTCGTCTACGGCAAGCGGTGGGGCGCCTACAACGGCGCGTTCGCGGTCGCCGCGCTCAAGGCTTCGCGCGTGCTGTTCCTGACGTTCTCCGACGCCGGCAAGCTGCAGCGGGTGCGGGTGCCGAAGGCGCTGCGCCAGCTCGGCCGGATCCGCACGGTCGTCGACGGTCCGGGCTCGGTCGCCTACGTCACCACCGACAACGGGAACGGTCAGGACGCGATCCTCGTTGTCCGACCTAGAAGATGAGCGCTGGCGCTGACCAGCACGACGAGAGAGCGGTGAACCTCCCCCGGTGGACCAACAGACCCTGATCAACCTCGCGCTGGTCGTGGTGTTCATCCTGGTGGGCGGTGTGTTCGCGGGCACCGAGATCGCCCTCGTCTCGCTGCGCGAGGGGCAGGTCAACGCGCTCGCGGAGAAGGGCGGCCGCGGGGCGCGGGTCGCCGCCGTCGCCCGCGACCCCAACCGCTTCCTCGCGGCGGTGCAGATCGGCGTCACGCTGGCCGGGTTCTTCTCGGCGGCGTACGGCGCCTCCACGCTCGCCCCCGACTTCGCTCCCGTCCTCGAGCATGCGGGCCTGGGCGAGGACGCCGCCGACACGGCCGCGCTGGTGCTGCTGACGCTGTTCATCGCCTACCTGTCGCTGGTGTTCAGCGAGCTGGTCCCCAAGCGTCTCGCCCTCCAGCGCGCCGCCGGCGTGGCCTACCTCGTCGGCTCGCCGCTCGACCGCTTCGCGACCGTGATGCGTCCCGTGGTGTGGCTGCTGTCGGTCTCGACCGACGCGGTCGTGCGGCTCTTCGGCGGCGACCCGGGCGCGACCGCCGAGGAGCTCAGCGACGAGGAGCTGCGCTTCCTCGTCGACCGGCACGAGGGGCTCGAGGACGACGAGCGCCGCATCCTCACCGACGTCTTCGATGCCGGCGACCGGTCGCTGAGCGAGGTGATGCGCCCGCGCGGTGACGTGACGTTCATGGCGGCGTCGCTGCCGGTGTCCGACGCGGTGACGATCGCGCGCACCAGCCCCTACTC
>NZ_JANINT010000067.1 GCF_024509035.1 Nocardioides sp. | reverse complement strand
CGAACCCACGACCCAAGGATTATGAGTCCTCTGCTCTGACCGACTGAGCTACCGCCCCGTGCGGACGGGAGCCTAGTCGTCGCTCGATCCGGGACGTCATGCGGCTGGAGCCGACGGTTGCTCCGTCCGTCTGACGTCCACAACGCGCCCTGCGCCGCTACCCTCCGAGACGGAGGGACCCGGCCGCGGCCGCGCGGGGGCACCGGGTCGCACGCAGATGAGCGACTTCCCGTACGCCGAGCGCTTCCCCGTCAACCGCACGCTCCCCGACCACGGGCGGCCGCGCGAGGAGATCCTCGCCGAGCTGCACGCGATGGCCACCGAGGAGGACGCGGTCTGGGAGACCGGCAAGTGCTCGGGGACGATGTACTGCGGCGACCACGACCACTACCGGTTCCTCACCGAGTCCTTCGGCCTGTTCGCCCACGTCAACGCGCTGCAGCGCGACATGTGCCCGAGCGCCACGAAGTTCGAGGGCGAGATCATCGCGATGGCGCTGGACCTGATGCACGCCGACGCCGTCGAGGACGGTACGCCGGCCGGCATGGTCACCAGCGGCGGCACGGGCAGCATCCTGCACGCCGTCCTCGCCTACCGCGAGCACGCCGCCGAGCACCGCGGCATCGACCGGCCCAACTTCGTCAAGCCCGAGACCGGGCACCCGGCGTTCGACAAGGCCTGCCACCTGCTCGGCGTCGAGCTGCGCACCGTGCCCGTCGACCCGGCCACGACCGTCGTCGACCCGGCCGCGGTGGCGGCACTGGTCGACGTCGACACCATCGCGATCATGGGCTCGGCCGGCAACTACGGCTACGGCACGATCGACCCGATCGCCGAGCTGGGCCGGGTCGCGCTCGACCACGGCACCGGCCTGCACGTCGACGGTTGCCTGGGCGGGTTCATCCTGCCGTTCGGCGAGGAGCTCGGGTACGACCTGCCGCCGTTCGACTTCCGGGTGCCGGGCGTCACCAGCATCTCGGCGGACACCCACAAATACGGCTACGCGTTCAAGGGCACCTCGACGCTGCTGTTCCGCGACAAGGCCTACCGCAACGCGCAGTACTTCCAGCTGGCCGGCTGGAGCGGCGGCAAGTACATGTCCCCCGGCATCGACGGGTCCCGCTCCGGAGGCCTGCTCGCCGCGACCTGGGCCTCGATGGTCAGCCACGGCCGCGACGGCTACCTGCACCACGCGCGCGAGATCTTCGAGACCGCGGACCGCATGAAGGCGGCCGTCCGCAGCCACCCCGAGCTGCGGATCCTCGGCAACCCCACGTTCTGCTTCAGCTTCACCTCGGACGCGTTCGACATCTACCACGTCAACGACGCGCTGCGAGAGCGCGGCTGGCGGCTCAACGGGCAGCAGTACCCGAACGCCATCCACCTGGCCGTGACCCGGCCCCAGACGCAGCCCGGTGTGGTCGAGGCCTGGACCGCCGACCTCGCCGACGCCGTCGAGCACGCACGCCGCCAGCACGCCGCCGGGGTCGAGGCCGCCAGCAGCGCGATCTACGGCGGGGTCGCCGGCGGGATGACCGACGAGGTCGAGGAGTTCATCGTCGCGATCATGAGCGACCTGCTCGACGCCCAGCAGAGCGTCCCGCCCGCATGAGCACCGCCCGTCGGCTGGTGCTGGCCGTGGACCTCGGCACGAGCGGCATCAAGGTCGGCCTGGTCACCACGCACGGCGAGATCGTGCGGTGGGAGCAGCACCCGCTGACGACCGAGTACGCCGAGCACGGCTCGGCCACCCAGGACCCCGACGGCTGGTGGCACCTCGTCCGCGAGTCGACGCACCGGCTCCTGGGGTCGGCCCCGCCCGCGGCCGGTGAGGTCGTCGCCGTCGCGATCACCGGCCAGTGGGGCAGCACGGTCCCGGTGGACGCCTCCGGCCGCGCGGTCGGTCCGTGCCTGCTGTGGACCGACACCCAGGGTGCGCCCCACGCGCGGGCGCTCGTCGGCGGCCGCATCCAGGGCTACCGCGCCCGGCCGCTCGCGACGTGGATCCGGCGTACGGGCGGGGTGCCGTCGACCTCGGGGGCCGACCCGCTCGGCCACATCCTGCACCTCGAGCGGGACTGTCCCGAGCTCGCCGCCCGTGCCCGGTGGTACCTCGAGCCGGTCGACCACCTCGCGATGCGCTTCACCGGGGTGGCCGCCGCCTCGCCGATGTCGATGACCGCAGCCTGGCTCACCGACAACCGCCACCCCGAGGTCGTGGGGTACGACACCGTCCTGGTCGACCGGGCCGGGGTGCCGCCCGAGAAGCTGCCGCCGCTCCAGCCGTCCGGGTCGGTGGTGGGCACGGTCCGACGAGAGGTCGCCGACGACCTCGGCATCTCCCCCGCCGCCCAGGTCGTCACCGGCCTGCCCGACCTGCACGCGGCCGCGATCGGGTCCGGCAGCCTCGGGCTGCACGAGGCGCACATCTCGATCGGCACCTCGGGATGGGTGACCTGCCCGCTGGACCGGAAGAAGACCGACCTGCTGCGCCAGTGCGCGACGGTGCCGGGCATCGGTCCGCACCCCTACCTGCTCGGCGACAACCAGGACAGCGCCGGCCGCTGCCTGCAGTGGTACCGCGGCACGCTCGCCGAGCGCGACCGGCCCGCCCCGTCGTACGACGACATCACCGACCTCGCCGCCACGGCACCGGCCGGATCGGGCGGCGTGATGTTCACGCCCTGGCTCACCGGCGAGCGCAGCCCCGTCGACGACCGCGCCGCGCGGGCGGGCTTCCACAACATCGGCGTCGCGACCACCGGCGCCGACCTCGCCCGCGCCGTGCTCGAGGGCGTGGCCCTCAACACCCGCTGGCTGCTCGAGGCGGCCGACCACTTCACCGGCCGGCGGCTCGAGCCGCTGCGGATCATCGGCGGCGGGGCCCAGTCCGACCTGTGGTGCCAGGTCGTGGCCGACGTGTGCGGGCGGGTGCTCGAGCGTGCGGAGGAGCCACTGCTCACCGGCCTGCGTGGAGCCGGCCTCGCCGCCGGGGCTGCGCTGCGCGACGTCGCGTACGCCGACGTGCGCTCGCTCGTGCCGGTCGACCGTGTCTTCGAACCGGTGCCGGCGCACCGCGACGTCTACGACCGCCTGTTCGCAGAGTTCCCGCGGCTGCACAAGGCGCAGAAGGGCATCTTCGCCCGGCTGAACGGCTGAGCTCAACGGTTGAGCCGGTCGATCAGCCGCAGGGCGTCGTGGGGCGCGAAGCCCTTCGCGTCGTTGTCGAAGTAGACGACCACCTGCTCGACGCCCGCCTCCCCGGCCCAGCGCCGGCACTTCTCGGCCCACCGGTCGAGCGCGGCGTCGCCGTACCCGCTGGTGTAGAGCTCCTGGTCGCCGTGCAGCCGGACGTACACGAGGTCGGAGGTGACCGCCTCGGCCATCGGGAAGCGGCCCGCGGTGTCGGCGACCACGCAGGCCACGTCGTGCTCGCGCAGCAGTGCGAACGCCTCGTCGGTGCAGAACGACGGGCTGCGGAACTCCAGCGCGTGCCGCACCTTCTGGTCCACCAGCCCGTCGGGCACGGTGGTGAGCGCGCGCTCCTCGGGGACCTTCGCGTCGTGGCGCCGTGCGTGCTCGGCCAGCTCCCCCATCGTGCGCGGCAGCCGCGCGAAGAACGACGCGACCAGCTCGGCATCGAACTGCAGGCGCTCGGGGATCTGCCACAGGATCGGGCCGAGCTTGGGTCCGAGCGCCAGCAGGCCGGAGGCGAAGAAGTTGGCCAGCGGCGCGTCGACGTCGCGCAGCCGCTTCATGTGGGTGACGAACCGGCCGCCCTTGACCGCGAAGACGAAGTCGTCCGGGGTCTGCTCGGCCCAGGAGGCGTACGACGTGGGTCGCTGCAGGCTGTAGAACGAGCCGTTGATCTCGACCGAGCCCATCCGCTCGGCGGCGTAGGCGAGCTCCTTCTTCTGCGGGAGCCCCAACGGATAGAAGTCGCCGCGCCACCCGGCGTAGGTCCAACCGGAGATGCCCACGCGGATCTCACCCACGGGATCAGGGCCTGACCTAGCCGTCGTCTCGCGCCGTGTCGATCGCGAGCGCGAGCGCGTTGAGCCCCGCCCAGCCCAGCGTGATCGCCAGGACCTTGCGCCGCAGGTCGGGGTCGTCGGTGCGCGCGGAGAGCACGGCGCCGTCGCCGAGGTCCATGGCGATGCGCAGCAGCATCGCGGTGCGGAGCGTCCGGGGCGAGCGGCCGAGCAGCGCGGCCCCGCTGATCGCGGCGTCGCGCACGCCGTAGGTCCGCGCCAGCAGCTCCAGCCCCGGGCGGTCCTGGCGGCCCGCGTGCAGCGCCTCGGGCAGGTGGGCGGGGCGAGCGAGGCAGTAGCCGGCATAGCCGGCCGTGGCGGTCGACATCAGGCGGCTGAGCGCGTAGGTCATGCAGATGCCGTACCCCCGATCGGGGGCGCCATGACCAGCGAGCCGAGCCAGTACGCCGCGGAGTCGCCCCACTCGCCCAGCTCGGCGTCGTTCATGGCCGCGGTGCAGCGGATCCAGGACTCCGTGCGCGCCAGCCGGGCCAGCTGCAGGGCGGCCGGCAGCGCCGCGCGCAGCTCGGCGAGCGGGGCGTACTCGCTCCACACCTCCAGAGCCGCGTCGGCGACCCGGGCCAGTCGTGGGTCGTCGGGCGCGAGCCCCCTCCGGTGGGCCAGGACGTTGAGCGGCACCAGCAGCGCCGCCATCGGCTCGGTGACCATCGCGTCGGCGAAGTCGAAGAAGCGCAGCTCTCCACCGACCTCGAACACGTTGTGGCCGTGCAGGTCGTTGTGGCACAGGGTCAGGGGGAGGCGGAGCGCGGCGACCTGATCGGCCCAGGCGGACACCTGCGGGAGGGCGGCGCGCACCGCTGCCTGCTGGTCGGCCGGCATCGCCCGTGGGTCGTCCTCGGGGAGCGCGGCGAACGCCGCCAGCTGCTGGTGGACGTAGCCGACACAGTCGCCAGGTGCCAGCGTCGTCAGCCCGGCACGGACGAGCCGCTCGACGTACCGAGCGACCTCGAGCTGGAGCTGGGCACCCGCGGCCACGACCCGGCACCACAGGTCGACATCGTCGTCAGCGGCGGCCTCGCCGAGGGGCGTGCCCAGATCGGGGGTCAGGAACAGCCCACGCGTGGTGTCGACGGCGGCCAGCGGCACGACGTGGCGCGCGGCGAGGTCGTTGAGGGCCAGCACCACCGCGGCCTCGTAGGACTGGGTCGAGCAGTTCTGCTTGGCGTAGAAGACTCCTGCACCGGTCTCGACGCGCCAGACGGTCGCCCAGGGGCGCTGCTTGACCGGCTCGAGGGACGTCGGCTCGCCCACGGCCCCCGACACCCAGGTCCGCAGCTCGGCACGGAACCGCTCGCCCGCCCACCGCTCACTGGCCGACGGCAGGCGCAGCGCGATGTCGGCGTACTCCTGCACCATGGGTGGCAGCCTGCCACGCCCACCACCAGGAGGTCGGAGATGCCAGATCAGCCCGAGCCGCTCGAGCCGCTGCCCGAGGACTGGGAGCGCGCCCTGTGCGTCGTCGCCCATCCCGACGACATGGAGTTCGGCGCCGCCGCTGCCGTGGCGCGCTGGACCGCGCAGGGCAAGGACGTCACCTACTGCATGGTGACCAGCGGCGAGGCCGGCATCGACGGCATGCACCCCGACGAGTGCCGGGTCGTGCGCGAGGCCGAGCAGGTCGAGTCGGCGCGCGTCGTGGGCGTCTCGGCGGTGGAGTTCCTCCACCAGCCCGACGGCGTGCTCGAGTACGGCGTGGCGCTGCGCCGCGAGATCGCCGGCGTCGTACGCCGCTTCCGCCCCGACATCGTGATCACCGGCAACTTCCGCGACACCTGGGGCGGGGCCAACCTCAACCAGGCCGACCACGTCGCCACCGGTCGCGCGGTCGTCGACGCCGTCCGCGACGCCGGCAACCGCTGGGTGTTCGCCGACCAGCTCACCGACGGGCTCGAGCCCTGGGGCGAGGTGCGGGCGGTCTGGGCGTTCGGGTCGCCGAGCGCCACCCACGCCGTCGACACCACCGATACCTTCGACGCCGGCGTCGCCTCGCTCGAGGCCCACCGCGCCTACATCGATGGTCTCGGCTGGGAGGACTTCGACGCCCGCGAGTTCCTGGAGGGGTTCGGGCGCCAGACCGGCCAGCGGCTCGGCACGACGTTCGCTGCCGCCTTCGAGGTCTTCCCGATGGGCTGGGGCGAGTAGCGCCTCTCGAGAGCCAGAAGGGCCTGGCATCAGCCAGGCCCTTCTCTCTGCTCCCCCGGTTGGACTCGAACCAACAACCCTCCGGTTAACAGCCGAATGCTCTGCCAGTTGAGCTACAGGGGATCGGTGCAGCCCGCACAGGTTAGCAATCCCGCCGCGCAAGCAAAAATCCGCCCCGCTGCGTCGCGACGAGACACAGCCGCCCGCGGTCAGTCCAGGCCCACGTCGCGCATCGCGACAGCCAGCGCCTCCTGCGCGAGCCGCTGGACCTCGGGGTCGTCGGGGTCGACGCCCTCGTCGAACTCGTAGACCCACTGGACCGGCTGGTCGCCTCGCGGCGCGCGCCGGGCGATCACCCGCAGGCCGCGGCGGCCGTCGACGATCACGTGGCGCTGCAGCACGATGCTGGCGGTGACCCGCTCGCGGACCAGCTCGAGCAGGCGTCCGGGCTCCTCGATCGTGAACCGGTGCTCGGGTCGCCGCTCGCCCCATCTGCCGACCTCGGTCACCCGCAGCACGAAGGCGTCGGAGTCCCAGTCGGCCGCCTCGATCTCCTCCCAGGGGATCCGCACGGTCTCGCTGAGCTCGAACGACGACCCCGCGCGCGAGCGCACCAGGTAGAGCGCGTCGCGGGTGCCGCCCAGGTGTCCCTCGGCGGCGGCGGTGTCGGCGAGCAGCCGCTCGCCGCGCTCGACGCGGAGGGGCGGACGCTCGCGGCGCAGCCGCCTCACGTGGCGCTCCCCGAGAGCCGGTCGCGCAGCCCGCGCCGGTGGGCCTCGAGCGCCGCCAGCTCTCCGAACATCTTGTTGAACTCCTCGGGCTGCTCGACGGGGTTGGTGCGCTGCAGCCTGGACTTGATGGCCGCGATCCGCCGGGCGGCGGTCAGCTCCAGCAGCCGGAAGACGTGCTCGGCGACGTACGCCGCGTCGGGCTCCTTCTTCAGGGGCTCCACGGCCAGCGCACTGATCACCGCCGAGACCGCAGGGTCGGTGGCGGCGTCACGCAGGCGGCTCGCCCACGTGGGGTCGCCCGCCCCCGCCCCGGGCCCGCCCGCGGCCGCGACCAGCTCCCACACCCCGCGGTAGGTCGGGTGGGTGAAGTCGTTGACCCCGATGTCGCCCGTGCTGCGTCCGATCGTCATCGGGTGCTGGATGACCAGCTGCAGGGTCTCGCGCTCGATCGCGAACCGCGGGTCGCCGAGGTCGGGCACGGCGGCGCGGGACTGCGGCTCCGGGGTGGTGGCCGCGGCGGCGGCGCCGCCCCTCTGCTCCTGCCCGGGACGACGGTTGGCGGCGCGGCGGACCTCCGCGCGGGCCTCGTCGACGTCGACCCCGACCATCCCGGCGAGCTCGCGGGCGAAGGCGTCGACCTTCGATCGGTCCCGGATGCTCGAGACGAGCCTGGCGCCCTCGCGCAGGGCGTCCACCCGGCCGTCGGCGCGGTCGAGGTCGTACTTGCCGACGACGTTGGTGAGCACGAAACGGTAGAGCGGCACCCGGCGAGCGACCAGCTCGCGGACCGCGGCGTCGCCCTTCTGGATGCGCAGGTCACAGGGGTCCAGCCCATCCGGCTCGACCGCGACGTACGTCTGGGAGACGAAGTTCTGGTCGCCGCCGAACGCACGCAGCGCGGCCTTCTGGCCGGCGGCGTCGCCGTCGAAGGTGAAGATCACCTCGCCCCGGGACTCCTCGTGGTCGTTGAGGAACCGGCGCAGCACCCGGGAGTGGTCGTCGCCGAACGCGGTGCCACAGGTCGCGACGGCGGTGGTCACCCCCGCCAGGTGGCAGGCCATCACGTCGGTGTAGCCCTCGACGATGACGGCCCGGGAGGCGCGTCCGATCTCCCGGCGGGCCAGGTCGATGCCGTAGAGCACCTGGCTCTTCTTGTAGATCGGAGTCTCGGAGGTGTTGAGGTACTTCGCCTCCACCCGGTCGTCGTCGAAGAGCCGCCGGGCGCCGAACCCGATCGTGTCGCCGCTCGCGTCTCGGATGGGCCAGAGCAGCCGGCCGCGGAACCGGTCGTAGCCCGACGGGCCGATCAGGCCACCGACCGTCATCTCCTCGGCCGAGAAGCCCTGCTGGCGCAGGTGGTTCTTGAGCGTCGCACCCTCGCGGGGCGCGAAGCCGACCCCGAAGAGCTCGGCGGCCGACTGGTCGAAGCCGCGCTCGGCGAGGAACTGGCGGGCGACCAGGGCGTCGGGGCTCGCGAGCTGCTCGGCATAGAAGCTCTGGGCGGCCAGGTGTGCCTCCACGAGCCGTCGCCGCGGCGGCCCCTTGGGCCGCTCCTCGCGTACGTCGCCCTCCTCGCGGCGCAGCTGGACCCCGACCTTCTCCGCGAGCCGCTCGACGGCCTCGCCGAACGTCAGCGCGTCGATCTTCATCAGGAACGTGATGACGTCGCCGCCTTCTCCGCAGCCGAAACAGTGGAAGAATCCGCGACTCGGGTTGACGTTGAACGACGGGGACTTCTCGTCGTGGAACGGGCAGAGTCCCTTCTGCGAGCCGCCGCCGGCGTTGCGCAGCGTGACGTACTGCGAGACGACGTCGTCGATGCGCGCCTTCTCGCGCACCGTCGCGATGTCCTCCTCGCGGATCCGCCCTGTCACGTGCCGGAGTCTATGCGGGGGCTAGTAGGCGCCGGACATGATGTTCCACAGTGGCTCCCCCGCGGCGTAGCGGTGCAGCTGGTCGCGCACCAGCCGGTGCGCGCGCGGCCACATGGCGCTGCTCGCGCCGCCGACGTGCGGGGAGATCAACAGGCCCGGCGCGTCCCAGAGCGCGTGGTCCTCTGGCAGCGGCTCGGGGTCGGCCACGTCGAGGGCGGCCCGGATCCGGCCCGCGTCGAGCGCCTCGACGAGAGCGGTCGTGTCGACGACCGCCCCGCGGGCGACGTTGACCAGCAGCGCGCCGTCCTTCATCGCCGCGAGGAATCCGGCGTCGACCAAGCCGCGGGTCTCGTCGGTGAGGGGTACGACGAGCACCACGACGTCGGCGTCCGGCAGCAGGCCGGGCAGCTCGTCGATGCCGTGCACGCCCTCGCGGGACCGTCGCGCGACCCGCGTCACCTCGACCTCGAACGGGAGCAGCCGGCGCTCGATGGCCTCGCCGATGGCGCCGTACCCCACCAGCAGCACGCGCTTGTCGGCCAGCGCCGGTCGCCAGCCGGGCGTCCACGCGTGCCGCCCCTGGGCTCGTACGAAGTCGGGGACGCCGCGCAGGCTGCTCAGGATCAGGGTCAACGCCAGCTCGGCGGTGGAGGTGTCGTGGATCCCGCGGCCGTTGCACAGCGTCACGCCGTCGGGGATGTGCGCGCGGATGTTGTCCACGCCTGCGGTGAGGGTCTGGACCACCTCGAGACTCGTCATCCGCGGCAACACCTCGCCGACCCGGCTGCCCACCTGGTACGGCGGTACGTAGAACCGCACCTCCCCCACCGAATCCGGGACATGCTCGGTCGGGTCGACCACCTCGAAGCGCAACCCCTCCGGCGGGTCGCCCAGCTCGGCCGGGTCGAACGGCAGCCACACCAGTCGATCGCTCACGATGCTCGAGCGTACGTGGGCCCATCGTCGGTCGAGCTCGTCGCCGGTGGTCGAGCTCGTCGCCGGTGGTCGAGCTCGTCGAGACCACCGCAGCACGCGCAGGGCGGCGGATGTACGTCGGCTGCGGGCTGCTTCCGGCTGCGGTCTTCGGCAGCAAAGCGGGGAACGGTCCGCCGTGGCCCGGGATGCTTCCCGGCTTTCAGGCCGCCGCCTCGCCGGAACATCCACGCTGCTGTTGACTTTCCGAAGGTGTGTTTGATAGACTGCCGCCACGACTTCATCTCGGGAGTGGCGATGACCGCACAAGCTCACCCATCACACCGGGTCACGCGCGCCGTCAACCAGATCCACGCCCTCCTCGACGACATCTCCGACG
>NZ_JANINT010000066.1 GCF_024509035.1 Nocardioides sp. | reverse complement strand
CTGCACCAGCGCTTCGCGCAGGTGTCCGTGGTGATAGGCGGCCTTGGGGCTCATGTGGACCGACTCTAACTTTGACCGGATGTGAGTTGCCACTTACATTAGATGTAAGAGGTCACTTACACCTGGTGGCCGCGAGGACACGGAGACGACATGACCGGCATCGACGGCAAGGTGGTCGCCATCACCGGTGCCAGCAGCGGCATCGGCCGAGCGGCCGCCTACCTGCTCGCCGAGCGCGGCGCCCACGTGGTGCTCGGCGCGCGCGGACCGGAACGGCTCGAGCAGATCGCCGAGGACATCCGGGTGCGTGGCGGCTCGGCCTCCTGGCGCGTCACCGACGTGACCCGCCGCGAGGACCTGAGCGCCCTGGTCGAGACCGCACGCGAGGAGTTCGGCCGCCTCGACGTGCTCGTCAGCAACGCCGGCGTCATGCCGATCTCGCCCCTGGACGACCTGCGGGTCGACGACTGGGACCTCATGGTGGACGTCCATGTGAAGGGCCTGCTGCACGGCATCGCAGCCGCCCTTCCCGTGTTCCGCGAGCAGGGCAGCGGCCACTTCGTGACGACGGCATCGACGGCCGGGCTCAAGATCGTCCCGACGATGGCGGTGTACGCCGGGACCAAGGTCGCCGTCCGCGCGATCTGCGAGGGGCTCCGCCAGGAGGCCGGCCCCGACCTGCGGGTGACGGTGGTGACGCCGGGCCTGACGGCGACCGAGCACACGCTCGGCATGGGCGAGGACGAGGCACGCGCCCGCTTCGGTGCGACGGTGGCCGAGGTGGCGCTCCCCGCCGAGGCCGTCGCCGGGGCGATGGCCTACGCGATCGAGCAGCCGGCGACCGTCGATGTGGGCGAGGTGGTCGTCCGGCCCACCGCCCAGGCGTGACCGCGCGCCCGGACTCAGCGTCCGGCGACCTTGAACGTCACCCAGGTCGAGCGCAGGCCGAGCACGGCGCGGAAGGTGTCACCGGAGACGACGACGCGGCCGCCGGTCCCCCGCAGCGCGATCGAGCGGACCCGCCCGCCCCAGTCGCCGTTGCCGTCGCGGGCGGTGACCGCGATCCGGGTGAGGTTGCCGACGGCCGGCCAGGCCTGCTCGAGGCGCGCGTCGTCGATCGTCGTGGTCCAGGTGTGCACCGGGTTGCCCGACCAGCCGTCGTACGGGTCGCGGCGCGCCGGCAGGTAGGGGACGGACCCTGCCGACGTCCAGCCGCCGCTGCTCGAGCCGAACTGGGTGAACGCCGGCTCGCCACCGCTGGTGAGGATGGTCCCGGCCGTCGCGTCCACGGCGTCGTCGGAGGCGGGGTACTCCGCGTCGACGCCGCCGTAGACCTGGCACGAGCTCGTGTCACAGATCTGGTAGGCGTCGGAGAGCGGGTGCCGGCGTTCGTACGCCGCGTAGGTGCGGGCGGCGACGGCTTGGGCGCGGACGGCCTCGGCGCTCCACGACGCTGGGATCTCCAGGGGCACCACGCCCTTGAGGTAGCTCTCGAGGTCGAGGGCGTTGACGGTCACGCGCTCGCCGGCGCCGGTGACGGCGGTCCGCAGTCGGCCGCGGTAGGACCGCTCGCCGCTGGGTGTGACCAGCGTGATCGGCTCGCCGCCGGCGTAGAACTCGCCCTCGCCCTTCAGCACCTGCCAGGCGTGCCAGCGACGGTCACGGTAGAAGACGCGGCTGACGCCGTCGGGGCCGACCGCGACCCGCCAGCGCTTGGCACCGTTGTCGGGCAGTGCGAGCCGCCGCTTGGCCTTGGTCGCGGTGTCGCGCACGGTGAGGCCCGGCCGGGCGTTCACGATCAGGTCGTCGGTGGTGTCCGCGGTGAGCAGCACGGTGACGCGCCCCTTGGCGATCCCCCACTCCGTGCCGGGGTAGTAGAACTCGGCGATCTGCCGGTAGGTGAGGCCCTGCCGGGCGGCGCCCTCGGCGCCGTACTGCGACATGCCGTGGCCGTGGCCGTAGCCGTGGCCCTTGATCGTCACGGTCGCGCTCGCGGGCACCTTCCAGACGTCCCCGCCGGGTGCCGGGGCCCCCGCGGCAGCGGGCCCGGCCACCGCCATCGTGGTCGCCGCGAGGGCGAGCGCGAGCAGGCTCGTGACGGCGCGCATGGGTGACCTCTGGGACGACTGTGACGGGTGGGAAAACCCAATCGCATCACGAGCCACAGGGCCCCGCAACGAGATCGCGTGAACTACAGATCTGTAGTTCTACGAGACGGTGAACATCGTCGACCGCAGCCCGAGGAACCGGGCGAACGCGCTACCCGTGGTGACCTGCTCGCGGAGCGTGCCGGTGATGCGCAGCTCGGTGACGTGACCCTCGTGGACGCCGTCGGTGTCGCGCTCGGTCACCTCCACCGACACCAGGTCGCCGAGGCCGGTCCAGTGGCGGGTGATCTGGTCGCCCGTGAAGGTCCTGACCTGCGGGTCCTGGGGAACTCCGCGGTCGAACTCGTCCCACTCGGCGACGAGGTAGGGGAAGCGCTCGTCCGCGACCGAGTAGCCACCGTTGCTCGCCGAGAACTGGGCGAAGATCGGCTCACCCTCGTAGGTCAGGACCTGGCCGGCGGTCGTGCGCACGGCGGCGTCGGAGCCGGGGTGCTCCCCCGAGGCGCCCCGGTAGACCTGGCAGGCGGCGGTGTCGCAGAGGTCGTACTCTCTCGCCGACGAGACGTGCTCGCGCTCGAAGACGGCGTACGTGCGCGCGGCGACCGACTGGGCCTCGACGGCGGCGTGCGGCCAGGTGGCCGGCACCTCGCTCGCGACGACGCCACGGAGGTAGGTCTCGAGAGGGACCTCGTTGACCACGCCGGCGTCGGTGAGGCGCAGGACGCCGCGATAGCTGCCGGCGCCGAACAGCACCATGGGTCGGGCGGAGACCAGCTCGATGGCACCGCGTCGCGTGCGCCAGACGTGCCAGGAGCCGGTGCGGTAGGACAGCTCCGACCGCGTGCCCGAGGTCTTGACCCGCCACTTCTTGACGGGCTTGCCGTCGCGGCGGGTGGGCAGCGTCCAGGTCTTCCCCTGGCCGCGCGCCTTGAGGCCGGACTGCGACCGCACGATCAACGCGTTGTCGGGCGCATCGGTGAGGAGGACCCGGATCGAGCCGCCGGCCGTCCCCCAGGACGTGCCCGGGTAGTAGTGCTCGAGGATCTCGCGGTAGCCCTGGCCGGCGTTGGCGCGGTTGCGGGCGCCGTACTGCGAGAGGCCCTTCCCGTGGCCGTTGCCGGTGGTCGAGATGGTGACGCTGGCCGGCTCGCGACGAACGGACTCCCCTCGAGACGCCGCGGCGTGAGCCGGAGCGGTCGTCGCAGCCAGAGCAGCAGCGGTGAGCAGGACGGCGAGCCGTCGGATCATGGTCTCCCCCGAGAGTTGGTGACGTGGCTAGACGCGGTGCAGTCGGCGGGCGGCCTCGGCGATCGAGCCGCTCATCGATGGGTACACCGTAAACGCCTGGGCCAGCTGGTCGGCGGTGAGCGACTCCGCGACCGCGACCGACACCGGGTGGATCAGCTCGCTGGCCCGCGGTCCGACGACCACTCCCCCGACGATCGTGCGGGTGCCGGGACGGCACAGCAGCTTGACGAAGCCGTCGCGCACGCCCTGCATCTTCGCGCGCGGGTTGCCCGAGAGCGGCAGCATGACGACCTCGGCCTGGATCTCCCCGGCGTCGACGGCGTGCTGCGACCAGCCCACGGTGGCGATCTCGGGCGCGGTGAAGACGTTGGACGACACCGTCTTGAGGTCGAGCGGCTGGACGGCGTCGCCGAGGAAGTGCCACATGGCGATGCGGCCCTGCATGGCCGCGACGCTGGCGAGCATGAGGACGCCGGTGCAGTCGCCGGCGGCGTACACACCGCGTGCGGAGGTGCGCGAGACCCGGTCGACGTTGACGAACCCGCCGTCCTTGAGGTTGACGCCGGCCTCCTCCAGCCCGAGGCCGGCGGTGTTCGGCACCGACCCGAGCGCCAGGATGCAGTGCGACCCCTGGACGGTGCGGCCGTCGGTGAGCGTCACCGTGACCGTGTCGCCCTCCCGCGTCACCGACTCCATGCGCGAGCGCGAGAGGACCTTCATGCCGCGCCGGGTGAGCACGTCCTCGAGGACCTTGGCGGCGTCGGCGTCCTCACCGGGCAGCACGCGGTCGCGGGAGGAGACCAGCGTGACCGGGATGCCGAGGTTGAGGTAGGCGCTGGCGAACTCCGCGCCGGTGACACCCGAGCCGACGACGATCAGCTCGGTCGGCACCTCGGTCAGGTCGTAGACCTGTTCCCAGGTGAGGATCCGCTCGCCGTCGGGCTGCGCGGTCGGCAGCGTGCGCGGCGCGGCGCCGGTGGCGAGCAGGATCGCGTCGGCCGGCAGCACCTGCTCGGTGCCGTCGGCCAGCTGGGCGAGCACCCGGTCCGGGCCGGCCAGGCTGCCCCGTCCCTGCAGCACCGTGACGCCGTCGCGGGCGAGCCGGCGGCCGATGTCGGCGGACTGGTCGGCCGCGAGCTGCTTGACCCGGGCGTTGAGCCTGGCCAGGTCCACGCGGATCGCGGTCGCGGCGTCGCCCTCGGTGTCGAGGAAGCTCACGCCGAGCTCGGCGGCGTCCGCGAGCTCGCTCATCACCTCAGCGGTGGCGATCAGGGTCTTGCTCGGCACGCAGTCGGTGAGCACCGCCGAGCCGCCGACGCCGTCGGTGTCGACGACCGTGACCTCCGCACCGAGCTGGGCGGCGACGTGGGCGGCCTCGTAGCCGCCGGGGCCGCCGCCGATGATGACGACGCGTTCGCTGGCCATGTCAGCAGCCGATCAGAGGTTGATCATGTGGCCGGCGATGCCCTCGACGGCCTCCTTCATCGCCTCCGACAGCGTCGGGTGGGCGAAGATGTTGCGGGCCACCTCGTCGGCGGTGAGGTCCCACTGCTGGGCCAGCGTCAGCGCCGGCAGCAGCTCGGTGACCTCGGGACCGATCATGTGGGCGCCGATGATCTCGTTGTACGTCGCGTCGGCGACGATCTTGACGAACCCGACGCCCTCGGCCATGCCGCGCGCCTTGCCGTTGGCGCTGAACGGGAACGAGGCGACCTTGACGTCGTACCCCTTCTCCTTCGCCTGCGCCTCGGAGTAGCCGAACGACGCGATCTGCGGCTGGCAGAACGTCGCGCGCGGGATCATGTCGAAGTTGATCTCCTGGGTCTCGGCGCCCGCGATCGTCTCGGCCGCGACCACGCCCATCGCCTCGGCGGTGTGGGCGAGCATCAGCTTGCCGGTGACGTCGCCGATCGCGTAGACGTTCTCGACGCTGGTACGCCCGCGGGCGTCGACCTCGATCGCGCCGCGGTCGCTGACCTTCACACCGGCGTTCTCCAGGCCGTAGCCGTCGATGCGCGGCGCGAAGCCGAACGCCGCGAGCATCTTGTCGGCCTCGAGCACCTGGCTGTCGCCGCCGCTCGCCGGGCTGACCGTCACGCGGACGCCCGAGCCGGTGTCCTCGACCTGGTCGACCTTGGTGGACAGCAGCACCTTGACCCCGAGCTTCTTGTACTGCTTGAGCAGCTCCTTGGAGACGTCGGCGTCCTCGGTGGGCACCATCCGGTCGAGGAACTCCACGATCGTGACGTCGACGCCGAAGTTGGCCATCACGTAGGCGAACTCGACACCGATCGCGCCCGAGCCGCCGATGATGATCGAGCTCGGCAGCTGGTCGGTGAGGATCTGCTCCTCGTAGGTGACGACGTTCTGGCTCACGCTCATGCCGGGGAGCATCCGCACCTTGGCGCCCGTGGCGATGATCAGGTTGTCACAGGTGTAGGTCTGCTTCTGCCCGTCCTTGTCGACCTCGACCTCGGTCGGCGACTTGATCGTGCCCCAGCCGTCGAGCTCGGTGATCTTGTTCTTCTTCATCAGGTAGTGGACGCCCTTGGCGCTGGCCTCGGCGACGCCGCGGCTGCGCTTATGGGTCGCGCCGAAGTCCATGGTGGCCTCGCCGCTGATCCCGAAGGTGTCCTTCTCCTTGGTGATGATGTGGGCGATCTCCGCGTTGCGCAGGAGCGCCTTGGAGGGGATGCACCCGACGTTGAGGCACACGCCTCCCCAGTACTTCTCCTCGATGACGGCCACGGACTGGCCCAGCTGGGCGGCACGGATCGCGGCGACGTACCCACCGGGGCCGGCACCGAGGACGAGGACGTTGAAGTGGGTCACGACCGCCAGCCTACTGACGTGAGGGAGGCCACGGTCCGGGCGCTCCACTACTCTGCAGCCCGTGACGCTTTACGCCGCCTACGGGACCAACCTCGATCCCGTCCGGATGAGCGAGCGCTGCCCGCACTCCCCGCTGGCGACCACCGGGTGGCTCCAGGGCTGGCGGCTGACGTTCGGCGGCGAGGAGCACGGCTGGGACGGCGCGCTTTCCACGATCGTGGAGGACCCGCTCGAGCAGGTCTTCGTCGCGGTCTACGACATCACCCGCGAGGACGAGGCCTCGTTGGACGGCTGGGAGGCCGCCGACCTCGGCCTCTACCGCAAGACCCGGGTGCGGGTCGCGACGATGACCGGCGAGCTCGTGGTGTGGACCTACGTGCTCGACGCCTACGAGGGCGGACTGCCCTCCGCGTCGTACCTCGGCGTCCTCGCCGACGCCGCCGAGGCCGCCGATGCCCCCGCCGACTACGTCGCCGCCCTCCGCAACCGCCCCTGCCGCTCGATCGGGCAGTAGCAGGGCCTACTCAGTCACGGTGTGGCAGACGGCCTCGACGTTGTTGCCGTCGGGGTCGCGGACGAACGCACCGAAGTAGTGGTCGTGGTACTCCGGCCAGAGGCGAGGCTCGTGGAGCACCTCGGCACCCTGGGCGACGGCGGTGTCGAAGAACGCCCGGACCTGGTCGGCGGAGGTGGCGGTGAAGGCGATGTGGACCTCGCGGTTGGGGCCCGACGCCGGGCCCTCCGGGGGCTGGGCGCCGATCCAGAAGACGGGACCGTCGGTGCCGTAGCCGATCGCGACGTCGACGTCCATCAGACGGCGGTGGCCGAGGACGCCGAGCACGGCGTCGTAGAAGGCGGCCGACCGGGCGAGGTCGGAGCAGTTGATGCCGAGGTGGTCGATCATGCATCGAATCGTGCACCAACCCACCCCCGCACTAGAGTCCGATCCGTGACGCAGCCGCAGACCCAGCCCGAGACGGCCACCCCGTACGACCACGCCCAGAACGCCGCCGCGCGGCTCGCTGAGCTCACCGGTGTCGAGCGCCACGACGTCGCGCTCGTGCTGGGGTCGGGCTGGCTGCCCGCGGTCGACGCCCTCGGCGAGGCCACCGCGGAGATCGCGACCACCGACCTGCCCGGCTTCTCCGCGGCGGCGGTCGCCGGCCACTCGGGCAAGATCCGCTCGGTCAAGGCCGGCGACAAGCAGCTGCTGGTCTTCCTCAGCCGCACCCACTACTACGAGGGCAAGGGCGTGGCGGCGGTCGTGCACGGCGTCCGTACGGCGGCGGCCGCGGGCTGCCGCGCGATCGTGCTGACCAACGGCTGCGGCGGCCTCAAGACCTCCTGGACGCCCGGCACCCCGGTGCTGATCAGCGACCACATCAACCTCACCGGCCGCTCCCCCATCGAGGGCGCCCACTTCGTCGACCTCACCGACCTCTACAGCTCCCGACTGCGCGCGATGTGCCGCGAGGTCGACCCCACGCTCGACGAGGGCGTGTACGTGCAGTTCCCGGGCCCCCACTACGAGACCCCGGCCGAGGTGCGCATGGCCGGCATCATGGGCGGTCATCTGGTCGGCATGAGCACCACACTCGAGGCGATCGCGGCGCGCGAGGCCGGCATGGAGGTGCTGGGCATCAGCCTGGTCACCAACCTCGCCGCCGGCATCAGCGATCAGCCCCTCAACCACGAGGAGGTCCTCGAGGCCGGCCGCGCCGCCGCCTCGCGGATGGGTGAGCTCCTCGGCCGCATCGTCCCCCGGATCTGACCCCGGCCGTGGCCGCCGCGACGCCTGCGTCCACGGGATCCGCCGCCGAGACCCGGCGGCGGCTGGTCGAGGCGGCCACCGAGGCGTTCGCCGAGCACGGCGCGTTCACCGCGTCCCTGGTCGACATCACCCGTCGGGCCGGGCAGCGCAACCGCGGCGCGGTGCACTACCACTTCGGCTCCCGTGACGGGCTGCTCGTCGCCGTGATCGACCAGCACGCCGAGCACCTCGCTCGCCGCGAGGGCGAGCTCCTCGAGCTGGCCCGCGCACGTCCTGACGACGACATCGGCTCGGTCCTCGAGGCGATCGTGCGGCCCGCTGTCGAGCTGGCCGAGACCGGTCCCGCGGGCCGGCGCTACCTCGTGATCGTCGGCCAGCTGGTCGAGGAGTTCGAGCGGGTGCACCCCGACGTGGCGGCAGCCCTGGCACGCACCGGCGGACTGCCGGTCTACGAGCTGCTCGAGCAACGGCTGCCGGCGTACGACGAGGCGCTGCGCACCGAACGGATCGCCCTGGTGACCGGCTTCATGCTCCGCTCGGTCGCCGACCGCGCGCGGGCCCAGGAGGCCGCGACCCCCCGTCGTGCCCAGCTGCCCACCGAGCGGTTCATCGCCAACATCGTCGCGATGGCGGCCGGCATGGCCGTCGCCCCGATCGTCGAGCCGGTCGAGACCCCGTGACCGCGATCGACGACGCCGAGGAGACCGTTGGCCCCACCGCCAGGCTGCCTCTCTCCGCCGCGATGCGGATCGGCTCGCAGGCCGAGCACCGCGATGCCGAGGGCTCCTCGTTCATGAGCGAGCTGCTGGCCGGCCGGGTCGACGAGCAGGGGTACGCCGACTACCTGCTGCGGCTGCACGCGGTCTACTCCGCGATGGAGTCCGCCGTGCGGGCACGCGCGGACGACGACACGGTCGCCGCCGTGCACGACCCGGCCCTCGAACGACTCGACGCCATCGAGGCGGACCTCCGCCACTGGAGCCCCGGTGGGCGCCGGGTCGTCGACTCCCCCGCCGCCGAGGCCTACCGTGCCCGGCTCGAGCACGCCGCGCACCACGGCCGGCTCCTCGTCGCCCACCACTACACGCGCTACCTCGGCGACCTCTCCGGAGGCCAGGCGATCGGCCGCATCCTCGACCGTGCCTTCGGGCTCGGGGGCCAGGGACTGGCGTTCTACGACTTCCCCGCGATCCCGAGGCCCAAGCCGTACAAGGACGCCTACCGGGCCCGCCTGGACGCCCTCGGACTCCCGACCCACCAGCGCGACGAGGTGGTGGTCGAGGTGCGGACGGCGTTCCGGCTCAACCTGGCGCTGTTCGCGGAGCTGGGCGAGCACCTCGCGTCGTACGTCCGCCGCGACCGGACGCCCGGATAGCCTTCGCCGGGTGAAGGTACTCGTCACCGGCGCCGCCGGGAGCATCGGCCAGGTCGTCACGGTCGGGCTCGCCGACCGCGGCCACACCGTCGTGGGGCTCGACCTGGTCCCCCAGCCCGACGGCGGCGACGGCCCCTGGTACACCGTCGACGCGACCGACGCCGACGCGGTCGCCGCGGTCTTCGAGGAGGAGACACTGGACGCCGTCGTGCACCTCGCGGGCCACCCCGACGAGGGCAGCCTCCCGGACTCGCTCACCTCACACGTCGTCACGACCGCAGCCCTGCTCGACGCGATGGTCGAGCACGACGTGCGCCGCATCGTCTACGCCTCCTCCAACCATGCGGTCGGCCGCACGCCGCGCTCGGACCTGGTGGGCGTCGACGTGCGCCCCCGACCCGACACCTTCTACGGAGTCGCGAAGGTGGCCGCCGAGGCCGTGCTGAGCCTGTACGCCGACCGGCACGACGTCGACGCGGTCGCCTGCCGGATCGGCTCGTTCCTCGACCGGCCCGAGACCGTGCGGCACCTGTCCACCTGGCTCTCCCACGACGACTGCGTGCGCATGGTCGACGCGGCGCTCACGGCGACCGCGCCCGGCTTCGCCGTGCTCTACGGCATCTCCGCCAACACGCGTGCGTGGTGGGACCTCGAGGCAGGGCGGGCCCTGGGTTACGAGCCGCAGGACGACGCCGAGGCATTCGCCGACGCGATCGTGCCGCGGCCCGAGGACGATGCCGAGGGCGCCCACGTCGGCGGCCCGTTCGCCACCGGCGGGTTCGAGCGACCGGCACTCGACCGCTCGTCCTGAGGCTGCCTTGACCTGGAGTGCACTCCAGGGTCGAGACTGATCCGGTGAGCTACTCGATCGCGGAGGCTGCCGCCGCCACCGACCTGACGCCCGACACGCTGCGCTACTACGAGCGCGACGGGCTGATGCTCGCCCCGGTGAGCCGGTCGGCGACCGGACACCGTCGCTATTCCGACGGCGACCTCACCTGGATCCAGCTCCTCACCTGCCTGCGCGGCACCGGCATGCCGATCCGCGACGTGCGTCAGTACGCCGAGCTCGTACGCGCCGGCGCGGGCAACGAGCAGGCCCGCCTCGACCTGCTGCGCGCCCACCGCGCCCACGTGCTCGCCCAGCTCGCCGAGGTCCAGGAGCACCTCGGCGCGATCGACCGCAAGATCGGGATCTACACCGACAAGATCGAGGCCGACACGATCGGCACCGACCGCGGCCTTGACCTGGAGCGCACTCCAACCGCTTGAGTGGGGGCATGACTCTCCAGAAGCGCACTCTCGGCACCGGCTCCTCGCTCACCGTCTCCGAGCTCGGCCTCGGCTGCATGGGCATGTCGGAGTTCTACGGCCGCGGCGACGAGGGCGAGGCGATCGCGACGATCCACCGTGCCCTCGACCTCGGTGTCACCTTCCTCGACACCGCCGACATGTACGGCCCCTTCACCAACGAGCAGCTGGTCGGCAAGGCGATCGCCGGCCGCCGCGACGAGATCCAGCTCGCCACGAAGTTCGGCAACGAGCGTCTCCCCGACGGCACCCGCGTCGGCATCAACGGCAAGCCCGAGTACGTCCGCGCCGCCTGCGACGCCTCGCTCCAGCGGCTCGGCGTGGACCACATCGACCTCTACTACCAGCACCGCGTGGACAAGACCGTCCCGATCGAGGAGACCGTGGGCGCGATGGCCGAGCTCGTCGAGGCCGGCAAGGTCCGCCACCTCGGGCTCTCCGAGGCCTCGGCGACCACGATCCGGCGCGCGCACGCCGTGCACCCGATCACCGCGCTGCAGTCCGAGTACTCCCTGTTCACCCGCGACCTCGAGGACGAGATCCTCCCCGTGCTGCGCGAGCTCGGCATCGGGCTGGTCCCCTACTCCCCCCTCGGCCGCGGCATCCTGACCGGCGCGATCACCTCCGAGTCCTCGCTGGACGAGGACGACTCGCGACGCTCGGCGTACTTCCCCCGCCTCAACGGCGAGGGCCTGCGCGCCAACCTGCAGCTCGTCGACCGGGTCCGCGCGATCGCCGAGCAGAAGGGGTGCACGCCCGGCCAGCTCGCGCTCGCCTGGGTGCTGGCCCAGGGCGACGACGAGCTCGGCGTCGCACCGATCCCCGGCACCAAGCGGGTGAAGTACCTCGAGGAGAACGTCGGCGCCGCCGCGGTCGAGCTCACCCACGCCGACCTCGCCGCGCTCGACGAGGCGGTCCCGCGCGACGCCGTCGTCGGCGACCGGTACGGCGACATGAGCTCGATCGACGCCTGATCCCGGGCCCGATCACGAGCCGCGCCGCGTTGTCGGCGGGCGGGCCTACGGTGGCGTCCATGGTGACCTGGCAGCTCACGATCGACGCCAACGACCCCGCCCGCCTCGCGCGGTTCTGGGCCCCGTTCCTCCGCTACGAGATGCAGCCACCGCCGCACGGCCACGGCTCGTGGAAGGAGTGGTACCGCTCCGTCGGCGTGCCCCAGGACGAGCTCGACCAGATGGCCGACGACGACTGCGACCGCATCCACGACCCGGCGGGCGAGGGTCCGCCGATCTGGTTCCAGATCGTGCCCGAGGCCAAGGCCGGCAAGAACCGTCTCCACCTCGACCTCTTCCCCACCGGCCGCGACCGCTCGCTGCCGATCGAGGAGCGCCGCCGGCTCGTCGACGCACTGGTCGAGCGGGCCGTCGCCGCCGGCGCGAGCATCGACCACGCCAACGAAGGTGAGGACTACTACGGCGTGGTCATGCACGACCCCGAGGGCAACGAGTTCTGCATCGCCTGAGCGGTGGCGCGGGCGGTGAGCCCGGCGACGCAGCCGGCCATCATCCGGTGGTGGTTCCAGCGCAGCACGGGGCTCGCGACGTACGCCGCCAGGCCGAGGAGACCGCCGACGCCGACGCGCTGATCGAGGTCGAGGCGGGTGCCGCCGTCGGTGGGCGTGAGCTCGAAGCCCACGGTGCCGTGGAGGTCGCCCGACACCTCGACCTCGAGGCGCGAGGCGGAGCGGTCGGCCGCGTGCAGCACCAGGTCGAGCGTGTAGGGCAGCACCGAGCGGCACAGCACCCGCGCGTCGTCCGGGCCGAGGGACGCGACGGCCACGACCTGGGGCCACCACCGCGGATAGTGCTCCAGGTCGACGAGCACGTCGTGGACGACGGCAGGCGGTGCCGGGACGTGCCACCGACCACCGAAGACGAAGGAGCGACTCACCCTCGTATCGTGCCCTCTATGACGTCCGCCGATGTGCACCCCGAAGTGAGCGCCCTGCTCGAGACCGCCCGCGCCTGGGCGGCCCAGGACCCCGACGACCAGACCCGCGCGGAGCTCGAGGCGGTGATCGCGGACGTCGAGGCCGGCGGTGACGCCACCGACCTGCGCGACCGCTTCGACGGGACCCTGGAGTTCGGCACCGCCGGGCTGCGCGGCGCGCTGGGCGCGGGCTCCAACCGGATGAACCGGATCGTCGTGACCCGCGCCGCGGCGGGCCTCGCGGCGTACCTGATCGAGAAGGCCCTGCACGACCCGGGCGCCGGGCGTGGCGCGGTCGTGATCGGCTACGACGCGCGCCACAACTCCGACGTGTTCGCGCGCGACACGGCCGAGGTGATGACCGGAGCGGGGCTCACGGCCTACCTCCTACCCCGCCCGCTGCCGACCCCGCTGCTCGCGTTCGCGATCCGCGAGCTCGGCTGTGTCGCGGGCGTCATGGTGACCGCGAGCCACAACCCGCCGCAGGACAACGGCTACAAGGTCTACCTCGGAGACGGCAGCCAGATCGTTCCTCCGGCCGACGCCGAGATCGCGGCGCGCATCGCCGCGGTCGGCCCGCTCGCCGGCGTGCCGCGCGGTGGTGCCGGCACCACGCTCGACGAGGAGATCGTCGACCGCTACCTCGACACGATCGCCGGGCTGGCCGAGGACGGGCCCCGCGACCTCTCGATCGTCTACACCCCGCTGCACGGCGTCGGCGGCACCACCGTCCAGCGCGTGCTGGAGGCGGCCGGCTTCTCCGAGCCGGCGGTCGTCGAGCAGCAGGAGCAACCCGACCCCGACTTCCCGACCGTGGCCTTCCCCAACCCCGAGGAGCCGGGGGCGATGGACCTCGCGATGGCGCTCGCCGAGGCGCGCCGGGCCGACCTCGTGGTGGCCAACGACCCCGACGCCGACCGCTGTGCGGCGGCGGTGCCCGGCCCCCAGGGCTGGCGGATGCTGCGTGGTGACGAGGTGGGCGCGCTCCTGGCGCACGGGCTGCTGAGCCGCGGCAAGCAGGGCACCTACGCGACGAGCATCGTGTCCTCGAGCCTGCTCGGCAAGATGGCCGCCGCCGCGGGCCAGCCGTACGCCGAGACCCTGACCGGCTTCAAGTGGATCGGCCGCGTGGAGGGCCTGGCCTTCGGCTACGAGGAGGCGCTGGGCTACTGCGTCGACCCCGAGCACGTGAAGGACAAGGACGGCGTCTCAGCGCTGCTGCTGCTCTGCGAGCTCGCCGCTGCCGCCAAGGCCGAGGGCCGCACGCTCGTCGACCTGCTCGACGACATCGCGGTCGAGCACGGGCTGCACGCCACCGACCAGCTCTCGGTCCGGGTCTCCGACCTCGGCGAGATCGCGGCCGCGATGGCCCGGCTGCGTGCCACTCCGCCGACCGAGCTCGGCGGGCTCGCAGTCGAGCGCGTCGACGACCTCAGCCTCGGCGGGCCGGACCTGCCGCCGACCGAGGGGCTGCGCTACCACCTCGCCGACGGTGCGCGGGTCGTCGTGCGCCCGAGCGGCACGGAGCCGAAGCTGAAGTGCTACCTCGAGGTCGTGGTGCCGGTCGACAGCGAGGGTGGCGTCGACGCCGCTCGCATCGTCGCGGCCGGTCGCCTCGACGCGGTGCGCGACGGCATCAAGGCCGCAGCCGGGATCTAGGCATCTAGAGGACGATCGCGACCACGAGCGCGACGGACAGGGCGAGCACGGCCGCGATCTCGGGCCAGGCCCACGTGCGGCGTACGCGCTCGTCGGTGGCGCCGTGCAGCTCACGGTGCTCGGCGGCGAGGTGGGTGATCCGCTCCTCCACGAACATCGGATAGCTGGTGGCCGCCGTCTCGGGTGTCTTGTCGCGCGCCCGCCTCGACCGCAGCGTCTGGCGTGCGGTGTAGGCGACGACCGGAGAGGCGTAGCGCTTGCCGCCGACCGAGACCGCGAGCACCTGCCCGACGACGACCTTCGTGATCGCGCCGAGCGGGAGGTGGTCGGTGTGGAGCAAGTTGCGCATGACCAGGTGGTCGCGCGTGGCCCACAGCGCCGGCCGCAGGAGCGCGACCCACACGAGCACCCCTCCGAGGACCGCGGCGATCGCGACCACCGGGGCGTGCTCGCCGCTCCACGATCGCACCGCGAGCACCAGGATGATCGCCGCGGCGGCCAGTCCGACGTAGCCGCTGACCCGGCCGTTGGTCGCGTGGAACCGCTGGACGACGTCCTGGGCGGCCGGGTCGGTCATCGCGATGCTCTCTCGGTTGTGGTCCATGGCGCGGTCAACCCTATGCTGGGCCGGTGAGCAGCACTCCCACGATCCTCGAGGACGTCACCGGATCGGAGGCCTCGCTCCGGCGGTTCCTCCACGGTCTGCCAGGGGTCGACCAGGTCGGCGCGGAGGCCCGGGCCGCCGGGCTCGCGACGCGGTCGATCAAGACCTCGGCCAAGGAGTTCGCGCTCGACCTGGCGATCCGGATGGTCGACCTGACCACCCTGGAGGGCCAGGACACCCCCGGCAAGGTGCGCGCGCTCTCGGCCAAGGCGATCCGGCCCGACCCCGCCGACCCGACCTGCCCGTCGACCGCCGCGGTGTGCGTCTACCCCGACATGGTGGCCGTCGCCAAGGAGACCCTCGGCACCAGCGGTGTCCACGTCGCGGCCGTGGCGACGGCCTTCCCGAGCGGCCGCGCGGCCCTCGACATCAAGCTGGCCGACGTACGCGACGCCGTGGAGGCCGGCGCCGACGAGATCGACATGGTCATCGACCGTGGCGCCTTCCTCGCCGGCCGCTACCAGCACGTCTTCGACGAGATCGTCGCCGTCCGCGACGCCTGCCGCCGGCAGGACGGCGAGGACGCCCACCTCAAGGTGATCTTCGAGACCGGCGAGCTGCAGACCTACGACAACGTCCGCCGCGCGAGCTGGCTGGCGATGATGGCCGGCGCGCACTTCATCAAGACCTCGACCGGCAAGGTCCAGCCCGCGGCGACGCTCCCGGTGACATTGGTGATGCTGCAGGCCGTGCGCGACTACCGCGCGATGACCGGCCAGATGGTCGGCGTGAAGCCCGCCGGCGGCATCCGCACCGCCAAGGACGCGATCAAGTACCTCGTGATGGTCAACGAGGTCGCCGGCGACGACTGGCTCGACCCGGACTGGTTCCGTTTCGGCGCCTCCACCCTGCTCAACGACCTGCTCATGCAACGCACCAAGATGAAGACCGGCCGCTACTCCGGTCCCGACTACTTCACGCTGGACTGATACCCATGCCTTTTGAGTACGCCCCGGCCCTCGAGTCCCGCGCGATCGTCGACATCAAGCCGTCGTACGGCCTGTTCGTCGACGGCCAGTTCGTCGAGGGTCACGGCACGCCGTTCAAGACGATCAGCCCCGCGACCGAGGAGGTCCTCGCCGAGGTCGCCGAGGCCGACGAGGCCGACATCGACGCCGCGGTCAAGGTCGCTCGCCGCGCCTACGACCGCGTCTGGTCGCGGATGCCCGGTCGCGAGCGCGCCAAGTACCTCTATCGGATCGCGCGGATCATCCAGGAGCGCAGCCGCGAGCTCGCGGTGCTGGAGTCCCTCGACAACGGCAAGCCGATCAAGGAGTCGCGCGACGTCGACGTCCCGACGGTCGCCGCGCACTTCTTCTACTACGCCGGCTGGGCCGACAAGCTCGAGTACGCCGGTCGTGGAGACGACCCGCAGCCCCTGGGCGTCGCGGCTCAGGTGATCCCGTGGAACTTCCCGCTGCTGATGCTGGCGTGGAAGGTCGCGCCCGCGCTGGCCTGCGGCAACACCGTCGTGCTCAAGCCGGCCGAGACGACGCCGCTGACCGCGCTGCTGTTCGCGGAGATCTGCCAGCAGGCCGACCTCCCGCCGGGCGTGGTCAACATCGTCACCGGCGCCGGTGCGACCGGTCAGGCCCTCGTGGGTCACCCGGGCGTCGACAAGGTCGCGTTCACCGGGTCGACCGAGGTCGGCAAGGCCATCGCGCGCTCGGTGGCCGGCACGCACAAGCGCGTCACTCTCGAGCTCGGCGGCAAGGCCGCCAACATCGTGTTCGACGACGCGCCGATCGACCAGGCCGTCGAGGGCATCGTCGACGGCATCTTCTTCAACCAGGGCCACGTCTGCTGCGCGGGCTCCCGGCTGCTGGTGCAGGAGAGCATCGTCGACGACCTGCTCGAGCGGCTCAAGTCGCGGATGTCGACGCTGCGCATGGGCGACCCGCTCGACAAGAACACCGACATCGGCGCGATCAACTCCGGCGAGCAGCTCAAGCGCATCCGCGAGCTCTCCGAGGTCGGCGACGCCGAGGGCGCCGAGCGTTGGGAGGTCGCCTGCGACCTGCCCACCAAGGGCTTCTGGTTCCCCCCGACCCTGTTCACCGGCGTCTCGCAGGCCCACCGCATCGCGCGCGAGGAGATCTTCGGCCCGGTGCTCTCGGTGCTCACCTTCCGCACGCCCGCCGAGGCGCTCGAGAAGGCCAACAACACGCCGTACGGCCTCTCGGCCGGGGTGTGGACCGACAAGGGCTCGCTGATCCTCAAGATGGCCAGCTCGCTGCGCGCCGGCGTGGTCTGGGCCAACACGTTCAACAAGTTCGACCCGACCAGCCCGTTCGGTGGCTACAAGGAGTCGGGCTACGGCCGCGAGGGTGGCCGCCACGGTCTGGAGGCATACCTCAAGTGAGCCGCATCGACGTCCGCAAGACCTACAAGCTCTACATCGGGGGCGCGTTCCCCCGGTCGGAGTCGAGCTACACCTACGAGGTCCTCGACAGCAAGGGGAAGTTCGTGGCCAACGCCGCTCTCGCCTCCCGCAAGGACGCGCGCGACGCCGTGGGCGCGGCCCGCAAGGCGTTCGGTGGCTGGTCGAGCCGCACGGCGTACAACCGTGCGCAGATCATCTACCGCATCGCCGAGGTCATGGAGGACCGCCGCCCGCAGTTCGTGCAGGCGGTCAGCCAGTCCGAGGGCCTCTCGGCTGCCAAGGCCGGTGGGGTCGTCGACGAGGCCATCGACCGTCTGGTCTGGTACGCCGGGTGGGCCGACAAGATCACCCAGGTCGTCGGCAACGCCAACCCGGTCGCCGGGCCGTTCTTCAACCTCTCGACGCCTGAGCCGACCGGCGTGGTCGCGGTGCTCGCGCCGCAGGACTCCTCGTTGCTCGGGCTGGTGAGCGTGGTCGCTCCGGTGATCGTCACCGGCAACACGACGGTGGTCGTGTCCTCCTACGAGCGGCCGCTGCCGGCGGTGACGTTCGCCGAGGTGCTGGCGACCTCCGACGTGCCCGGTGGCGTGGTCAACATCCTGACCGGGTCGGCCGCGACGGTGGGCCCCTGGCTGGCCGCGCACATGGACGTCAATGCCATCGACCTGACCGGGATCGCCGGTGACGCCGGGCTCGCCGCCGACCTCGAGGTCGCCGCGGCCGACAACCTCAAGCGCGTACGCCGCGCGCCGGCCGCCGAGCCCGACTGGCTGCTGGACCCGGGTCTCGAGCCGATGACGGCGTTCCTCGAGACCAAGACCGTCTGGCACCCGATCGGGGTATGACCTGCCCGTGCTTGCACGTGTGATCGTCCTGGCCGGACCCTCGGGAGCGGGCAAGTCCCGTCTCGCCGAGCGCATCGGTCTCCCCGTCCTGCGACTGGACGACTTCTACAAGAACGGCGACGACCCGACGCTCCCCCGCATCACCGAGGGAGCCAACGCCGGGCTCGTCGACTGGGACGATCCGCGGTCGTGGTGGCTCGAGGACGCGCTCGCCGCGCTCGACACGCTGTGCCGTCAGGGCAGCGCCGAGGTGCCCGTCTACGACATCGCCCGGGACGGCCGCTGCGGGGTGCACACCCTCGACCTGCACGGGTCCGACCTGTTCGTCGCCGAGGGGATCTTCGCCCAGGAGGTCGTGCCGCACGTCGGCGAGACCGGCCAGCTGGCGGCGGCGTACTGCGTGCGCCAGCACCCGCTGGTGACGTTCTGGCGCCGGCTGACCCGCGACCTGCGCGAGCACCGCAAGCCGCCGCGGGTGCTCGTGCGCCGCGGCCTGGCCCTCATGCACGCCCAGCGCCGCGTGGTCGCCCACGCGGTCTCCCGGGGCTGTGCCCCGGTGACTCCCGACCAGGGGTACGCCGCGGTCACCGCGCTGGCCCGCCGGAGCGCGGTGGGCGAGGACCGATGAGCGAGGACCGATGAGCGAGGGCCGATGAGCGAGGACTGGCCGGAGCGGGTCTTCCGCGAGCGCCTCACGCAGCCCGACCGGGTCTCGTGCGGCGCCACGGTGCTCGTCGTCTCGCAGATGATCCTCGACCACTCCTACGGCGAGTACATCGGCGCCGCTCCGTCGGTGCCCGATCGGTTCCGCGAGGAGGTCCTCGCGATGCACCGGCGGGTGACGGCGACCGTCGACCGCGGTCACCTCCAGCTGCCCTGGCCGCGCTCGCTCGGCACGCCCCCGTGGGCGGTGGCCCGCCAGCTCGGCGAGCGGGAGGTCCGCTGGATCCGCACCGCCGCGGGACCCGGCTACGACGCGGTCGTCGCCGCCACCCGGCGCCGACAGCCCGTGCCGGTCTACATCGGCAGCCGGTGGCTGCCCCGCCACGTCGTCCTCGCGCTGGGCGAGCACGACGGCGCGCTGCGGTTCTACGAGCCGGCGCGCGGTCGGCTCATGGACGTCTCCCGCGCGGAGTTCGCCAGCGGCCGGGTCGGGCTCGCCGGGTGGGACCACGCCTGGTGGGCGATCCTGCCCGACTGACGGGTCGCGTCCGGGTCAGCTCGTCCAGACGACGAGCACCAGGACCAGCCAGGCGGCCGGGGTCGCCAGCGCCACCGCGAGGGTCAGCCACGCCAGCAGGAACGACGTACGTCCCGCACCCTCGACGGTGCGCTCGGTCGCGACCAGGTCGACGCGTGCGGGATGCTCGGGGTCGTAGGCCACGGTCACCCGGTCCCCGACCCGCGGCGGCGGGTACGGCGCGTCGGTGAGCGTCTCCGCCTCGACCGGTGCCCCGCCCTCCGGGGCGAACCGCACCCGGAGGAAGTAGCGGGTGTCGGGCGAGGACCCCAGGCCGACGTCCTTGACCTCGAGGCCGACGACCTCGGCCTGCGTCTCGACGGCCCGCTCCCGGAAGCCCTCGGCGATCCGGCGCTGCCGCACGCCCCGCGCGAACAGCACCGCCGCGACGACCAGCAGCACCGCCCCGGACCCGAGGAGCAGCACGGACGGGAGCGGGTGGATGCTCACTCCAGCTCGTCTCGCAGCGCGCGGTACTCGGGCTTGATCAGGTCGTTGATCAGGGCCAGCCGCTCGTCGAAGGGCAGGAACGCCGACTTCATCGCGTTGATCGTGAACCACTCGAGGTCGCGCAGCCCGTAGCCGAACGCCTCGACCAGCGACCACATCTCGTGGGTGACCGACGTGCGGCTCATCAGCCGGTTGTCGGTGTTGACCGTGACCCGGAAGCCGAGCCGCTTCAGCAGGCCGATCGGGTGCTCGGCGATCGAGGGCGCGGCGCCGGTCTGCACGTTCGACCAGGGACACATCTCCAGCGGGATGCGCTTGTCGCGCACGTACGCCGCCAGCCGACCGAGGGTCACGTCGCCGTCGGGGCCGACCGTGATGTCGTCGATGATCCGCACGCCGTGGCCGAGCCGGTCGGCACCGCACCACTGGATGGCCTGCCAGATCGAGGGCAGTCCGAAGCCCTCCCCCGCGTGGATGGTGAAGTGGGCGTTCTCGCGCTGGAGGTACTCGAACGCGTCGAGGTGGCGGGTGGGAGGGTAGCCGGCCTCGGCGCCCGCGATGTCGAAGCCCGCGACGCCCCGGTCGCGCCACGCGATCGCGAGGTGGGCGATCTCCATCGAGCGCGCCATGTGGCGCATCGCCGTGAGCAGCTGGCGCACGACGATCCGGCCGCCGGCCGCCTCGACACCCTGGTCGAACCCCTCCTGCACGGCCGCGACGACCTCGTCCAGGCTGAGGCCCTGGGTCAGGTGCTGCTCGGGGGCGTAGCGGACCTCGGCGTACACGACCCCGTCGGCGACCAGGTCCTCGACGCACTCGCGGGCCACGCGGGTCAGCGCCGACGCGGTCTGCATCACCGCGACGGTGTGGTCGAAGGTCTCGAGGTAGCGCTCCAGCGTGCCGGAGTCGGCGGCCTCGGCGAACCAGCGGCCGAGCGACTCGGCGGACATGTCGCCCTCGACCTCGGGCAGCTGGTGGCCGACCTCGGCGGCCAGCTCGATGATCGACTGCGGGCGCAGGCCCCCGTCGAGGTGGTCGTGCAGCAGCGCCTTGGGCGCCCGACGCACCTGGTCGAGGGTCGGGGTCGGGTTCGGGGACGCGGTCATGGCGCGATCCTTTCACCAACCGGGCGCGGTGCGCGCACCGAACGGCCGACCGGTAGGTTTCGCGCCATGCGCGTCTTCACGACCCTGGACGAGGTCGCCGCCGCGAGCGGCGAGGAGCTCGGGACCTCCGAGTGGCTCACGATCGAGCAGGACCGGGTCGACCGGTTCGCCGACGCCACCGGTGACCACCAGTGGATCCACGTCGACCCCGAGCGGGCCGCCACCGGCCCGTTCGGCGGCACGATCGCCCACGGCTACCTCACGCTGTCGCTGGTGCCGTTCCTCGGCAGCGAGGTGTTCGCGCTCGAGACCCCCGGCGCCAAGCTGAACTACGGCGTCAACAAGGTCCGGTTCCCCCACCCGGTGCTGGTCGGCAAGCGGGTCCGCGCCCACGTCACGCTCGCCGACGTGGCCGACCTCCCGGCCGGCAAGCAGCTCACGCTGCGCTACACGATCGAGATCGAGGGCGAGTCCAAGCCCGCCTGCGTCGCCGAGACCGTCGTCCTGCTCCTCCCCTGACCCGCGTCGACGCCGAGTCAGCTGATGCGGTCGATGACGAGGGGCGCGGGGGTGTACGACGAGGCGTCGGCCGCGATGTCGTAGCCGCCCTCGAGCGAGGCCAGCGCGCGCTCGAAGCGGTGCTCGTCGTCGGTCAGCAGCGTGAACAGCGGCTGGCCCGCGGTGACCTCGTCGCCCGGGCGGGCGTGCCAGACGACGCCGGCGCCGGCCTGCACCGGGTCCTCCTTGCGGGCCCGGCCGGCGCCGAGACGCCACGCGGCCAGGCCGACGGCCATCGCGTCGAGCCGGGTCAGCACGCCGGAGGCCGGCGCCGTCACGACGTGGCTCTCGCGGGCCACCGGCAGCTCGGCGTCGGGGTCGCCGTCCTGAGCCCGGATCATCGCCTTCCACGCGTCCATCGCGGACCCGTCGGCGAGCTTCTCGGCCGGGTCGATGTCGCTGCGTCCGGCGCCGGCCAGCATCTCCCGGGCCAGGGCGAGGGTCAGCTCCACCACGTCGGCCGGTCCGCCCCCGGCGAGGACCTCCACCGACTCGGCCACCTCGATGGCGTTGCCCGCGGTCAGCCCCAGCGGCGTGGACATGTCGGTGAGCAGCGCGACGGTGTGCACGCCGGCGTCCTTGCCGAGGGCGACCATCGTCGAGGCGAGCTCGCGCGCGGCGTCGACGTGCTTCATGAACGCACCGGTGCCGACCTTCACGTCGAGCACGAGCGAGCCCGTGCCCTCGGCGATCTTCTTCGACATGATCGAGGACGCGATGAGCGGGATCGCCTCGACGGTCCCGGTCACGTCGCGCAGGGCGTAGAGCTTCTTGTCGGCGGGAGCGAGCCCGTCGCCGGCGGCGCAGATCACCGCGCCGACCGACTCCAGCTGCTCGAGCATCTCGTCGTTGCTGAGCGCGGCGCGCCAGCCGGGGATGGACTCGAGCTTGTCCAGCGTGCCGCCGGTGTGGCCCAGACCGCGCCCGGAGAGCTGCGGGACCGCGACGCCGCACGCAGCGACCAGCGGCGCCAACGGCAGCGTGATCTTGTCACCGACACCGCCGGTGGAGTGCTTGTCGGCCGTCGGGCGCGAGAGGCCGGAGAAGTCCATGCGCTCGCCGGAGGCGATCATCGCTGCGGTCCAGCGCGCGATCTCGCGGCGCTCCATGCCGTTGAGCAGGATCGCCATGGCGAGCGCGGACATCTGCTCGTCGGCGACCACGCCTCGGGTGTAGGCGTCGACCACCCAGTCGATCTGGCTGTCGCTCAGCGCGTGCTTGTCGCGCTTGGCCGAGATCACCTCGACGGCGTCGTGCTCGGACATTCCACTCCCCTCGGGGTCGGTGCGACGCGCGGGGGCGCGTCAGTGCTGCAGCGCGGTGCTGCAGGCCCATGCTGTCAGGGTCGCAGGTCAGTGCTGCAGGTCGGCCGGGCCGAAGGCCTGCGGCAGGACCTCGTCGATGCTGCGCAGCCCCTCGGGCGTGAGCAGCTGCAGGTCGCGCGTGCCGTTCTCGGAGAGCAGCTGGCGGCAACGTCCGCACGGCATGATCACCTCGCGCTCCCCGTTGACGCACACGAAGTGCGTCAGGTGGCCCCCACCGGTGAGGTGGAGCTGGGAGACTAGCCCGCACTCGGCGCACAGCGTCACGCCGTACCCCGCGTTCTCGACGTTGCAGCCGGCCACGAGCCGGCCGTCCTCGGCGAGCGCGGCGGCCCCGACGCGATACCCGGAATAGGGGGCATAGGCCCGCTCCATCGCGTCCCCGGCCGCCTCGCGGAGCTGGTCCCAGTCGACGGCCACAGCGTCAGTGCTCAAGTGAGAAGGACCTCCGGCCGGAAGTGATGGGACCAACAGCACAACATGGTAACCGTTGGGTGGATCAGCCGACATCGACCGTCGTCTTCGGTACCGTGCGGAGCGTCGCCTCGCAACCGTCGAGGCCATGACTGGAGGCAGTAGTGAACAACTTGAGGAAGGCTGTCAGCGGCAGCGTCGCCGCGCTCCTCGCGGCTTCGATCCTGACGGCTTGTGGCTCCGAGCCCGAGGAGAAGGCTGGGAACGAGCCGAGCACCGGCACCGAGACCTCGGAGACGACCGAGGCCATCGACTTCCTGCCCTGCATCGTCTCCGACGCGGGCGGCTTCGACGACAAGTCCTTCAACCAGCTCAGCTACGAAGGCGCCAAGCAGGCCGCCGACGAGCTCGGGGTGGAACTGAAGGCCGTCGAGTCCAACAGCGAGAACGACTACGCGCCGAACCTGGAGAGCCTGGTCGCCGAGGGCTGCAACGCCATCGTGACCGTCGGCTTCGCCCTCTCCGCGGCCACCGTCGAGTCCGCCAAGGCGAACCCCGACATCATCTACATCCTCATCGACGACGCGGCGGACAACGACTTCAACGGTGAGAAGGACGCCGAGAACGTCAAGCCGCTGCTCTACGACACCGCGCAGGCCGCGTTCCTCGCCGGCTACGCCGCTGCCGACTACACCAAGACCGGTGTCGTGGGCACCTACGGCGGCCAGCCGTACCCGACCGTCACGATCTTCATGGACGGCTTCAAGCAGGGCGCCGAGTACTACTCCAAGGAGAAGGGCAAGGACGTCAAGGTCGTCGGCTTCGAGGGCGGCGACAAGGGTGTGTTCACCGGTGGCTTCGAGGCCAACGAGAAGGCCACCAACACCGCGACCCAGCTGCTCGACCAGGACGTCGACGTGATCCTGCCGGTCGGCGGCCCGATCTACCAGGGCGCGCTCACGGCGATCGACTCCACGGGCAAGGACGTCGCGCTGGTGGGTGTCGACGCTGACTTCTTCGAGACCGACCCGAACACCCAGGACGTGGTGCTCACCTCGATCCTGAAGAACATGAAGGTCTCGACCTACGAGGCCATCATGGCGGCCAGCAAGGGCACCAGCGGGTTCGACTTCTCGCCGTACATCGGCACGCTCGAGAACGGTGGCGTCGGCATCGCGCCGTTCCACAACTTCGAGAGCAAGGTGTCCGAGAGCCTGCCCGGCGAGCTCGACACGGTGAAGGCGGGCATCATCGACGGTTCGATCAAGGTCGACTCCTACCTGAAGTAGTCCCTGGTCGTTGCCAGCCCAAGCACAGGGGGAGGTCGGGCTCGTCCCGGCCTCCCCTGCGTGCTCCCTGGCCCCCGTCGATATCTAGGATCCCCACCATGCAGCTTGTCCTCCGTGGCATCACCAAACGCTTCGGGAGCCTGGTCGCCAACGACCGCATCTCCCTCACCGTCGAGTCAGGCGAGATCCACTGCCTCCTCGGCGAGAACGGCGCCGGCAAGTCGACCCTGATGAACGTGCTCTACGGCCTCTACCAGGCCGACGAGGGCGAGATCGAGCTCGACGGCGTCGTCCAGCACTTCACCGGCCCCGGCGACGCGATGGCCGCGGGCATCGGCATGGTGCACCAGCACTTCATGCTGATCCCGGTCTTCACCGTCGCCGAGAACGTCATGCTCGGCAACGAGAGCACCGGCTTCGCCGGCTCCCTCGACACCCAGGCCGCCAAGGAGCGGGTCCGGGAGATCTCCGAGCGCTTCGGCTTCGACGTCAACCCCGACGCTGTCGTCGAGGACATCCCGGTCGGGGTCCAGCAGCGCGTCGAGATCATCAAGGCGCTCTCCCGCGACGCCGAGGTGCTCATCTTCGATGAGCCGACCGCGGTGCTGACCCCGCAGGAGACCGACGAGCTGATGGAGATCATGCGCCAGCTCAAGGCTGCCGGGAAGGCGATCGTCTTCATCACCCACAAGCTGCGCGAGGTGCGCGAGGTCGCCGACAAGATCACGGTGATCCGGCTGGGCAAGGTGGTGGGCGAAGCCGATCCCAACGCCACCAACGCCGAGCTCGCCGCCATGATGGTCGGCCGCCCGGTGGAGCTGACCGTCCAGAAGGGCGAGCCCCAGCTCGGCGAGGACGCTCTGGTGGTCGAGGGCCTCACCGTCCACGACGACCTCGGGCGCATCCACGTCGACGACGTGAGCTTCACGATCAGGCGCGGCGAGATCCTTGCGGTCGCCGGTGTCCAGGGCAACGGCCAGACCGAGCTGACCGAGGCCCTGCTGGGCCTGCAGGACCACGTCCGCGGCTCCATCCGGCTCGACGGTGCCGAGCTCGTGGGCCGCAACGTGCGGCAGATCCTCGAGGCCGGCGTCGGGTTCATCCCCGAGGACCGCACGACCGACGGCCTGGTCGGCGGCTTCACGATCGCCGAGAACCTGATGCTCAACCGCAGCCACAGCGAGCCCTTCGTCAGCCACGGGTCGTTGCGGCTCGACCAGCTCCACGAGTTCGCCAACGACAAGCTCAAGGAGTACGACGTGCGTGCCCCGGGCATCAGCACGCTCGCCAGCCAGCTGTCCGGCGGCAACCAGCAGAAGCTCGTGGTCGCCCGCGAGCTCTCCCGCGACCTGCGCCTGCTGGTCGCCGCACAACCGACCCGCGGCGTCGACGTCGGGTCGATCGAGTTCATCCACAAGCAGATCGTGGCCGGCCGGGATGCCGGCGTCCCCGTGCTCGTCGTCTCCTCGGAGCTCGACGAGGTCGTCGCGCTCGCGGACCGGATCATGGTCCTCTACCGCGGCCGCGTCGTGGGCGTCGTCCCCAGCGACACTCCCCGTGAGGTGCTCGGCCTGATGATGACCGGCGAGCGTCCGGAAGGGGCCGTTGCATGAGCACCGACGAGACCGACAAGGGCACGACCCAGACCGAGGAGCCGGTCGCGGCCCCGGAGAGGTCCGAGGACGACCACCGCTGGAACGACGTGCTCCGCGAGATCGCCTCCGGGCGCACGACGACGGCAGTGCTCTCGGTGTTCCTCGCGGTCGTCTTCGGCTCCTTGCTGATCGCCGCCACCGACGAGTCCGTCCGCGACGCGTCGAAGTACTTCTTCGCCGCACCCGGTGACTTCTTCAGCGCTGCGTGGGACGCGATCTGGGGCGCCTACACCGCGCTGTTCCGCGGCTCGATCTGGAACACCAACGGCACCGACTTCCAGACGAACATCCGGCCCCTCACCGAGACCTGCAAGTTCGCGGCTCCGCTGATCGCGGCCGGCCTCGGCGTCGGTCTGGCGTTCCGCGCCGCGATGTTCAACATCGGCGGCCGCGGCCAGATGCTGATGGCGGGAGCCGGGGCCGGCTGGGTGGGCTACCAGTTCGACCTGCCTGCGCCCCTCCACCTCACGCTGGCGATCCTGGTCGGCATGGCGGCCGGCGCGGTGTGGGGCGGCCTGGCGGGATTCCTCAAGGCCCGCACCGGCGCGCACGAGGTGATCTTGACGATCATGCTCAACTACGTCGCGTTCTACCTGCTGTTCTACGCGCTGTCCGAGCAGAGCCTCCTGCAGGCTCCGGGCTCGTTGAACCCGAAGTCGCTGCCGATGAAGGAGTCGGCGACCATGCCGAAGCTCCTCGGTGACCGGTTCAACCTCCACCTGGGCTTCCTCCTCGCGCTCGTCGCGGTGGCGGTCGTCTGGTGGATCCTGAACCGCTCGGCCCTCGGCTTCCGGATCCGGGCGGTCGGCCTCAACCCGAACGCCGCGCGGGCCGCCGGCATCAACGTGGGGCGCACCTACACCACGGTGATGCTGATCGCGGGAGCGCTGGTCGGCCTCGCCGGGGCCAACCAGGTGCTCGGCACGGTCACCAGCGGCATCGGTGTCGACCTCGACGCCGGCATCGGCTTCGACGCGATCACGGTCGCGTTGCTGGGCCGGTCCCGTCCGCTGGGCATCCTCGGCGCCGGGCTGCTCTTCGGCGCCTTCAAGGCCGGTGGCTTCGCCATGCAGGCCTCCCAGAACATCCCGGTCGACATCGTGCTGGTCGTGCAGTCGTTGATCGTGTTGTTCATCGCGGCTCCGCCGCTGATCCAGGCGATCTTCCGGCTGCCCGCCAAGGAGGCGAAGTGAGCACCGACGTGACCATGCCGACCGACCAGACCCCGATCGCCGGAGTCACGACGATCGTCGACCGCAAGCCGGCCGTCATCTTCGGGCTGGCCACCCTCGGCCTCGCCCTGATCCTGCTGTTCACGGACACGTCGGGTGACACCACGTTCCGGCTCGCGACGGCCGACGACTGGGCCGAGCTGCCCGAGGTGACCGTCCCGGCGGCCGCGACCGCGTGGCTGCTGACGGTCGTGTGTGCCCTGTGCACCGCCGCCTCGGCAGCCCTGCTGCTCAAGGAGCGCCGCACCCCGATGTGGCTGGTGGTCATCTTCGCGATCTCGTGGATGCTCGGGTTCCTGACCTGGGCCGCAGCCGGTGCCACGCTGCCCATGATCGGCCTCCTCGCCGGGTCGCTGGCGCTCGCCGTGCCGCTGGTCTTCGGTGCGCTCGGCGGCGTGCTCGGCGAACGGGCCGGCGTCGTCAACATCGCGATCGACGGGCAGCTGCTCGCCGGCGCGTTCGCCGCGGCGCTGGTCGGTTCCATGACCGGCACCACCTGGTTCGGCCTGCTGGCCGCCATGGCCGCCGGCATGCTGGTCGCGCTCCTGCTCGGCCTGTTCGCGATCAGCTACTTCGTCGACCAGGTCATCGTCGGCGTGGTGCTCAACGTGCTGATCATCGGCCTGACGAGCTTCATGTTCAGCCAGGTGCTCGCCCCGAACGCCGAGTCGCTCAACAACCCGCCGCGGTTCGACAAGATCGACATCCCGGTGCTCGGTGGCATCCCGCTGATCGGCCCGATCCTGTTCCGCCAGACCGTCGTCGTCTACATCCTGTACGTCGTCGTGGCGCTGGTGACCTGGGCGCTCTACCGCACCCGGTGGGGCCTGCGGGTCCGCGCCGTCGGCGAGCACCCGACCGCGGCCGACACCGTCGGCATCAAGGTCAACCGCACGCGCTACCGCACGATCATCCTCGCCGGCGCGATCGCCGGCATGGGTGGGGCGTTCTACACCTTGGTGTCGGTGCCGCAGTTCAACCGGGAGATGACCGGCGGCGCGGGCTACATCGCGCTGGCGGCGGTCATCTTCGGCAAGTGGGACCCGATCCGCGCGACCCTGGCCGCCCTGCTGTTCGGGTTCGCGTCCAACCTGCAGGGTGTGCTCTCGGTGATCGGGTCGCCGGTGCCGAGCCAGTTCATGCTGATGCTGCCCTACGTCGTCACGATCTTCGCCGTCGCCGGCCTGGTCGGGAGGTCGCGGGCACCCGCGGCGGACGGCGTGCCCTACATCAAGGGCTGAGGCCCGACTCGGGATCCAGGCTCAGTCGGTGCTGGCGAGCGCGGCGGTCGCCGCGCTCGCCAGCACCTTGGCTCCGATGCCGACCGCGCGGTCGTCGACGCGCAGGTTGCCCTGGTGGAGGTCGTAGGTCGGCCCGCCCGGCGTCCGGGTGCCGAGCCGGCCCATCGCGCCGCGCACCCGGTCGAGGTACCAGCCGAAGTCCTCGCCGCCCAGGCTCTGCTGGGTGGGCACGTGCCCGGCGGGGCCGAGCACCCGCTCGACCGCCCGACCGAGCAGCACGATGGAGTCGAGGTCGTTGACCACCGGCGGCACGCCGCGCTGGTAGTCGACCTGCGCGTGGACGCCGTACGGCGCGACGATCTGCTCGACCAGGAGGGGCACCAGCTTCTCGGCCTCGGACCACGCGATGGCGTCGAGCATCCGGACCGTGCCGCCGACCCGACCGGTCGACGGGATGACGTTGTGGGCCGACCCCGCCCGCACGATGCCCCACACGACGCTCACGCCCGAGCGCGGGTCGAGCCGTCGCGACAGGATGGCCGGCAGCTCGGTCACGACCTTGCCGAGGGCGTAGGTCAGGTCCTCGGTCAGGTGCGGACGGGAGGTGTGGCCACCCGATCCGGTGAGGGTCACCGTGAGGTGGTCGGCGGCGCCGGTGATCGGGCCCTCGCGCAGGCCCACCTGACCGACGTCGAGGGTGGGGTCGCAGTGCAGGCCGAAGAGCTGGTCGACGCCGTCGAGGGCGCCCAGCTCGATCAACGTGAGCGCTCCCCCGGGCATCACCTCCTCGGCGGGCTGGAACAGCAGCCGCACCCGGCCCGGGAGCCGACCCTGCTCGTGCAACCGGCTGATCGCGGTCGCCGCGCCGACCAGGGCGGAGGTGTGCACGTCGTGGCCGCACGCGTGGGTCACGCCCTCGACGGTGCTGGCCCACGGGTCACCCGTCAGGTCGGGCACCGGCAGCGCGTCGAGGTCGGCGCGCAGGGCCACGATCGGACCGTCCTCGCCGATGTCGGCGACCAGGCCGCTGCGCTCCAGCTCCGTCACCCTCCAGCCGTCCTTCCTCAGCCGCGCCGCGACCAGGGCGGTGGTGCGCAGCTCGCGCCAGGACAGCTCCGGGTGCGCGTGCAGGTCGCGCCGCAGGGCGATGAGCTCGTCGCCGACGTCGTCGACTGCGGACTCGATGAGCTGGTCGACGGCGGAGAGGTGGGGTGCTGGCTCGGACATCGAGTCGAGGTTAGTTCACCGCGGGTTCACCGTGCTCCGCCGCCGTGACCGCGACGGCGGCGTACGCCGGTTTGGGGCGGCTGTCGTCGGGGTATGCAGCCGGGGAGCCGTCGCTACGACGGCGTCGACCCTGCCTGAAGGAGACCCGATGGCCGACGAGGTGAAGATGGAGCCGGCGGCTGCGCTGCCGTTCATCGACCGGTTCAACAGCGTGCGGGACGCGCTGACGACCGCCTCCTCGACCGTGTTGAGCCAGGCGAGCAAGATCGAGTCCGCCTGTGGGGAGTTCTCCGGCTCGGTCTCCCCCGGCGCCGACGCCTACCAGATCTCGTGGCGCGAGTCGCTGCGCGTCGCCGGCACCTCCGCCGGCGTGATCGCCGGCAACATCAACACCTTCACGATCGAGATCACCCGGCTCGACAACGAGCTCTCCCCCGTGCCCGACATCGGCCCCCGTCCACCTGGCCGCCCCGGCCCCATCTGAGGAACGACGTGAGCGACAAGCACTTCACTCTCGACATCCATCCGGCGGAGCTGCGGGCGGCCGCGACGCAGGTCGCCGAGCTGCACGAGCAGATGGGGACGCAGCGCACCCAGGTCGGTGCGGCGCCCGGAGACATCGGCAACGCCTGGACGGGCAGCGCTGCGACGTCGCTCAAGGGCGAGATGACCCATCTGGCCACGGTGCTCGGCACGTTCAAGGGCAAGCTCGACGGCGTCCCGGCCGCGCTGCGCTCCCTGGCCAAGGACTACGAGGAGGCGCTGGAGCAGCTGCCCGGCCTCAACCAGAAGTGGGACGCGGCCGAACAGGCCTACCAGGACGCGGTCGGGGCGGCCGACACGGCCCGCACCCAGGCGCGTCAGGACCTCGCCAACTCCGACCGTCCGCCCAACCGGGCGATCACCCAGGAGATCGACGACATCCACTCGGGCGCGATCAGCGCCGCGGCCTCGACCAAGCAGAGCACCCAGCACGGCCTGGAGACCACCTTCGGATACCTCAAGCAGTGGCTGGCCCAGCAGACCCGCGCGCTGGGGTCCACGCTGCACGACGCCGGCCCGGTGAACGTCTCCGACGACGAGGTCGCGAAGTGGAACGCCGGCCAGTCGCCGAGGGTCGACGTCAGCAGCATCACCAGCCAGCTGACCCTCGCCAAGCAGAACCTCGACGAGGTGGAGCGCCTGCGCATCGCCCCCGAGGTCGCGGACGCCATCGACCGGCTGCAGGACGCTCTCGACAACGACACCTATGAGTCCGACCCCGAGGAGATCCAGGACGCGCTCGACGAGATCGCCGCGCACGCCGGAGACCCGCTGTGGACCAAGGAGCTGGTCGACCAGCTCAAGGCCGAGGGCATCGAGGACATCTACAAGGCGATCGACCGCGACCTGGAGCTCTCGGAGTACCGCTACGAGGACATCTCCGGCTCGCTCTCCGGGTTCAGCGACGCGGTGGCCCAGGGCATCAGCGCCCACGACGACCCGGAGTTCGCCGCCATCGCCCAGGCGTTCATCAAGGACGGCGTCGCCGGGCAGAAGATCTGGGGACTGATCACCGCCTCCGACAACGCCGACAAGCGGATGAGCTCGGTGGCCCTCGCCTACCGCGACCAGATCGAGAACTACACCGACCTCGACGGCGCCCAGTCCTCCTACCCCGGCCTGTTCCCGCGGGCGCTCGGAGAGGCCTACGACGGCAAGGTGCTCGAGCGGCTGCTCGCCAACGCCGACGGCGAGTCGCTGGCCGACGTGCTCGAGCACTGCGACCCCGAGCTCGTCGACGACCTCGCGTGGCGGCTCACCAACGTCCTCGGGCCCGACGGCTTCCCGGCCGAGTCGCGCGAGGACTACGCCAAGATCGCGAAGGTCTGGCTCGACGCCGTGGACACCATGGTGGAGCACTTCCACGACGCGCGCGACCGCGGCGACGACTACGCGCTCGGGCCGCTGGTCGCCCTGCTGAAGGCCCGCGACACCAACGGCTACGACTACGCAGACATGCTCAAGGGTGGCCACTTGGAGGACATCGTCACCGACGGCGAGCTCATGGCCCAGCTCCTCGACGACGCCAACGCCGGCCGCCTGAAGGCCAGCGACGTCAAGGACATGATCGAGGACTCCGGCGCCAAGATCCAAGACATCATGGATGCCGTCGTCGACTACCGCCTCAACCACAACGACGATCCGGAGGCAGCCGCGGACAACCTCGGTCACCTGCTCCGCGACGCCGACATCATCGGCGACGGCTTCAAGCCGAGCGTGGCCATCAACTCCATCCTCAGCAGCCTCCTCAGCGCGGGGGTCTCGGCGACCAAGAACCCCCTCACGGGTCCCATGGTCGACCTCGTGAAGGCGCTGATCGGCGAGCAGGAACGGCTCGAGAAGCTCGACAAGGACTGGGACGACGCGACCGCGAAGAACGGACCGCAGCAGGTGATGGCCTTCGCGCTGTACGTGAAGTACTACGGCACGCCGAGCGGCTTCGACGACTACCAGGCCAACCACACCGGCACCGTCACGAACGCCGACGAGGTCATCACCCACTTCATCGACCGGATGCAGGAGAACGCCAACAAGAGCCCGGAGCAGCGCGAGGAGTGGGAGAACCTCGAGCGTCTCATCGACGCCATCGACGACGCGCGGGACGAGAACTAGTGGCTGCCGCCACACCCGCCTCGCTGGCCCTGTCAGCGGTGGCAGCCCTCGTGCTGCTCGGTGGGTGCTCCTCCGACGGCATCGGCACCGTCGCGGACGACGATGGGTTCCGCTCGTGCGTGACGGAAGCGGGAGCCAGCCTGGACGGCAGCAAGGACTGGGACGAGGAGGAGCAGCTCGCGTTCTGGGAGCAGCCCGGCACGCTCGACTGCGCCCTCGACGAGCTCGATCAAGGCGATCGTGAGGACGCCCTCGCCGGCGCTTTCACCGACGCGGCCGAGGACAAGGATTCGGCGCGGACCGGACAGCTGGCCGTCCTCTCCGACTGGGCCACGCGCACCGGTGAGGCGGTGGACCAGAGCGATGCCGTCAAGCGCGCCGGGCTGCTGATCGGCAGCCTCTGGGCGGCCGACGCCGACGAGCCCGGCTCCGCCAACGGCATGAAGACGGTGGTCGCCTTCGAGCTCTACCGCGCCTACTTCGGCGAGCCGACGGGCTTCGAGGACTACCTCGCCCATCACACCGGCAACGTCACCGACCCCAGTGACCAGGTGACGCGCTTCGTGGATCGCATGCAGGAGGACAGCAACAAGAGCGCGAAGCAGCGTCAGGAGTGGGACGACCTCGACGGTCTCGTCGAGCAGATCGACGACGTCTACGACGCCACGCGAGACGCGTAGCGCACCCCGTCAGGCCGTGGCTTCCTCGCCCGGCCCCTCCGGCAGCAGCTCCACGACCAGCGCCTCGGTCTCGGCGTCCAACGGGGCGCCCGCCTGCTGCAGTACCTCCACGAGCTCCTCGACCACGCGGGCCGTGCCCGGTCCGTCGGGTCGACGGTGCTCGGCGAGCAGCAGCGCACGCCACACCGGCTGCGCGGTCGGTGCGAGCCGCAGGGCGGCCCGGCACGCGGCGGCCGCACCCTCGGGGTCGTCGTTGGTGGTCAGCTCGGCGACCCGGAGCGCGGCATCGACGACAGCGTCCTCGGCCTGACGTTCGATGCGGGTGCGCGGCAGCCACGAGTAGCGCCCGGCCGGGCGGTCCTCGAGGAGCGGCCCACGAACCAGCTGCAGCGCGCGCCGCAGCAGCTCGCACTCCTCGCGGAACGTGGCGTTGCGCGAGCGCTCCAGCAACGTGCACAGGGCGTGCCAGTCCACCGCGACGTCCCGAGCGAGGTAGAGGCGGCCCTCGGCGTTCTCGCGGAGGAGGGCATTGCCGTCGGGATCCGAGCCGAGCCAGTCGCGGGCCCGCGCGATCGTGGCGTCACGGACCTCGGGGGTGACACCACGGGGCCACACGGACGCGCCGACGACGCTGGCGTGCACGGGAGCAGGCTGCAGGGCCAGGAACGTCACGACCTCGATCGCGAGCTCGAGGCGGGAGGAGTCGATGCTGCCGGCCGCGGTCAGCTCGAGCGGACCGAGGACACCGATGCGCACCGGCGCCGCACGCCAGTGCCCGTCGTCGGTCGGGTGGGCTACGTCCGGCACGCGGGGCCGGCCGGTCGGGGCGGGCTCGTCGGTGCGCACCGAGGCGAACAGCTCGGCCAGGGAGTCGACCATCTCGTCGGTGAGCCGGACCGCCTCGACCTCGAGGTCGAGCAGCGGCAGCGTGAGCCGGCCGGCGTCGTCGACCCGCATCGTCCACCGGGCCCCGGGGAGGGCGCCGGTCGAGAGCACGCCGACGCCGCGCGCGTCGGCGCCGGTCAGGCCGTGCAGCCGGGAGATCACGTGGTCGTCGGGCCGCTCGCCGAGCACGAGGTACTGCGGCACCGTGCCCGGGTGGCGACCCAGCCGGCCGCTGAGCACGTCCTCGGCCGGACGGTGGACCGCACGCTCGGACCAGCCCACGAGCAGCGGGTCGACGTCGTCGAGCAGCGTCAGCGACTCCCCCGCGACCGCCGCGAGTGCCGGCGTGAGCCGGTGTCCCCAGACCCGCTGCTGGTCCGACCACGGCGCCGTGGCCAGCTGGACGGCCAGGGCGGAGACGACCTGGCGGGCCACGTCGGGGTCACCGCCCACGCACAGGGGTCCGGCGACCGCCTCGAGGTCGACGAGCAGGTCGGCACCGTCGTCGTCGCGCCCCAGGCACACCAGGCCGGGGTACGGCGCGTGGCCGAGGTCGCCGGGCAGCTCGGCGTCCCGCTCGAGACGCCAGCGCCGGCCGTCGTCGCGCACCGACCACGGTGCGGGAGCGGACGGAGCGGCCGGCGCGAGCCGGAGCTCGACGGCGTCGTCGCTCACCGCCACCGCGTAGACCTGCGGGAGCGCGATCCGCTCGGTGCGGCAGGTGGCGCTCAGGGAGCGCAGCGCCCGGTCGAGCCGGGTCACCCGCTCGGGGTCCGCGCCGGCACGCAGTGCCACCTCGGCGTCCAGTCCGGCGCCGTGGGGGTCGCTGCTGCGCCGCCGACGGCGCTCGACGGCGATCAGGCCGGTCAGGGCTGCCGCGAGCAGGCCGCCGGCCAGGAGCCCGCCGCGCAGGTCGCCGGTGCTGGCTTCGGTGACGGCGTCCGTCGTGCTGTCGACCCGGTCGCCACCCTGGTGCTGGTGGTGCTGCGGTGCCGGGTCGGGTGCGTCATCGGGGACGGCGTGCACCCGGGGCGCGTCGACGGCGTCGCCGGGCATGATCAAGACCCATCCCGGCTGGATCAGCCGGCCGAGGACCAGCTGCTGTCCGTCGGGCTGGTCGCGACCCTCGTTGAGGTTGAAGATCTCCTTCCAGCGCCGGCCGTCGCCGAGGTGGCGTTCGGCGATGTCCCAGAGGTTGTCGTGGTAGCGCCCGTCGGGCGGCTGCACGATGACGACCTTGTGGCCGATGACGTCGGTCATGTCGGAGGGCACGCCCGGGACGTGCTCCATCCGCTGCGCGGGTCGCTGCTGATCCTCGGCGTGCTGGTCGGCGGCGCCGGGACCGGCGTCGTCCGCGGACCGGACGCCGGCGTCGACGACGCTGCTCACGGCAGCACCGGTGGGCGGGGCGTCGTCGAGCGTGGCCGCCGTGGCTCCTCCGGCGCTGCCGATCAGGGTCGCCCCGACGAGCACGCTGCCCACCAGGGCGCGGGCCAGAGCCTGGGAGCGGCCGGCGAGCGGCACCGGCCGGGGCAGGCCGCCACCGCGCAACAGGCTGAGGACCTCGACGAGGACGCACCAGGTGAACTGCAGCCAGGCGAGCCACACGACCGCGAGCAGGACGACGAAGAGCGCGTCGACCGAGAGCGGCTGGGTCAGGTCGTCACGGTCCGGCAGCCCGTGGGGGTACGGCGGCGTGCCGGTCAGCACGAGCAGCGTCGCCGGCACGCCGACGACGAGGAGCAGCAGGGCGAGGCCGGCACCGACCGCGGTCAGCGGCGAGCGCCGGACCGGGGCGACAGGAGCAGCGGCGAACCGCTCCGGTCCGCGGGTGGGGGGTGCGGTGGTCACTCGGTCACCGCCTCGGCCGTCGCGGACGCGTTCACCGTGAACGAGTCGATGCTGATCAGGTTCAACAGCTTGGTCGGTGCCTTGTAGGTCGCCGAGACCTGGACCGAGTCCTGACCGGCGTGCACCGACCCGACGGTGTAGCCCCGGCCGAGCAGATAGCTGCGCGCCCGGTTCTCAGCCGCGCCCGAGTCGAGCACGACATCTCCGGTGTCGCGCAGTGTGGCGACGTCGATCTCCTGGGCGCCGGCGCGTGCGGCCTGCTCGACGTCGTCGGCCAGTCGCATCCGGGCGTTCAGTGCGGTGCCGCCGTCGACCACCAGACCGGCGCAGGCGAGCAGCACGACGGCCATCCCGACCACGAAGGCGGTGGCGGTGCCGCGCTCGTCGCGGCGTGGACGTGGACGGTTCATTCGTACCTCCGGTACGGGTCGAGCGGGACGGCGCTCTCGGTGTCGATCCCGACGCTTCCTGGCAGGCCGATGAGGCCGAGACCGGACAGCGAGACGTCGCAGTGCATCCGCACCACCACCTCACCTCCGGGCCGCCACGCGCCGCCGACCGAGATCTGGGTGCAGTCGGTGCCGTCGTCGAGCGAGTCGTTGACGACCTTGCGGGCTGCGTCGGACGCTGCACCGCTGGAGACCTGCAGCGAGGCCTCTCGTGCGGCGTCGCGGGCCGCCGCCTCCATGTCGCCCTGGACGGCTACGTAGCGACCGAAGGCGACCACGAGCAGCAGGAACGCGACGAGCACCGGCGTCATGAGCACGACCTCGACGGCCATCGACCCCCGCTCGTCCGCCGCCCGGAGCCGCGCTCGCACTCGAGAGCACCAGCTCATGGCGACTCCACGAACCGCTCGACCGGGCCCTCGACGGTCTGGCTGACCCGCGGCACGCCGACCGGCGAGATCTCCTGGGCGTGCCCGGTCACCGTGACCCGCACGCGTTCGCCGTTGTCGAGCATCGTCACCTTCACGTCGTAGTCCTCCAGCACGCCCTTGCCGATGTTGGCGGCGTACTGGACACCGGCCTGGTGGGCCTGACCGGGATCCCCGGTCGTGCGGGCCACGCGGGCTGCCTCGCGGGCGACCGCCGAGGCCGCGTTGTTGCCGAGGTAGACCATCGCGAACTGCACGACCAGGAAGATCGCGAACATCAGCAACGGCGTGTAGAGCACCAGCTCCACCGACGACACGCCCCGCTCGTCACGGCGACGCGCTGGCGCGCGGTCTAGGAGACGACCGGGTCCGGGACGGTGGCGAAGGCGCATCGACGTGGCGTGTCCGAGGGCTCGCCGATCACTTGCCGAGATCGATCGAGCTCGCCTTGTTGGTGATCTTGTCCTTGATGAGCAGGCCGGCCCCGGCAGCGATCGCGACGAGGAGGGCCGTGATCACGACCCACTCCACCGAGCTCGCGCCCCGCTCTGACCTGCGCGCCTTGCTCACGTGTGCCGAGAGGAGCAGGCACAGCAACTGGAGCTGGGGCTGGATCATGGTCGTCGTCTCCTTGAAGTTCTGTGACGGTCGCCGGGAGCCTTCCCCCGGCAGCGGTTTTCAATCCCTGGACGGGCGTGCGAATTCAGGCGAGCACCTTGGCGACGGCCGGGTACATCAAGAACAGCAGGAAGCCGACGCAGAGCAGCAGCTGTGCGACCAGCATCGACTGGGACCGGGCGGCCGCGCGGCCCTCGGTGTCGGCCAGCTCCCGGCGACGCATCGAGGCCGCACGTGCGCTCAGCGAGTCGCGCACCTTGGCGCCGTCCTCGGCCACCAACGCCAGCGCCGCCGAGAGGTCGCGCAGCTCATCGACGTCCACCTCGTCGCCGAGGACACCCAGCGCCGCCCACGGTGTCACGCCCTGCAGGCGGGCCGCCTCGAGCGTGTCTCGGATCCGGACCATCGCCCAGCTGTCCGAGATGGAGGCCGCCGCCTGCAGCGCCTCGGGGACACCGCGGCCACCGGCGAGGTTCATCGACACGAGATCGAGGAACGACGACACGACGTGGCGGAAGTCGCGGCGACGGTCCTCGGCCTTGCTCTTGACCTGGAGGTACGGCAGCACGAGCCCGACAGCAGCGCCGATGAGCATCACCCACAGCGGGACGACCAGGCTGACGGCGCCCACCGCGATCAGCGGCGACAGCGCGATGACGGGAGCGAGGAACCCCACGAGGGCTCCCACGATGCTCTGCGCCAGGAACATCTCCCGCGACTGCCCGACCAGGGCGAGCGCCGGCCCGATCGAGCCCGGCAGCCGGACGCCCCGCTTGTCGAGGGTGTCGCTGACCTCGGCACCCAAGCGGCGCATCCGCGCCGACTCCTCCTGGTGACGTCGGTCCGAGGTCAGGTTCGCCTGACGCCGACCGCGTGCCAACCGCGCGTCGAGCTGGGCGAGCGCCACCGGACCCGAGGTGCCCGGCTGGACCAGCAGGTAGCCCGCGAGCAGCAGCCCGAGTCCGGCGACCGCGCCACCGAGCATGGCGATCGTGAGCGACATCAGGCTCGCACCCCCGTCGACCGGCTGCGCAGGAAGCGGGCCGGCACCTCGAAGGTCGAGAGCCGTCGCAGCCACACGATCCCGGCGGCGAAGAAGCCCAGGACGACGGCGAGCACCATCTGGCCGACGGGGCTGTCGTAGGGCTCGACGTACTCGGGGTTGAACAAGGCGAGGAGCACCACGAAGAGCACGGAGACCCCGATCACGATCTGGACGCTGCGCTCGGTGCTCCGGCGACCGGCGTTCACCCGCTGGCGCATGTCCAGCTCCGCACGGGCGGAGTCGGCGAGCGAGCTGAGCACCTCGCGCAGGCCCGGACCACGCAGACGTGAGTTCAGGATCAGGGCCGCGATGATCAGGTCGGCGCCGGAGTCGTCGAGCTCGTCGGCGAAGCGCTGCAGCGCCTCCGGGAGCGGGACGCGGACCCGGAGCCTGTCGGAGAGTGCCTGGAGCTCGTCGCGGATCGCCGGAGCGGCCGCATGCGTCGTCGCCGGGATGGCCTGCTCGAGGCCGACCGCACCGGCGATCGTGTCGCGCAGCGACTCGGTCCACGCGGCCATCGCGTCGATCCGCGCGACGCTCTGCCGCGCCTCGCGACCGCCGCCGAACATCCGGTCCCAGATCAGGATCAGCACGCCGAGCGCCACGGCCGCGATGACCCACCGCGTCACCAGCAGCACCAGCAGTCCGACCGCCACCGCGACCGGCACGCGGCGGCCCAGGGCCTGGACGGAGTCCAGGAGCGAGGAGGGCGCGTCGGCCACCGCGGAAGGCTCCCTCGGGATCAGCGCGTGGACCAGGAGCGCGACCCCGCCGGCGCTGATCGCGCCCAACAGGATGACGAGCAGGAGCTCGGGGGTCAGTCCGTCGCCGCTCACCGCGCCGGCTCCAGCCACGTCGCCGCGGCACCCGGCACGTACCCCACGCGCTCGAGGTCGGCCAGGCAGGCGATCGCCGCACCCGGCACCGCCACGCCCTCCGGCCCCATCGCGAAGACCTCGCTCGAGAGCACCCGCCCATCGACGCCGTTGACCTCGCGCACCGAGGTGACCATGCGTCGCAGCGTGCCGCCGTCGGCGAAGGTGTTGACCCGCTCGACGAAGACGACGAAGTCGATGGCGCCGCCGATCAGCATCATCGTCGCCTCGGCAGGCAGCCGCTCCGCGCTCTGGATCGCGTAGGTGCAGATGCGGTTGAAGACCTCGGCCGAGGAGTTCGCGTGGATGGTCGACAGCGAGCCGTCGTTGCCCTGGCTCATCGCGTTGAGCATCGTGACGATCTCGTCGCCCAGCACCTCACCGACGATCACCCGGCTGGGATTCATGCGCAGCGAGCGGCGCACGAGGTCGGCCATGCCGATCGCGCCCTGACCCTCGGAGTTGGGCAGCCGCTCCTCGAACGCCACGACGTTGGGGTGCAGGTCGGGGAACTCGCCGAGCCCGAGCTCGAGGGCACGCTCGACGGTGATCAGCCGCTCGTGGGGCTCGATCTCGTTGGCGAGCGCGCGCAGCATCGTCGTCTTGCCGGCGTTGGTGGCGCCCGCGATCATGATGTTCTTGCGAGCCCGGACCGCCGCGGACAGGAACGCCGCCAGCTCGGGCGACAGGCTGCCGTAGCCGACCAGCATGTCGAGACTCACCCGCGACAGACGGGCACGTCGGATCGAGATCGACGGCCGCTGGCACACGCCCTGGACCGCCGAGAGCCGGGAGCCGTCGGGCAGCCGGATGTCCAGCTGCGCGTTGGCGGTGTCGAACGGCCGGCTCGTCAGGCCGCTGTAGGCACCCAGCGTCTGGACCAGCTCCACGAGCTCCTCGTCGGACTCCGCGACGGGGGCACCCCGCTCCTCACGGCCGTCGGAGTAGCCGATGAACACGTGGTCACACCCGTTGATGTCGATGTTCTCGACCTCGGGGTCGTCGAGGAGCGGCTGCAGACGGCCCACGCCGAACAGCGCCGCGTGGATGCCCTCGGCCAGCGCGGCCTCGTCGTCGCTGCTCGGTGGCGTGCGACCGGCGCGGACCTCCTCGCGGGCATAGCTGTCCAGCACCCGGCTCACGACCGCACGGGCGAACTGGCGCTCGTCCTCGGCGCTCATGGCGGGCATCCCGCGCGAGGCGTCCTCACGACGCTGCCGGGCCAGGACCTCGGCGACCTCCTCGCGGAGGCGACGCACCAGCTGCTGGTCCATCTCACATCACCCCCAGACGGGCCGCGTCACCGATCAGGGTGCGCACCTGGTCGGCGAGGCTGCGTGCGGAGCGCACCAGCAGGGTCTTGCGCGGGTCGCCGACCCGGGTCGAGCAGAGGATCCGTGCGCCCTTGTCGTCGTCAGCGACGATGCCGAGCACCCGGGCCCGCAGCCCCTCGGCGTCGAGCAGTCGCTGCAGGTCGGAGACGACACCGGTGTCGCGGTAGGACGTCGTCACCGCCACACCGACCCGGCTGGTGCGCGGGTGGTCGAGCCCGAGGGCGTCCGCGAGCCCGCGAAGACGCGTGCGCAGCTGGGCCACGCCCTCGAGGTCGGGTCGCACCACGAAGACGACCGCGTCCGCCTGGAGGAGCACCGGGAGCGACGCCGAGCCCGGCACCACGCGCCCGAGGTCGACCAGCACGTCGCCGGCGTACGACGAGAAGATCTGGGGCAGCTGCGTCCAGGCGGAGCCGAGTCCGGCCAGCTGCTCCGGCGAGGGCACGCCGGCCAGGACCGGGAAGCCCAGGGAGCACTCCTGCAGGTGGTCGCCCAGGGTGGTCTCGGTGGCGCCGCGACGGGCAGCGGCCGCGAGGCTCAGCACCCCGTGGTCGGGGTCGAGCGGCTCGCCCGCGAGGTCGCGGGTCCGCCACACGATGTCGCCACCGACCGGGTCGAGGTCGGCCACGGCCACGTCCGAGTCCCAGGCGGCGCCCAGGGCCAAGGCGGCCATCGTGGTGCCGGGCGAGCCCTTGGCCGAGGCCAGTGCCACGACGCTCACTCGCCCACCTCGAGGTCGACGTCGAGCGGCTGACCGCGCTGGAGGAGCACCAGGCCCGCGACGTTGGCGCCGGAGGCGTCGACCACGTCCGCGGCGGCGGAGTCGGGGACCAGGAGGGTCACCGACCCGGTCGTCGACGACTGCAGGTCGCCGGTGCTCGCCTGGGTCACGTCGATGACGAGCGCCTGCGTGAGCTCCTTCGCCTGCCCGTTGCCCTGCTCGCCGCCGACCCGGACGACCTGGACGAGGTCGCCCCCGTCGAGCGAGGAGGCCGGCGTCAGGACCGGGTTGAGGGGCACGGACACGATCGCGCGTCCGTCAGCCACAGGCGCCTCGTTGGTGAGCATGGACTGGTCAACCAGGGAGTCGGCCGAGATCGGCACCCGGGCGTAGACGCTGCCGGTCAGGATCTGGTCGGCCTGCTCGGCGGTGATCAGGTTGAGCCCGTCGGCGGCGACCGACACCTCGCGCAGGTCGGCGGCGGTGATCGCGGTCCCCGGCGCGATGTCGCGCGAGGCCGCCAGGTACGACGTCCGGCTGTCCATCCGCACCGCCATGAGGCCGGCCAGCAGCGCGCCGCCGACGACCAGCAGCAGGGCCAGGGCGGCCAGCGCCGGCCGGCGCTGGCGCGGCGGATCGACGTTCGCTCGGCGCGACGAGGGGACGGGGTCGCCGCCACCGGAGGGACGCCAGGAGGGCGCCCGCGTGCGGCTGGCCTGCTCGGTATCGACAGTCACGAGGGACGTTCTTCCCCCACTGTCGCGATTTCATGCCGAGATCTCGCGGGTTCGTCGCGTGCCGCGTCGGAATCGGCTGGCCACTGGTCTAGCACTGGTCTAGCCGTCTGCCTCGCGGGGCATGATGTGTCCGCACTGCCGCACTGGAGCATCGATGGAGGAGCAGGGTTGAGACTGAGCCTGAGCGTGGTGGACGGGACGACGCAGGCGCAGCACGACGTGCTCGTCGAGACGCGTCCCGAGGCCGCGGTCGCCGACCTGCTCCCCGCGCTGCTGCGCGCGGTCGGCGGCGACATGCACCCCAGCTTCGCCCGGCAGAGCGCGGTCTGGATCGACGGGCGGCGGGTCGACCCCGACGACACCCTGCGCGACGCCGGTCTCCTGCCCGGCTCGGTGGTGGTCCTCCACGAGCCGGACGGCCGCTCCCCCGAGCTGCCGCGCGGCGTCGTCGAGCTGCGCGTGGTCTCCGGCCCCGGGTCCGGCCGTGTCCACCGGCTCGGGATCGGCGACGTCGAGCTCGGCAACGGGGCGGCCGGCATGTCGCTCCCCGACGTGCTCCTCCCCGCCGACGCCGCCCGCCTGCGTGTCACCCCGCGTGCCGAGATCGAGATCCTCTCCATCGCCCCGGAGCTGCGCGCCGCGGTGCGCGTCGACGGCCACGACCCCGACCAGCCGACCCCCGAGCAGGACCTCGAGCAGGCCGACCCCGACAACCCCGACGACCCCGACTCGCTGCTCGACTCCTTGCCCGACGCCGCCCTGACGCGCAAGGAGCGCCGCCGCAAGCGACGCCGGGCCAAGCACGCGGCACGGCGAGCGACCACCACGACGCCCGCCGACCCCGAGCCGCCGCAGTGGCCCGCCGGCGCCGACTTGCGCCTGGGTGACACCGTGCTGCAGTGGCACCCCGTCTGGCAGCCCGACGCGGACGTCAGCCACAGCCAGGACCTGCTCGGCACCGACTTCAACCGCCCACCGCGGCTGATGCCGCCGGCACGCGAGGGTGCGTTCGTGATCCCGGGCGAGCCCCGCGCGCCACGCCGCGTGACGCTGCCGTGGCCGATGGTCCTCGCGCCGATGGTGATGGCCGGCCCGATGGCGCTCGTCTTCGGCAGCTACCGGTTCTTGATGTTCGCGGCGCTCTCCCCGCTGATGGCGCTGTTCAACTTCGTCGCCCAGCGACGCGGTTCCGCGCGCGACTACCGCGAGCAGCTCCTCTCCTACCGTTCCGAGCTCGCCTCGGTGCTGCGCCGGATCGCGATCGCCGAGCGGCTCGAGCGCGACGAGCTGCGTCGCGACCGGCCCGATCCGGCCGCGGTGCTGCTCGCAGCGGCGGGCCCGGGACAGCAGCTGTGGATGCGACGCCGTACCGACGGCGACGCGTTGACGCTGCGCGTCGGGGTCGCCGACGTGCCCTCCACCGTCCGCGTCACCGACCGGGCCCGCAAGGAGACCGACGAGCCGCGCGAGCCCGACGTCCTCGGCGACGTGCCGGTCGCGATCTCGCTGCGTGACGTGCCGGTCGTCGGCGTCTGCGGCGACGAGGTCGAGGTCGACGCGCTCGCCCGGTGGTTCGTGGGCCAGTCGGCGGTCCTGCACACGCCCAAGGACCTGCGGGTCGTCGTGCTCACGGGCACCGACCGGGAGGAGCAGTGGGGCTGGACCCGTTGGCTCCCGCACTGCCGGGTCGAGGGCGAGCCGGTGGCCGCGGTCCTCGGCACCGACCAGGGCAGCGTCGGGCGGCGCCTCGCCGAGCTCGTGCACCTCATCGAGTCCCGCCGTGGCGACGGCACTCCCGGTGCCGTCAGCGGCTCGCGCCTGCCCCCGGCTCCCGACACCCTCGTCGTCCTCGACGGCGCCCGCCGCCTCCGGTCGCTGCCCGGCGTCGTGACGCTGCTGCGCGAGGGCGCCGCCGCGGGCGTGTACGTCGTGTGCCTCGACGAGGACCAGCGCTCGCTGCCCGAGGAGTGCGCCGCGGTGCTCGAGGCCGCGGGCGGGCGGGTCGAGCTGCGCCGCACCGGCTCCGCCGCGGTCGCCCGCATCCGTCCCGACCTGGTCGAGCCGGCCTGGGCCGAGCGCGTCGGCCGGGCCCTGGCCCCGCTGCGCGACACGACGCCCGACGCGACCTCCTCGGCACTGCCCTCCTCCGCCCGGCTGCTCGACCTCCTCGACCTCGAGGACCCCACGCCCCCGGAGGTCGCCCGCCGCTGGGGACCCGAGGCCCGCACCGACGTCGTCATGGGTGCCGGGTTCGACGGGCCGTTCCGCCTCGACCTGCGCCGCGACGGCCCGCACGCCCTGGTCGCGGGCACCACCGGCTCCGGCAAGTCCGAGCTCCTGCAGACCCTGGTGGCCTCGCTGGCGATCGCCAACAGCCCCGACCAGCTCACGTTCGTGCTGGTGGACTACAAGGGCGGGTCCGCGTTCAAGGACTGCGCGCGACTGCCGCACACCGTCGGCATGGTCACCGACCTCGACACCCACCTCGTCGGCCGCGCGCTGACCTCGCTCGGCGCCGAGCTGCGCCGACGCGAGCACCTGCTCGCCGGGCCCGGCGCCAAGGACCTCGAGGACTACTGGGCGCTGCGCAAGCGCGACCCGGACCTCCCGGCCATCCCCCGGCTCGTGATCGTCATCGACGAGTTCGCCAGCCTCAAGGCCGAGCTGCCCGACTTCGTCACCGGGCTGGTCACCATCGCGCAGCGCGGTCGCTCGCTCGGCATCCACCTCGTGCTCGCGACGCAGCGCCCTTCCGGTGTCATCTCCAACGACATCCGCGCCAACACCAACCTGCGGATCGCGCTGCGCGTCACCGACGAGGCCGAGTCGCGCGACGTCATCGACGCCCCCGAGTCGGCCACGATCGGACCTGACCAGCCCGGACGCGGCTATGCCCGGCTCGGCCACTCCTCCCTGCTGCCGTTCCAGGCCGGGCGGGTCGGCGGGGCGCGACCGCAGCAGCAGTCGGCGGTCGTGGTGCACGACGACCCGGTCGCCTGGACGGTGCCCTGGACCAAGGTCGGCCACCCGGCACCGGCCCGGGCCGGCGAGTCCGGCCCCACGACCGACGAGGGCGACACCGACCTCTCCGTGCTCGTCGAGGCGATCCTCGGCGCCAACGACCTGCGCGGCCTCTCCCGCCAGCACTCGCCCTGGCTGCCGGAGCTGCCGCGCACCGTGCTGGCCGCCGACCTCGTCGCCGAGCATGACGGCCGCGACGGGCTTCACGACCTCGCCGACCGGGTCACTGGCTGGTCGACGGCCTGGGCGCTCGAGGACCACCCCGAGGACCAGAGCCAGGAGACCCGACGGTTCACCCTCGGCACGAGCGGCCACCTGTACGTCGTCGGCGGGCCGCGCTCGGGCCGCTCGACGGCACTGCGCACGATCGCGGCCGGCCTCGCCCAGGCGACCAGCTCACGCGACCTGCACCTCTACGGCCTCGACTGCGGCAACGGCGCCCTCCTGCCCCTCACGGCGCTCCCGCACACCGGAGCCGTCGTGCAGCGCACCGAGGTCGAGCGCGCCGGCAGGCTGCTGGATCGGCTGGCCGAGGAGGTCAAGGCCCGCCAGGAGGTGCTCGGCCGCTCCGGCTACGCCGACGTCGACGAGCAGCGCCGCGCCGCCGCCCCCGAGGAGCGGCTGCCCTACATCGTGCTGCTCCTCGACCGCTGGGAAGGGTTCCTCTCCGACCTGGGCGAGGTCGACACCGGCCGGCTCACCGACCAGGTGCTCACGCTGCTGCGCGAGGGCGCGAGCGCGGGCGTCCAGCTGGTCGTCACCGGTGACCGCTCGCTGCTGAGCGGCCGGATCTCGACCGTCGTCGAGCACAAGCTGGTGCTGCGGCTGCCCGACCGCGGCGACTACGCGACGGCGGGGCTCAAGCCGAAGGACCTCCCCGACGAGATCCCCGACGGGCGCGGCTTCTGGGCCGACTCGGGCACCGAGGCCCAGGTCGCCGTGCTCGGCACGGACACCGCCGGCGCGGCTCAGAGCGAGCTGCTCCGCGAGCTCGGGCGCGAGCTCACCGCCGCCGAGCACGGGCTCCCGCCGGCACCTGCCCATCTGCGGCCGGTGGGACTCGCGCAGCTGCCCGCGACGATCACCGCCGCCGAGGTGCTCGCCGACGCCCCGGCGTACCCACCCACGATGGTCCCGCTCGCCGTCGGCGGCGACCGGCTCGAGCTGCTCGCCGTCGAGGCCACGGCGACGCCGGCACTCGTGGTCGGGCAGCCGCGCACCGGCCGCACCAGCACGCTGTGCTTCCTCGCCGCGCATGCCCTGCACACCGGCCGCCCGCTGATCGCCTTCACCCCGGTCGCCAACGCGCTCAGCGAGCTCGTCGGCGACGCGGCGGTCGTCGGCACCGACGCCTCGCCCGAGGCGGTCGTCGGGCGGCTGCGCGACCTGCCGGACGGCGCACTGGTGCTCGTCGACGACGGCGACCTGCTCCGCGACGGACCGCTCGCGCCCGTGCTGACGGCCGTGATCCGGCAGGGCCGCGAGCGCGGGTTCGCGATGGTCGTCGCGGGCGGCGTCACCGAGCTCTCCGCCGGCTTCTCCGGCTGGGTGGTCGAGGCCCGCAAGGGGCGCAAGGGCCTGCTGCTCTCGCCCCAGGAGTCGCTGCAGGCCGACGTCTTCGGGTCCCGGGTCTCGCGCACCTCGCTGGTCGCGCGGGTGACGCCGGGCCGGGGCGTGCTGTTCGCCGGCGACGGCGACCAGGTGGGCGTGCAGGTCCCGCTCGTCGGCTGACGCCGCGGCTCAGCCCGTCGAGCTCGGCACCGGCCGCTCACCGAGCTCGTCGACCAGCGCCGCCTCCTCTGCGGACACCACGACGTCGCGGCGCGCCTCGCCGAGGTCGTCGCTGTCGACGACCCGGACGCTGAAGGTGTGGAGGGGCGTGACCGTGGACCTCCACAGCGCGCGCACGGCGCGATCGACGACCCGGTCCTCGCGACAGCCGTCGCAACGGAGGAACAGGTAGACCTTGGCGTCGCTCTCCGCGTCGTCTCGGAACGTCGCGGTGTCGACGGTGACCCCGGGCAGGTCGCCGGCCAGACCGTCCGCGATCGCCTCGACCGTCTGCTCGTTGTGCGACTGCTGCTCCGGTGTGCTCGAGGGGCCGCACCCCGCGAGGGCGAGGGCAGCGAGGACGGCCGGAACGGCGACCGCCCTCCGGGCTCGGCTCACCGCTGCATCTGGAACGTCCACGTGGTGGCGCTCCCTCCGGGCTGGAACGACTGCAACGGCGCGAGGACGTCGCGGACCGCCGGGTCGTCGGACGCCTCGATCTCGGCGACCATCGGCAGGTAGGTCGAGTCCATCGAGTGGTTGCCGGTCACCTGACCGGTGTCGTGGTTCGTGATGATCGTCGTGTGGTTGGCCACGTCGTCGTAGGGCTCTCCGTCGAGACGGGGCACGATGTCGTGCTCGTTGACCAGCGAGAGCACCTGCACGGACGGCGGGAGGTCGATGTGGTCCACGGGTGACCCGGCGGTCACCACGTTCGTGACGTGGTACGGCGTCGCCGAGCCGGGATCGGTCAGCGCCTGCGCCACGCGCGCGGCGACGATCCCGCCCTGGCTGTGGCCGTACAGCGCGATCGGAGCGTCCGGGGGCACGCCCGCCTCGCGCAGCGCCCGGACGACCGCCTCGACGTAGGCGTTGTCCTGCCCGGCGACCAGGGCGAAGTTGGTGCCCAGGTTCTGCACGAGCCCGCTGTCCTCCAGGGCGTCGGGCAGCGGGCCTCCGTGCGGCAGCGGCCCGTCGAACGCCTTGGTGCCGGGGAGGTAGACGTTCCACACCTCGTGCGGCGGCTCCCCCACGCGCTCGATCTGGAACCCGTCCGGCCGGCTCGCCAGGTCGGTGAGACGCTGCATCGCGTCGCTCAGGTCGGCCGGCGCCGGCTCGGTCGCCGTGTCCTCGAGCACGACGTCGGTGAGCTCCTGGTCGTAGAGCAGCGCGAGCAGCGCGGCACCCTGCTCGGAGGTCGCCGGGTAGCCCACGCCGGGGAGGTAGAAGTCCAGGAACCCGGGCGCCGAGGCCACCAGCTCCTCGAGGTCGTCGGGGTGGGCGGTGAGCCAGGCCTCGGGGTCGTCGAAGAAGCCCTCGCTCCACAGCTCGACGGTCACGGCGCCTGCGAGCGGGACGCCCACGACCGGCGTGACCAGCGCCCAGCCGGCGAGATAGCCCTGCAGCTGGTCGGTCAGGTGGTCGCGCCACTCCAGCGCGTCGTCGACGGCCCGGTAGGCGGCGGCGGTCGCCCGCATGTGGAGACCCACGCCGCTCAGCCGGACCGCGTTGGCGCTCAGGCCGCGAGGCCCGTCCAGCGCGCCGAGCAGCTCGGCCTCGAAGCGCCCGAACGTGACCGGAGCGAGCACGACGCTCGCGACGACGTCGCCGTCGACCAGGACCGGGTGGCACGATGCGGCGACCTCTCCGACGTCGAGGCCGAGCGAGGCGAGCTGGGCTCCGGTCGCGTCCATGTCGGCCAGGTCGGCACGTACGCCGTGCGCTCCGCCGACCACCTCCAGGTCGGGCCCGACTCCGCGGTCGCCCGTCATCGCCACGCTCCGGCGGTCAGCTCGCCCACCCAGCCCACGAGGTCGCGACGCCGCGCAGGCCGCAGGACGGCCACGCGTCGGCCGTCGAGGCGACCGAGACGCGCCGACCACCAGCCGGAGCGGTGCAGGAACCAGACGAGCGCCCCAGCCGGCGCGCGCGGGTCCGGGGGCACGGTGGTGACGAGGAGGACGGCCTCGACGTCGGCGCTCCAGCGCGCCACCTCGTGCACCGTCGACTCCGCGACCCCGGTCGCGTCGGCGACGACGTCCGCGGCGCCCGCCGGCAGGTCCTCGAGGGCAGCGAGCACGGGGAACGCGTCGACCGGCACCACGACCTCGGCGCTGTCGGGCCGGTCGGGATCGGGCAGGGTTTCGAGGAGCTCGCCACCGAGCATCGGTGCCGCGAAGGCGCTCACCGCGCACCGGGCGCCGTCGCGCACGACCGATCCGGCGACGCGCCCGTCGGTCCACCAGTAGCCGAGGACGTCGCGACCGGCACCGGCGAGCGAGAGGCGCAGGCGACGGGGCGACGTCGCGAGAGCATGCAGGTTCGCCGCCACCGCCGGGGCGGGC